>WHHJ01000013.1 GCA_014872655.1 Clostridia bacterium
ATTTATCTGTTGTATAATTTTTGCTTTTACTGTATATGGATCCTTTTGTATAGCTCTATATTTTGAGTATTTAGGAAAGAATCATTTTTTAAGAAATGACACGCGTTTTATCTGCAAGAATAAAATAGAGGAAGGGTGTTATTTTTGGATTTTGGGTCATTTGTCAATCAGCTTATTGCCAATCCCATGCTATTGGTATCCGTATTGTTAACATTGGGTGTTATTTTTGTAAATGGATGGACGGATGCCCCCAATGCCATTGCAACATGTGTTGCTACCCGTGCTATGTCGCCGAGAAGTGCGGTACTGATGTCTGCGGTGTTTAATTTTATCGGCGTATTTGTGATGACGCTGATCAGCAGCCAAGTAGTAGCCACAATCAGCAATATGGTGCGGTTTGATATGGATATTTCGGAGACAGGAGGTCCCAGCGAAGCTTCCGTTGCATTGTGTGCTGCTATGGTTGCGATTATTGTTTGGGCTGTGGTGGCTTGGTATTTTGGAATTCCGACATCGGAAAGCCATGCCCTTATCGCCGGTTTATCGGGTGCTGCGATTGCATTACATAATGGATTAAGCGGTATCAACGGGGATGAATGGATCAAGGTTATATACGGATTGATTCTTTCTTCTGTTTTAGGTTTTGTTTTAGGTTTTGTAATTACAAAACTCATCGAGTTAGTTTTTTATCATGCAGATCGAAGAAAAACAACCGGCTTTTTTCGTGGCGCACAAGTGTTTGGCGGAGCCGCCATGTCTTTTATGCACGGCGCTCAGGATGGACAGAAGTTTATCGGCGTTTTGCTGTTAACGGTAAGTTTAGCTAACGGGCAAGGTGAAACAAGTATGGAGATCCCTATTTGGTTAATGTTGATTTGTTCGGTCGTTATGGGAGTAGGAACCTCCGTCGGCGGATATAAGATTATAAAATCCGTGGGAATGGATATGGTAAAGTTGGAAAGTTACCAGGGCTTTGCTGCGGATCTTTCGGGTGCGCTTAGTCTACTGGTTGCATCTGTTACAGGTATTCCGGTTTCCACAACGCAGGCAAAAACAACGGCGATTATGGGCGTCGGAGCGACGAAGAGATTGTCTGCTATTAACTTTGGAGTGGTAAAAGATATGTTTTTGACTTGGATTTTGACCTTTCCGGGGTGTGGCCTGATCGGTTGGATTATGACAAAGTTATTTATTATGATATTTTAATGGGGGGAATCAATCATGTCCAAAAAAACAGACTCCTTTTATTTTGATACGTTTATTGAATGCGCGGAGTATTCATGTCAGGCAGCGGATTTGTTATGTGAAACATTGAAGTCGTATCAACTTGAAAAAATGGATAACGAAGTGCAACGGATGCATCATATTGAACATTGCGGAGATCGGGCAAAGCATAAACTTGTTAACACATTGATGAAAGCTTTTATTACGCCGATTGAGCGCGATGATATTTTACAGCTTAGTTCAAAAATTGATGATGTAACCGATGCAATTGAAGATATTGTAATACATATGAATATTACGCAGGTTCGCGTAGTTCGTCCGGAGGCCATCCAATTTGCCGCTTTATTGGCAGAATGTTGCCGAGCGATGAAAAAAGTGTTGGAAGAGTTTCAGAACTTCCGCAAATCCAAAAGCATTTCGGAACGCATCATTGAACTGAATCATTTGGAGGAAAAGGGCGACCTGATGTATATTCAGACAATGAAAGATTTGCATATTCACTCCAAGGATCCTTTAGAGTTAATTGCTTGGAGAGAATTGTTCGATTGCTTTGAGAACGCCTGCGACGCCTGCGAAGATGTCGGGGATATTGTGGAAAGTATTATTATTGGAAATACTTGATTTTGTATAGAAAGGAACATGCCCGCGCATGTTCCTTTCTTTATATTAGATGTTTTTATTTTATATTTGAATTACCGCTGCCGTATGAACTAAAATACCGAGAATATTGCGGAGATTGCTTGGAGCAAGAAGCATGGCGGACAGGGGTTTGTACTTTTTTTCTGAAAGATTTCGGTACGGCGGATGGCCGTTCGAAAGCATAAAAACCTCCTCAAGTTTGTTAATGATGATTTGATGGTTGATAGAATTTTATTTGGGCTATGAGAAAAAGTGCAAAGTGTCTTAAAGAAAAAAGACAATAAAAGATTTATTATTTTTAAAAATATACCCAACCTTTTACGCTTTTTTTTAGTCTAATAAGTGAAGCCCATAGGAAAGGAACCGAAAAATGGATAGCTACTACGATAAGGATGACAGTACATTAGTGCAGATGACTTTGCTTGGCGACAAGGCAGCTTTTCAAGAACTTGTCGTTCGATACGAACGTGCCGTGCAGGGAACAGCTTATCATGTTACCGGCTGTAGATTTTCAGCGGAAGATGCTGCACAGGACGCATTTGTTTCAGCCTGGATGAATTTGTCGGCATTGAGAGAAAGTAAAAAATTTAAAACGTGGGTATGCAGTATTGCCAAAAATCATGCAAGAACGCTGCAGGCACATTACCGCAGCACAATTCCAAATATCAGTTTGGACGGATTTGAAAATTTTGATCTTCCGGATACTGTGGATTCAGACCTCTTTCAATATTCCGATTTGCATGAAAAGATCGATGCATTGAACGAAAAAATTCGCGAAGCGGTAAAACTGCACTACTTTTCCGATTTATCCGTAAAAGAGATTGCAAAGCAGCTGTCTGTTTCGGAGGGAACAGTGAAGTGGAGACTTTCCGAGGGCCGAAAAAAACTGAGGGAGGGCTATGGCGTGATGGAACCAACTTATAACGAAAAGGAATCCATTGTTGTTCGCGTTATGCGACAAGTTGATGCACTCAAACTCTGGCTGGTACGAGAAGATAAATCCGGCTTTGAGGCAGAGTATAAAGCTGTTTTGAAGTTGATTGATGAGCTGCCGGATTCGAAGGAAAAAAGCCATGCTTTGGCCGATACCTGGATGTTGGGCGCCTGGTGGATTCCGGGACAAAGAAACGACGAAGTATATGCTAAAATCAAAAAGGCTGCCATAGAAGGTCATAACGAAGAAGTGATGCAGTCGGTCGCGGGCTACGAACAAGATAAATATCAAGGCGAGGACCGTCGCAGTTTTATGCTTGATATCCAAATCCCGTATTTTAAAGAAAACGGTTTTCAGAATGCTTTAGGATACACTTGGTTTTGGTTGGGATGTGAATATCAACTTTCGGGGCAGTATGAAAAAGCGATTGAGGCCTTTGAGGAAACATTAAAAATAATGCCGCCCGAAAATGAATACTATGCCAATGCTAAATCTGCTATTTATTGTGCAACTAAAGCACTAAAGGCAATGCATCGGAAGAATTTTAAAAAAGTTGAGATAAGTACAACCGGAGAAAAATATCGCTTTGTTAACGGTAAACTGTATTTTTGGACTCAACCCGGATATTCTGTTGTAGAACCAAAATATGTCGGTTCGGAGGAAACAAGCGGGTTCAGTGTATTCTGGAATCTTGCCTCTTGCAACAATCTTATGGTAGACCCGGAAATGAAGGTCGGAGACGTTATAACTTCTGAATTAGGTACAGGGAAACTGACCTTTCTTTCAAATTCAGAAGTTTGCAGTACCCCTGCAGGAACTTTTGAGAATTGCCATGTTTTTGAATTCCAAGGCAATAATTGGGGATTAACATATTGTAAAACATTTATCTGTGCCGGTGTAGGGATAGTCCGACAGGAAGTATTACGGTTTAGTACGAGAGTTGTCTTGGAACTATCTAAGTACCATATTGTAGGTGGTAAAGGAACGATTCCTTTTGCGCCTGGGAATCGATGGGAGTATAGACCTGCAACACCTAATCCGGACGTTCGGTATGATCAGGAGATTTTTTTCGAGGTGACGGCTTTTGAAAATAATGCGGCAACGGTATCATCAGTGGTTTATCGTGATCTTTTAGAATATGTTGATAGTTTTGAAGGCAAGATTAAGGAAGTTAAAGAGACCTACTGTATAGGATTGTATAGTGATGGAAAATTAGTAGATGTCAGAAGACCGTTGCAGCGTGCCAAGGAACTTGCCGAGACAAAGCGCCAAAAAGCTCGTGTACAAGTGATCGAGGATGTAATGCTGAGAATTCTCAATACTGATCCTGAATTTACCCCCGACTATACGGAAAAAGGATTCTGGAATAATTATATTTATCATGATATATCTAAAGAAAATGGCAAGGTAATGTGTAAAGGAACAAGCGATGAGTATATAGAGTGGAGATGTGTAGATATTCTTGATCCGAAATGTATAGAAAAGTTAGGTGTTGAAGGCAAGAAGGTATTATATGTTTTTTTTGATTCAATTGTGAATTCGTGCAAATTTGGATATTGGTCGGATGAATGGGTACCCGGATTTACTGCTAAGCCCCAAAAACCGTTGAAGGAATTTGTAGTTTTGGAAGACGATACCGTTATCACCCCTGCCGGGACATTTAAAAACTGCCGGCATATCTGTTTTGATTTTGATTTGACTTCCTATTCCGGCGGTAAAAGCGATTGCTGGTATGCAGAGGGAATCGGATTTGTAAAATTTACTCACAGGATTGATGATCATACAATGGCTGTATATCAACTCACAGAGTATACGGGTGTGGGAGACGGGTATTTCCCCGTTGCGGATGGTCTGTATCGCAAGTATGAGCCGGATTGTATCGGAGACGGATATCGTGCTGCTCTGGAGTATACTTTTGTCTCCGATGAACAGGGAACCTGTCTTCTTCGCAATGCGACCGGTGTTCAACGCAGGAGTGACTATGAGAAAACTCGATCTCATTAATTCGTATATAAATCAAGTGCTGCAAAGCTGATGATTCGGACGGCATGCAGAGTTATTCTGAAAATAATTTTGATGAATGTGAGAATGTTGGAAATCTACAGCAAGAATCATGATAGGAATAGCTTTGTTTGCGCAACATAAAAGGAACATGCCATTGCATGTTCCTTTTATGTTGTATCCTTATTTAGAAAACATAATCCGTTCGCTTTTGAACATTTGAGCCAGAATTGCCGTACAGACTCCCGTATAAATGAAGTTGCTGATTACCGTAATTACTAAAGCGGAAGTGGTAATCTCAAAACTGAAAATAGCTGTCATGCACTGTACGCTGTTGTAAATTGGAATCAAATATATGAAAGGATTATCAAGTGCAAATCCGCCGAACATGCCCATGACACTGATTAAAACGGCTATAATCATCAGCGGAGATACATAGGTTTGCGCTTCTTTGGTTGTTTTGGCAAAGGCCGAAACGATCGCCACCAGAGCAACTAAAAACAAAACGGAAGATAATACAACCAATCCTAACATCAAATACTCCGTGGCTCCGTAAAAGGACCCGTCAACATTGAGACTGTCAAACTGCATCAATTTTGGTAACGATAAAATTGTTCCTGTTGTGCTGGAGATCCCGGAAAGCAGTGCGATAACGGAAAGCGCTAAAATCTTTCCGATCGCGATGTGGCTGCGCTTGACTGGAGTAACAAGCATGGTGGCAATAGTTCCGCGTTCTTTTTCTCCTGCAATGGATTCCGGCGCAACAGCCAGACATCCCGAAAACATAAAAATCATCAGCAGCATCGGCAACATCGTTGAAAAGATCGTAGCCGTCAAGTCTTTTTCTGATGCCAGATCGTAAGTTTGACCGTCAGCATTGGCATTGATATCAAATTTGTTGGTCATTGCAGACTCATATTGATTCAGAATTTCTGTAAAAACGGTGTATGCTGCCTGCGAGTGTGTTTCGGTGGAATTATAAAAGACTTCAATATTCGGAGCTTTTTCTCCGGAAGCTGTGCTATATTGTGCGACTTGTGTGATAAAGTTTTCCGGAAAAATCACCAGTAAGTCTGTTGTAGCCTGTTCAATCTCTTCTTTTACAGACTCTATTTGCTGTTCGGATACGTCAACGACCTCAAAGGCCTGAAACATAGGTTGAAGTTCTTGAGGACATTGTACAATTTTTACAGTCGGACGATATGTTTCTTCCGGAAGAAATTGATTTTGAATGGCACTTCCCATAAAGGTGTAAATCAGGTAGATCATCAATCCCGGAAGCAGAATCGTAGAAAACAAGATGCGACGATCTTTAAAAAAACGACGGATTTCTTTAATAAAAACAGTAAATATCGTATTTTTCATTGTTTTTCACCTACCGTTTCCGAATACAAATCAAAGAATCTGTCCTCTAAAGTTTTGCCGTCGCAGATTTGCTTGAGGTCGCCGCATTGTGTCATTTGACCGTTGATAATAATGCCAACACGGTCACAGATCTTTTCTATGAGGCTGAAGATGTGGGTTGAGACGACAATGGTTTTTCCTCTTTGGCGTTGCGCTAGTAAAAAGTCGGTAACGGTTTTGGCCGTCAACACATCTAATCCGTTGGTAGGCTCGTCAAAGATGATCACGTCAGGATCATGTACCAAAGAAATAGCAAGCGCTGTTTTTTGCTTCATTCCGGTTGATAGGTCAGAAATTCTTGTATCGGCAAAGTTCCCGATTCCAAAGGTGTCAAACAGAGCTGTTTTTCGCCCTTTTCGTGTTTGATTGTCCACGGCATGTAAATCTGAAAAAAAATCAAACAGTTCATTTGGGGTAAAAAACTCATCTGGTTTTAATTCACTGGTTAAAAATCCGATTTTCCCGCGCACTTGATCCGGTTCTTTTACGATACTGGATCCTGCAATGTAGGCGTCTCCCGATGTCGGGCGAATCAGGGTAGACAACATGCGAAGTGTTGTTGTCTTTCCTGCTCCGTTGGGGCCCAGTAGTCCAAAGATTTCGCCCTCATAAACAGAAAAAGACAGATTGATAACTGCTTTTTTTATTTTTTCTTTGGTGTGCTCGGTTCGTTGCTGCTTTGCGGATATTTTAAATGTTTTGCAAAGCTGTTGAGCGCAAATGATTTCATTCATTTCTAAATCTCCTATCCTAAATTGTGAAGTATGGATATTATAGCATATTTTATTTTGATTTTCAATCATTGTCTGTTATTTTTTGTGTATATATCTTTTGGATTTTGTTTTTTATGGAAAGCATTTCAATTCATGATGGATAATTTTAGTATAGGCACAGAAACTGTCTTTGCAATAAAGTTTTAGACTGCCGGCATTTTTTTAGATTGACAAAAAGAATATGGAAAATATTGTATTTATATTTGCGGCTTTTTTGCTTGTGGTGTTGTGTTGGAATGTGTCACAATAATTTCGTATTTGTCACAGTTTTGAATCAATTAGCGCTCTCCTATTGACAGTGCTAATCTGATGTAGTATAATATACATGTACCGAAAGGGAGAGAAAATAATAAAGTGATTTCCCAGGTAGATACGAACCTTGGTAGTAGTTATGTACAATAAAGGAGGAATGACATATGCTGCCTAAAATTTTTGGTGAAGATCTTTTTGATGAGTTTTTTAACGATCCGTTCGAAAGTGAATTTTTCCGTGGACGGAATCCGTTGTATGGGAAACATGCTAAAAATATAATGAAGACGGATGTGCGTGAAAACGCGGATTCGTATGAGCTTGACATTGACTTGCCGGGCTTCAAGAAGGAGCAAATCAAAGCGGGTGTTCAGAATGGATATTTGACCGTTCAGGCAACCAAAGATGCTCAAGTAGACCAAGCCGATAAGAAAGGCCACTATATCCGCAAAGAGCGTTGCAGCGGTAGTTGCAGCAGAAGCTTTTATGTTGGAGAAGGGGTAAAGCAGGAAGACGTTAAGGCTAAGTTCGAAGACGGGATCTTGCATGTATGGGTTCCGAAGAAAGAAGCCACAAAGAGCTTGGGTAGCTCCTATATCGATATCCAATAATGCTGATAGAAAAAACAGACGGGATTTTGATCCCGTCTGTTTTTTTAGAAATATCATAAAGGAAATAGGTCTATCATAAAAAGGTGGTTATGGTTGTTTTACAAAACGTTGAATGGTTTTGTCTTGAGCGTGCGCAAGGCTGGCATAATGATCCCATGGCATATCACAACTGATGTGCCAACTGAAAACCCCTCCTATTTTTTGTGTAATAGCATAAAGAGTACGGTCTTGAATCAGGTTTACATTATTAAAGGTATATTTTTGAAATGAATTAATACCTAAACTGATTTTTTGATCCGGTTCTATGTATTCTTGCATTTGTTCAAAAACAGTAGACCATCCTGTTTGTTGAGGAGAAGAGTAATAGGCTAACCCCACAACCAATTTTTCGGGAGAGACACCTAAATCAAGATAATATTGGATTTCTTGTACCGTAGATACTTGATAGTTTGAGTGGTGCTTTGTGGTGGTGCGTCCTGCCTGGTCGTATGACATTAAATGGATACGGTCGAATTTATTGAGGGTTTCGGCGGATAGATTCATCATTGTTATTGTTTGTGCACTTGAAAATAACAATCCTTCCGCATGCAGTTTTTCTGATAAACAGTTAATGAGATTCGTATAACTGTTCCAAGCTTCCTCACCGGCAGGATACTCCCAGTCAATGTCCACCCCGGAGAACCCATATTTTTTAGCAAAGTCAACAACTGTTTGAGCGAATTGATCAATGACATTTTGATCTTGAAATGCAGTAAGATTTTCTGCAGAAATTCCTCCGAATGCCGGATCCGAAAGCACTGTAAGCGAAAACCACAGTTTTGGGCTTGCAGAACCTAATTTTGAACGTAAAAAAGGTAGTGCTCCTTTTTTGTTTTCTGGAAGTTGATATCCTTGTCCTGTAATGTCCCCCAGCTCGGATAAGTCGTTTCCGTTCATAAGAATATCTGCTTGATCCGATAGTGCCGGGTATACGGCTTTAATCGAATTATCTATTCCGTAGTTTTCGGCAGTAATAACAAATTCGCCTTTGGCATTAATACGAAATGAACCGAGTAGACATAAATCTGTTAAAGATGAAAATGTTTTTTCTGTCATTTGCGCATCCCACTCAGGGAACCATTCATGGTAATATTGATTGGTTGTAATGTAACTCATGTTGATGAATGGTCGATCATATTCTACGGGGGATAGATAGGAAGCGCTGAACTGTGCAATTTTTGCGCCTTTTCCGTCATCGATGTACATACGGATAGCGGAGGTTTTTATGTCATCGATGACAGCTTGATAATCTCCTTCAATTAAATCATTTTCATAAATATTTACCCAGTTTTTTCCATTCCATGCTTCAAGATGGTATTTTCTCACCCATGAACCGTTTTCTTTTATTTGTATTGTGTTAATAGAAGTCGGTTGTTCAAAAGTTATTTGTGTATAAGCGTCATTTTCTGGGACTTGCCATACCGTATTCATATCTTCGTCAACGGCTTTTAGACCTTGTTCATCTGTGAATGCCGGTGGTTTTTTGTTTCCTTTTAGAAAGTCTGCTCCCGGTCCATCTGCTTTAACAGCAGAGTGGAAAAAAAAGAAATAAACGCCTGTTGCGATAATAGTAATCAAAACAATACTTGCCAATACCCATGCAAGGGTGCGTATGGTTGCCTTCTTTTTCATCGCTGACACCTCTTTGTGATTGTTTTTTTCAGTATATCATAAAATGGATCAAAGTTCAATGTCCTTTTATACATTTATGGCATAACATCATTTTTTAGATAGTGGTATAGAAAACATTGTTTGTACAAAAATTATGGTATAGAAAGCAGGGTAAAGAGAAAAAACGCACCTTTCTACAAGAGAAAGGTGCGTTTTTAATTCAATAAATCCAGATGATTTTTTTAATACATCATGCCAGGATTGGGTGCTGCCGGAGCCGGAGCTTCAGGTTCCGGTTTGTCTGCAACCAAGCTTTCGGTTGTTAAGACCATAGCCGCTACGCTTGCAGCATTTTCCAGAGCAGAACGTGTTACTTTTGCCGGGTCAACAATACCTGCTTTAAACATATCTACATATTCTTCGGTATATGCATTATAGCCGGTATTTTTATCTGCTGATTTTACCTTGTCGATGATCACAGCGCCTTCCAGACCTGCGTTTGCGGCAATCTGCATAATAGGTGCTTCAAGACCTTTCAAGATAATTTTTGCACCGGTTTTTTCGTCTCCGTCCAGAGATTGAACCAGTTTTTCTACATCGGCCATTGCATTGATCAACGCTGTTCCACCACCTACAACAATGCCTTCTTCTACTGCAGCCTTTGTTGCGGACAAAGCATCTTCAATGCGCAATTTCTTTTCTTTCATCTCTGTTTCGGTTGCTGCACCGACTTTGATAACACCTACGCCGCCGGACAGTTTTGCCAACCGTTCTTGCAGTTTTTCTTTATCAAAATCAGAAGAGGTGTTTGCAATCGCAGAGCGGATTTCTTTGATCCGGTCTTGAATAGCATTTTTGTCACCTTTACCGTTAACGATAATGGTATTTTCTTTTTGTACTTTAACCTGACCGGCTCTGCCCAACATATCTACGGTTGTGCTCTTCAGTTCCAAACCAAGTTCTTCGCTGATGACCTGACCGCCTGTCAAGATGGCAATGTCGCGGAGCATTTCTTTTCTTCTGTCGCCAAATCCGGGCGCTTTTACCGCAACACAGGTGAAAGTTCCGCGCAATTTGTTTACAATCAAAGTAGATAAAGCTTCGCCTTCAACATCTTCCGCAATGATAACCAACTTTTTGCCGGATTGCACAATCTGCTCCAACAACGGAAGAATTTCCTGAATATTGGAAATCTTTTTGTCTGTAATCAATAAGTAAGCGTCGTCAATGACGGCTTCCATCTTATCTGTGTCTGTTACCATGTAAGGAGTAATGTATCCTCTGTCAAACATCATTCCTTCTACAACTTCAGAATAAGTTTCTGCTGTTTTGCTTTCTTCAATCGTGATAACGCCGTCAGCAGATACCTTTTCCATGGCTTCTGCAATCAGTTTTCCGATGGATTCATCTCCTGCGGAAACCGTTGCAACACGTGCAATATCTTCTGTTCCTTCTACTTTTTTTGCACTGTTTTTAACAGCTTCAACAGCCGTGTCAACAGCTTTTTGAATACCTTTTTTTACAACCATCGGATTTGCTCCGGCTGCAATATTCTTCATTCCTTCTTGAATAAAGGCTTGAGCCAGTACTGTAGCTGTTGTTGTTCCGTCGCCGGCTACATCGTTGGTTTTTGTAGCTACTTCTTTAACCAACTGAGCGCCCATATTTTCAAACGGATCTTCCAATTCAATTTCTTTAGCAATGGTTACGCCGTCGTTCGTGATCAGCGGAGAACCAAATTTTTTGTCCAAAACAACATTTCTGCCTTTGGGTCCGATGGTGATTTTTACTGTGTTTGCAAGTTGATCAACTCCGCGTTGGAGTGCCTTTCTTGCTTCTTCTCCATATATAATTTGTTTTGCCATAGGTTTTTCCCTCCCGATTATTCAACAATGGCCAGAATGTCGTCCTGGCTTACAATGGTATATTCCTGATCGTCAATTTTTACTTCTGTTCCGGCGTATTTGGCCGTAATGACTTTATCGCCGACTTTGACGTACATTTTTACTTCTTTTCCGTCTACCGTTCCGCCCGGTCCTACGGCAACAATCTCGGCAAACTGCGGTTTTTCTTTTGCAGATCCTGCAAGAATAATACCGCTTTTTGTCGTCTCTTCTGCTTCTACCAGTTTAAGAACAACTCTGTCCTGCAATGGTTTAATCATCATGAAAAAGACCTCCAAATATATATTTCAAATTTAAATAAGGAATTCTCCCTTATGATAGGGAATGATTCTGTTTTAGCACTCATCAACTTCGAGTGCTAAGCATATTATAACAGATTTTGCCGTTTTTTCAATGGTAATTATATACAATTATTTATGGATTAAATGTTAACATTTTATACAATATATGGATTTAAAACACAAACAAAACGTAAATAAAGCAAATTGGACGATATTAACAGAATGTTTTTAGTTGCATCGTAAAAGATAAGGAAAGAAGATTAAAAAATGAAAGTATATTTTTCTTTTTAAAGTATGAGTTAGAATACCGGTATGGATGTGTTTTTATGGAAAAATTCCCGGCAAGACCTGGCCCGATGGCAGATATCCATTGTCATCTTTTATATGGAGCCGATGACGGAGCCAAAACAAGTGAAATGATGTGTCAAATGGTTCGGCAGGCCTATTTATGTGGCGTTCGTTTATTTTGTATGACACCTCATTACAGTCCTGGCAGATTTGTGTTGAAGAGAGAACAGGAAGAAAAAAGTTTTTTGTTATTAAAAGAATATTTACGCAAAAACAGAATGAATTTACAGTTGTGTTGGGGCAATGAACTGTATTATCATCAAGACGCGCCAAAGGCTTTAGACGGCCAACTTTGCCGTACTTTAAACAATACTGGATATGTGTTGACAGAATTTCATCCTTCTGAAAGTTGGCGTGCGTTATGGACGGGAGTATTGAATTTGATGAATGCAGGTTATGTTCCAGTTATTGCGCATGTTGAGAGATATGCTTGTTTTGCAGATGATCTGAAAAAAATAAGTCGATTGCGTCAGACCGGCTGTTTGATTCAGACCAATGCTGATGCCGTTTTAGGGAAAAAAGGATTAAAAACGAAGTTGTTTTTAAGGCATCTATTAAAAAGCGGAAATATTGATGTGGTTGCTTCCGATATGCATGTTCCCTGCGGAACTTTGTTTGCAGATTGTTATCATTATGTTGCTGCAAAATATGGGCAGAAGTCGGCGCAGAAATTGTTTTGGGATAATCCGCGTATCTTGCTTGGATTGGTAAATAAGGAGAGAGAAGATGAATCAGGAAAAAACGGTTAGTTTAGGCAGCGTTCTGGCTTTGCTCTGGAAACGGTGTTGGATTGTTGTTGTTTGTGCTGGATTGGCCGGATTGGCTGCTTGGGGAATCACTTTTTGGGGTATGACGCCTGTATATCGGTCTTCTGCGATGATGTATGTCATGAGTGAAAGTTCTTCTGAAGGTCTCAGTCAAAGCGATGTGAATGTAGCTACTTATTTAACCGCAGATTATGAGGTGATGATTACAAGCAGAACGGTGCTGCAAACCGTTATTGATCGTTTAGCGTTACCGGAGTCTTATTCTCAGTTAAAAAAGCGAGTTGCTGTTTCCAATAAACAGGGAACGCGTATTCTTGAGATCAAAGTAACCGACGAAGATGCGCAACAAGCGAAAGCTATTGTTGACGAGATCTGCATTGTTTCTGCTGAAAAGATCGTTCGGTTGATGAATGCTGACCGAGTGAATATCTTAGAATACGGCCATGTAGATTCTTCCCCGGTATCTCCGAACTTAAAGATGAATGTATTATTTGCTGTTTTGGCCGGAATGTTCTTGTCTGCGGTAGGCGTTGTGATATTTGGCTTGTTGGATGATAAAATAAAGTCTGCTGACGATGTGGAAAAGTATGCTCAACTTAGTGTGTTGGGTGAAATCAGCACAATGAAGGAAAGGAGTTGATTGGATTGGTTCAAGAGAATATTGTATCTGACGATCTTGCGGCAATGGAATTAAAAGTCGGGCTCAAAGATCGCTTTGTAGAATCCTATATTGCTAAAGAAGAATTCAATGAACTTCGCACCAACCTTTTATTTTGCGGAGATGATATCACAACCATTGTGATAACCAGTTGTTTACCCGGAGAGGGCAAGAGTACAACTTCCATGGAGTTATGTAAAAGTCTTTCAGAGTTGGGTAAGCAAGTTTTATTTATCGACGCGGATTTAAGGCGGTCTATGATTTTACCTTATTATTTAAAAGAAAAAAAACAGAAAAAACAATCAATAAAAGGGTTGGGACATTTTTTATCCGGACAAGCACAACTTTCAGAAATCATTTTCAGTACGCAATACCCTGGTTTAAACCTCATTTTTGCTGGACATTGTCCGCCCAATCCGGTAGAGTTGTTGAGCGGGGATCGTTTTCGGCAATTAATCACTTATGGCAAGGAGAAGTTTGATTATGTAATTGTGGACGCTCCTCCTATCGGGTCTGTAGTAGACAGTGCGGTTATTGCTGCGCAGTGTGATGGCATTATTTTTGTCATATCGGTAGGGAAAATAAAAGTTAAAATGCTTTTAGATGCCAAGCAGCAGCTGGAAAAAAGTCGATGCAGGATTTTAGGTACAGTTGTGGTAGGTGCCAATAGAAAGCATTCGGGTTATTATAAAAAATACGATCAGTATTACAGGAAATAAATGATTGGAAAGATACGGTATTTTGGCATATGAAAAAAGAGGTTCAAAAAAAACAGTCCCAAAAACGGCTTGGTAAGATTCTGGTCGTACTGTTTGTGGTTATAGTGTTTTTTGTTGTAGCAGTCGTTGCCGTGGTATTAGGAAAGTTAAATAAAATAAAAACGATTGCTCCTTCAGATTTTGTTCCTGTACAGGAGGAGAATTTTGAAGTTTCCGGAGAAGATGAGGCCTCTGATTTTGAGAATGTGGATCCCGAGCAGATTGAGTGGCCTGAATTTTCTCCTTCGCAAACCCCACCCAAACAGACGGACGGCGTAACAAATATTTTATTGATTGGGCAAGACACTCGAGTACAGGGCCAGCGTGCGCGATCCGATTCGATGATATTAGTGAGTATCAACAAAAACACCCAAACCGTTAAGCTGGTATCTTTTATGCGTGATTTATATGTTCGTATTCCGGGGTATAGTGACAACCGTCTCAATGCAGCCTATCGCTTTGGCGGAGCGGCTTTATTGGATCAGACAATTACAGAAAATTTTGGCATTCCGATTGATTATAATATCGAGGTGGATTTTTCTTCTTTTTCAAAGGTCATTGATATGCTTGGCGGGGTTGTGATTTCTTTATCCGATGAAGAAGCCGCCTATATGAATCAAAAAGGGTATCCACAAGTTCACTCCGGGGAAAATGTCTTGGATGGTCAAACCGCTTTGTACTATGCACGGATTCGAAAAATCGGTGACGGGGATTTTGATCGGACACAGCGCCAAAGAACAGTGCTGATCAGCCTGTTTAATCAAGTAAAAACAAAAGATTTATCTCAGTTATGGGCGTTGGCTGATACTGTGTTTCCGCTGCTTGCTACGGACATGTCAAATAGTGAAGTATTGGGAACGATTTTTTTAGTATACACGATGGGAATTGGAGAACTGCAAAGCAGCCGTGTGCCGTTAGAAGGGGAATATCGCGGCGCAAAAATCAATGGAATGGCTGTTTTGGTTCCGGATCTTGCGCAAGCAAGACAGTCTCTTTCATCGTTTTTATATGAATAACCGGAAAGGGGAGAAAGGGATGTGAATCGGAATATGGAAAAGATTCCGTCGAAGATTATGGCGGAGTATGCGCAAACAGCAGATCCGCCGATCTACTATATACAGCCGGTGCAAATTCGAGCAGAGCTTCCCTATTTAGTGGGAAAACGTCTGTTTGATTTGATCTTTGCTTGTATTGGAATCGTTATTTTTTTGATTCCGATGGGTGTCATTTCCGTGTGTATCAAACTCAATTCTCCCGGTCCGTTTCTTTTTTGTCAGGAGCGATTGGGTAAGAATGGGAAACCGTTTTTGATGTATAAATTTCGCTCGATGTATATGGATGCCGAGAATACCGGACCTCGATGGGCCGCTGAAAATGATGGACGGGTCACCTCCGTCGGTAAAGTGATCCGCAAATTTCGTTTAGACGAATTACCGCAGTTGTTTAATATTTTAAAAGGTGAAATGAGTTTTGTGGGACCGCGACCGGAGAGAGCGTTTTTTTATCGTGAATTTTCTTCTTATATTAAAGGATTTGAGCAGCGGCTAAAAGTGGTGCCTGGGCTTACGGGGCTTGCTCAGGTTTGTGGAGGTTATGATTTAAAGCCGGAAGAAAAAATTGTATATGATATTTTTTATATGGAAAACCGCTCCTTTTTTTATGATTTGTGGATTATTGCAAAAACTCTTGGAACGGTTTTTAATCATCAAGGAGCGCGCTAAAATGAATATGTGGTTTTTTCATCATTATGCAACTCCCCTTACCATGTCCGGGATGCAACGGCCGGAGTTGTTTGCCAAGCAGTTAAGGCTACGCGGACATCGTGTAGCCATTTTTGCCTCTTCTTATTTGCATTATTCGGGTGAAAATGTGATAACAGATAAAAATTTGTACAAAATAGTATGGGAAGATCAAATTCCCTTTATTTTTGTTCGTACAACCGGTTATACGGATTCGATGCGGCGGCGTGTGATGAATATGGGACAATATGCGTTACATGTGCAGAAAGTTGCCCGAATTTATGCTCAAAAGAATGGCCCTCCGGATATCATCATTGCTTCCAGTCCACACCCGTTAGCGATGGTCGCAGGACTTCGAACGGCAAAAAAATGGGGTGCATCTTGCATCTGTGAAGTTCGCGATTTTTGGCCGGAAGTACTGTTTCTTTCAGGAAAATTAAGGTCGCAGTCGGCGATAGGAAGAGCTTTGACTTTGGCAGAACATCGTATTTATCGGGACGCGGATGCGATTGTTTTTTTAAAAGAAGGAGATCAAACTTATCTGGCTGAGCATGATTGGGATGATTCCCACGGTGGAGATGTAAAGACAGAAAAATGTTTTTATATCAACAACGGTGTTGATTTAAAGCAGTATGACAGCGACTTTCACCGGTATGTTTTAACAGATCCCGATTTGACGGATTCTGCATATCGCATTGTATATGCCGGAGCAATTCGTCCTGTCAATCAGGTGGAGAATCTCTTGGACTGTGCCAAGATTTTAGCACGAAATTATCCGGATATTCGGTTTCTTGTCTACGGAGATGGGTCGGAGCGCGCCAAACTCGAACAGCGGATTGCACAGGAATCGATAAAAAATGTGGTGTTGAAAGGGCGAATCCAACGCCAATATTTACCGTATGCGCTTCGGTGTTCTCGATTGAATGTCTTGCATTACACGTCCGAGCACTATAATTGGAGCCGAGGAAACAGTTCCAATAAGCTGTTTGAATATATGGCAAGCGGAAGGCCGATTGTGTCCAACATCAAAACGGGCTATGATTTGATAGATCGGTACCGGTGCGGAATCTCGATGGCGGACAGTTCTGCACAATCGTTGGCGTCAGCCATTGCCCAAATTCACGATATGCCGGAATGTGAATATCGGCAAATGTGTAAAAACGCTTTGACGGCAGCCGGAGACTTTGATTATTCTTGTTTAACCGATCAGTTGGAGGCCGTATTACAGTATTGTACAGAAAAACGGAGAAAAGCAGGTTATGACGGCGGATGATTTGAAAAAGTATTTTCATACGGTAAAGTATTTAAAACCTTCTCAACTTTTTTGGCAGGCATTCGTTCTGTCCAAGATTCCTTATCGGTTGGCTTACGAGCAAACTCAAAAACAACTTCGGTATCATTCGTTTCCTGCTGTACAGAAGCATCTATCTTATGTGATTCCTTTTCTGGATACTCCGGAAGTCTATTTGTCCCGATTTGATCCCGATCGTATTGTTCAGGGTTCTTTTTGTTTTTTACATCAGCAACAGGTTGTTCCGAACGATGTTTGGAAAATTCCGACACAGTCCCATTTATGGAATTTTCATTTGCATTATTTTGAGTATGGAGTCGCTCTGGCCTTTCAATATGCAAAAACAAAAAATCTGCAATATAGTGAACGGTTATCGGAATTGATAGATTCCTGGATCAAACAACCGATGTCCGGTGACGGTTGGCATCCTTATACGATTTCGGTTCGCTTAAGCAACTGGTTGATTTGTCTTGATGTGGCAGGAGATGGATTGCCGGAATCAATCCGGGAAAAAATGTACAAAAGTATCTATTTACAATATTGTTTTTTGAGAAGTTGTCCGGAAAAGCATTTGTTAGGCAATCATTATTTTGAAAATTTAAAAGCACTGATTCTCTGTGCCGCGTTGTTTGAAGATCAAAAAAGGCTTTCCACATATCTTTTTCAGTTGCGTCAACAGTTAGCCGAACAAATTTTACCGGACGGGATGCATATGGAACGAAGTTTTATGTATCATAAAATCGTACTGGAAGATCTCATCCGTATTGTTTATCTTCTCAAACAAATGCATATTGGTTGCGATCCATATCTTGCCGCCCTAAATCAAATGGCCAATGCGTTATATTTTGCAGAACAAGGCTTAACGAGAACGCCTCTTTTTAATGACAGCGCTAACAATGAGGCTAAGCCTGCCGTGGTTTTATGGCAGACCATGTCGCTGTTATTCGGCTGGAAACCGAAATATTCCTGTTGTTTAGATTGTGCCGGATATTACAAATTACAGACCGATCGCTTTTGTCTTCTGATAGATTGCGGCTCGTTAGGTCCGTCTTATTTACCGGGGCACAGCCATTGCGATACGCTGAGTTTTGAGATGTACGTGGCCGGAATCCCTGTTTTTGTCAATGCCGGGACTGGTCTGTATCAAGGATCTTTAAGATCGTATTTCAGAAGCACTTCTGCACACAATACAGTTGTTATAGACGAAAAGGAACAGGCTGAGTGTTGGGCAGAGCATCGGGTGGCGCGACGGACTTCGAAGGTCCGAGCGACGTGCACGGATACGTTCTTTTCTGGAAGATATACAACCTATTTCGGCGCGGAGCATCATCGCCGTATTCAGTTGGAATCAACAGGGTTTGAGGTGTGCGACAGTATCCGAGAAAAGCATTTGATATCAGCAAAAAGTTATTTACATCTGGCAGACGGGTTTAAGGTAAAACAGCAATCTGATACACAACTTTTAATTTGGGGAAAAGGCTTGATGCTGACTGTTACGGCTCAAAATTGTTGTGCTGAAGTTTTTTCGAAAGGAAATCTGTGCTTATATGCTCCCGAATTTGGATCTATCAAAAAAAGTACGGCCTTATGTTTTGATGCCAAACAGCCTTGTTTTGGCTATCGGGTAACGGTACACAGGAGGAATGAAAAATGATCAATGTCATTGGACTGGGATATATTGGTTTGCCTACTGCATTGATGTTAGCCAGCCATGGGCAGCAAGTTGTGGGGACAGACTGTAATCGTCAGACGGTGGACCAATTAAAACAGGGCTCGGCAACTTTTGATGAACCGGGGCTGAAAGAACTTTATCAGACTGCTCGTCGGAGTGGGATCCAATTTTGTGAGCAATGTATCAAAACAGATGTGTATATTATTGCAGTGGCAACGCCATATGATTCGTTTAGTAAAAAGATTGACGCTTCTTATGTTTGCCGTGCGGTAGAAGATGTTTTGCAGGTGTGTCAGCCCGAAAGTATGATTATTATAGAGTCTACGGTTTCTCCTTCAACGATGGATCGCTATGTGCGCCCGTTATTGCAGCAGAAGGCAGGAGGAATGAACGTTCATCTGGTTCATGCGCCGGAACGCATTATTCCCGGAAACATGATTTATGAGTTAGAGCATAATTGTCGGACGATCGGAGCGGACTGTTCCGAGATCGGGCAAAAAGCCAAACGCCTTTACGCTTCGTTTTGTAAGGGGCAGATTATTGTAACCGATATCCGAACCGCAGAAATGACAAAGGTGGTAGAAAATACGTTTCGTGCTGTCAACATTGCTTTTGCCAATGAATTGGCTAAAATTTGCAGATATGCCGATTTAGATGTTCATGAAGTGATTCGGATTTGTAATATGCACCCGCGGGTAAATATTTTATCTCCGGGACCGGGGGTAGGCGGTCACTGCATTGCGGTGGACCCTTGGTTTTTGGTGGGGGATTATCCGTCTTTGACCCCGGTTATTCGCGCGGCAATGGAAGTCAATGCTTCAATGCCGGAATTTGTATTACGTCGAACCGAAGAGGTCATGCGCCAATGTGGAGTAGAAGATCTTTCGCGTGTGGGCCTGTATGGACTAACCTATAAGGAAAACATTGATGATTACAGGCAATCTCCGGCACTTCAGTTGTTGCAGTGCCAGGCTCAGCATTTAGGACAACCCCTAAAGGTTTATGACCCATATATTCAAAAAACGATTGTAAATAATCAATATCATCATCTGGATCAATTTTTAATGGATGTCGATCTGGTTGTTGTTCTTGTAGGGCATGATGAAATCGTAAACAACAGACACAAGTTGGATCAAAAGATTGTTTTGGATACCAAGCAAATTTTCCCCGATGCAAAAAATATTTATCGTCTGTAAACGGAGTAAAAAAGATGATTTATTTTATCGGACCAACCGCAGATACCGGCGGACCGGCAATTAAGAATAAAATACTTTGCGATTATTTACGGGGTAAACACATTCGATTCAAACAATGCAACACTTATAGTCAGAGTTGGAAAAACAGAATAACCTGTCTGTTGAAGATTTTGTTTACCAATGCGGATACTTTTTTGGTCGCTGTGGGCCGAAAGGGAAATCGAATGATCTATCCGTTGTTGTATTGGAAAAAAAAGATTCGGCCGTCCGTCCGATATGCATTGGTTTGTATTGGAGGGCAAGTTGCAGAGGAACTTGCAAAAAGAGGTTCGCTTTTTCGCCGATCTGTTGCTGCGGCTGATCTTTGCACCGTAGAGACTGAGACTCTTTTAAAAAAAGTGCAAAAACAGGGCTTTACAAATTTTCGAGTACTGCCCAATTATGTAGAAGGCTTTTCGATGGAAGAAGAGAAAGAAAAGCATTTTGGGTCAGCGTTACGCTTTGTATATCTTTCCAGCATCCGAAATTGCAAAGGGTTGCAAACCATGATTTCGGCTTTTCAATTGTTTGTGAAGAAAGTTCCGGACGCACTATTAGATATTTACGGTCCCATTCAACCTGATTTTAATCTAAAGATTTTTTCCGGTCTTCAACAGCATGGTATTACTTATCGAGGCGTGGTAAAAAAAGATCAGGTTCTTTCCTGTTTGAGTGGGTACCATGTTTTTATCTTTCCGACGGAGTGTTCCAGCGAAGGGTTTCCGGCTGTTTTAGTGGAAGCACAGTACGCGGGGTTACCTGTGATTGCGAGCGATATTTGTTATAATGCAGAAATTATTCAGCATCAAAAAAACGGATATATTTATCCGGCAGGAAATGTTGAAAGATTGGAACAGGCATTGATGCATTGTCAAACACATCGAGAAGAATTAGCTGTTATTTCAGAAGAGAATAAGAGAAGTTCCCGGCAATATGATGCCGATCGAGTTCTTTCTGATTTTTTGTCGGCATTGCGAAAGAAAGGGTGGAGGGTATGAAAAAAGCACTGGTGTTTTACCTGTATTCTAATCGGAATGCAGGCGATATGGCCATTTGTTTGGGAACCATACGCTTTTTAAAACAGCAGGGTTTTGACATTACCTTCGTTTCTCGTTTTGGACAGCGGGATCAAGAATACGCCGAAAGTTGTAAATATCTTGCTCAATATGAACCGGATGTCCAGGTGGTTCCCGGTTTTTTTGATTTCGACCGCTCCGACCCTTTTTTTACTCGATTTCGTGCTTATGCACAGGGGTTTATAAAGGTAGCGATTCCGGGTATTGAGAAACGGTTGCGTTTACTTTTATCCGATTACGATGTTGTCTTTTTTAACGGAGGAAATTTATTGCGTGGTCATACATTCGCAGATTATATGCGGTTAGCTGCCTTGTTTTATCCGATTCACGCTGCTAGAAAAGTCGGAAAAAAGATTTACTGCCTATCGCAATCCTCTTCCAAACTGGATTGGATTTCAAAAATGATGTTGAATCGCTATTTATCTGATTTTGACCAAATATATGTTCGGGAAAAAATGTCTTATTTAAAGTTAAAATCTACATTTCCGCAAATGCCGTTTGTCCGAAGTACAGACATGGCCTTTTGTATCGGACAACAGAAAATAGCAGAGGATTTCTTTCAAAAAAAATATGGGTACTTACCCTCTGATTTTATCGCGGTAGTTGTTCGGTATACTCAGATCGGAGATTTGGGAATGTTGCCGGAAACGGTTCAACAGCAACTAAACAGCCGTGTGACAGAGTATATGAGTCAATACCCTCAATCCTTTTATTTGGTGGTTATTCAAACGGAAAAAGATCGTCTGCCCTCTTATGAGCTGGTAAGGCAAGTACGTCAAAATTGCAAAGTAGATTGCATCGAGGAACATGACCCTTATTTGTTAAGAGAAATTTATCGGCGGGCTCGTTTTGTGCTTACCATGCGTCTGCACGCAGCGATTTTGGCGATGTCTGTTTCTACGCCGGTTATGGGGATCTTTTCGGAGAAATGGGGATTGAAAAACAGTGGAATTTTAAGTGATTATCAAATGCCGTATCTCATCGTTGAACAACAGCCGTACAGTCGGATATCGGATTTCATTCCGGCGCTGGCTCAGGCTCCGACAAAAGATATTCCAAAACGAATTCAGTCTTTTTTTTCGTCTGGGGCGTTTTTTTAATCAGGTGTTTTGTTTTTTAAACAGCACGGAGTTTGTGAGGAGAGAGTTTTGTGGAAGCAGTAAAATTTGATTTGCTGACTTGCTTTTTATATTTGATGTTTGGTCTGTTGTTTTTGTTTTCTTGTCGTATGGCTGTTGTAAAGCAAGAATTTGCAGGCAATCAATTAAAGAGTATTGGGCAGCGAAGATATGGGTTTTCTCATATGGCGGTGCTGTTTTGTTATCTTCTGTTGCTGTTTTTTGCTGTTTTTCGATATATTTCATATCCGTTAGGCGGAACGGATGCAACCGCGTATGTGTCCTGGTTTGAGCAGATAGCAGACGTAGAATTTGGAGAGTTGAAAGAGCTGCCGTTCTATAAGGACTCGGATTTTTTATATACGGTATTGATGTATGTGGTGCGGCAGATCAGTGCCAATTATCACCTTTTATTTGTCATCGTTTACGGATTTATCTTATACACTTACTACGCCTTTGTCATTCGTTCTTATACACCAGACCTTTGTTTTGCTCCGCTGATCTATGTGGGGTTACTGTTTGCAAACAGTTTTAATATCCTCCGTGCTTCTATTGCGATTGGGTTTGGATACTTAGGATTTTTGGCGCTGGCACAAAAACAGAATTTTCGCGCCGTTTTATTTCTTCTCTTTTCCGGATTGTTTCACGGGTCCGCGTTCTTTTTGGCTGCTTTTTTCATTTTTTACTGGATATTGTCCAGCAAAATGTTTTCAAAACCTAAATGGGTGATTTTTTCATGTATTGGTATTTACACTGTTTTATTTGTGTTTCAGGATTTGTTTTTAGCGCTTTTAAGAAAAACAAAATATGCTAATTTTGCCGGCGGTACTGCATCTCTGATCGGGCAAATGCCGACTATTTTATGCGGAATTCTGGCGCTGGTGTTTTTTATCCCATTAAAACAGCGTGCAGGAAAATTTTCGGTTTTGGTGTATGCGGCTATTTTTGATTTTTGTATGATCCCTTTGATGTTGTGGTATGGCTTTTTCCGCGTCCATTTATTTTTTACGCTTCCTCGGTTATATGTTTGGAGTTGCTTATTGGCGTATGGCTGCGAAAAACTCAAAATCAGTCGCAGAGTTGGCGAACTGGTAGGCAGCATTGCCGTGATTGGTTGGTTCTTGTTTCGGCTCAGTCAAGATTTTGTCACATCGGGGATTATGCCGTATTATTTAGAATTTTTACATCCGTAAAGGGGAGTTTGACGTGTCTGTTTTAATTTATTATCACTCTAATCAATTAGCGCCTCGCGGCGGCCCTGCGGGTTATTTGTATAATCTCCGTCTGGGTCTGGGAAATCATTCTCCAGTTTCGTTTTTGCCGGATCTGCCGATGTCTTCGTTACAATGGCAGCAAAAAGTTAAAAAATGGCCTAGCAATATTCGTGATTTTGCGGCAGCCCTACATCATAAAAAGATGTATTCGGATTTGCTGGACGATACGGGAGACCATCGCAGCCTGTATGAATCAACATTTGATAAGTATGATATGATTCATTTTCACAGCACATATACGATGTTTCGTGTGCGAGACAGTTTACGGGATTATCGCGGAAAGGTTTTGTTAACTTCTCATTGCCCGCAACCGTTGCATACGGAAATAAAAGATAAGTTTACCCATTGGGACAAACTCCTTTTAAAAAAAGAAATTAATCTGTTGGAAAAAATGGACCGGTACGCTTTTGACCGTGCAGATTACATTATTTTCCCATGCAAGCAGGCTGAACAGCCGTATCAAAAAAATTGGGCTTATTATTCGACATTTAGAGAAAAAAATGCTTTTAAGTACAGGTATCTTCTTACGGGTACGGCACCACGTCCGGTTTGCATTTCCCGGCGTGAGTTTCGGCGGCTGCACCAAATCCCGGAAGACGCGTTTGTGATTTGCTATATCGGCCGACATAACGCAGTAAAAGGGTATACAGATTTAAAAATCATCGGCAATACTCTGTTGTCACGATCTTCTAAATTTTATTTTCTGATCGCCGGACGGCAGGGACCGGAGTTTGGATTAGACCATGTGCGGTGGCGTGAAATGGGTTGGACAGATGACCCGGGCTCATTGATTGCGGCCAGTGACTGTTTTGTTTTGCCGAACCGAGAGACGTATTTTGACTTGATTTTATTGGAGGCCTTGTCTATCGGAACTTGTGTTGTTGCGGCAAATACGGGAGGAAATCAATACTTTTCTTCTTTTTCTGAAGACGGGATCTTTACCTATGATACTATAGCCCAGGCGGTTGAACAAATGGAACAATTATCGAGAATTCCGGCTGAAAAACGAAACTTGTTCAAGCAAAAAAGCCGTTTACTATATGAGCGCTGCTTTTCCGCAGAAAAATTTGCAGAGAATTATTTAAGTTTAATATACCATTTACAGAAAGAGACGGAGTAATATGCAGACGGCCCCAAAAAGTATTGTCCGGAATTCTTTTTATAATTTGGCGTACAAGGGAATCAATATTTTATTCCCGATGATTTGTACCATTTATGTTACGCGAATTTTATTGGCACAGGGAATTGGAAAAATTGCATCTGCTCAAAACATTGCAGAGTATTTTACCTTATTGGCTGCTTTAGGATTGCCGACCTACGGAACCAAAACGGTTGCCTGTGTAAAAAAAAACAAAAACCAACTAAGCACAACCTTTACAGAACTTTTTACCATCAATTTTATTTCTACTTCGGTTTGTATCGTCGGGTATGTGCTGGTTCTTTTTTGTGTGCCGCCGTTTAGAGCGCAGCTGCCGATTTATGGGGCGGCGGGGCTTGTACTGGCCTTTCAGTATTTGAATACAGAATGGCTGTTTCAGGGCTTAGAAGAGTATCGGTACATTATGTTGCGCAACTTCATTTTTAAGACAGCATTTTTAATTTTTATCTTTCTGTTTGTAAGAGATCAAGACGATTTGGTTGCTTATCTTTTGATTTATGGGTTTTCGGTAGGTGCCAGTCACTTGGTCAATTTAGTTTATGCGTGTCGATTTGTCCGATTTACAACTCGTAACGGATTGTCCTTACGCAAACATCTTTCTCCCATTTTATCTTTACTGGCTGCAACGATTGCCATTGAGTTGTATACACTGATGGATATTACATTTTTAACTTTTATTCACGGAGATTCGGCGGTAGGTTATTATACTACAGGATATAAGGTTATTCGGGTTGTAAGGACGCTGATCGTTGCGGTTTGTGCTGTTTTTTTGCCTCGCATTAGTTTTTATATGAAAGAAAAGATGCATCAGGCTTATCATAAACTGATTGCGGTTGGAATAAAAATTTTATTGACGTTGACCATTCCGGCCGCAATTGGTATTTTTCTTGTGGCAGATGATATGATTCCCATTTTATTTGGACCCGCGTTTGAGGCGTCTGTGCCGATTGCACGCATTACCAGCCTTTCTGTGGTGTCTGTGACTTTAAGCAACTTTTTAGGATATCAGGTATTGGCGGCGTTTGATCAGGAAAAAAAGATTCTGTATTCTACTTTATTAGGCGCCGCCGTTAATTTTGTGCTGAACTTTTTGCTGGTGTTTGAGTTCGGTGCAATAGGCGTTGCGATTGCATCCGTTCTCTCGGAGTGCGGCGTGGCAGCAATCCAGATATTCTGGGTTCGTAAGTATGTACGGTTTTGTTGGAAAGGCAAAGACGTGTTTTGTTTGGTCTTATCCACACTTTTCATGTCAATCAGCGTTTTGATTGTAAAATTTGCGCTGCCTTTTTCAGTTCTTCGACTTGGCGCGGAATGTTTAGCCGGAATGCTTATTTTTATTGGAGTCAATTTTTTATTGAAGAATGAGTTGTTTATGGATGCATGGCAACGGATTAAACACAAAAAGAGTAAAACGAAATAAACATGGAGGAGTCAATGCCTAAAATATTGCTTGTGTTTGGGACCCGTCCGGAGGCTGTGAAAATGTGCCCATTGGTAGCGGAATTAAAAACCAGAAAAGAAGCGCAAACATGGGTTTGCGTAACGGGTCAGCATCGTCAGATGTTGGACCAGGTGTTACGTGTTTTTCGAATTGCTCCGGATTATGATTTATCCGTAATGAAAAGCAGGCAGACCTTGTTTGATGTGACTGCCGGCGTATTATCTGGTATGTACCCTGTTTTACAGCAGGTGCACCCGGATGTGTTGGTGGTACATGGCGATACGACAACGACGTTTGCCGCCGCGTTAGCCGGATTTTATTGCCAAATTCCGGTCGCACATGTGGAAGCGGGATTGCGGACTTATGATTTGTCGTCGCCTTATCCCGAGGAATTCAATCGTCAGGCTGTCGGGATGTTGTCGGCCTTTCATTTTGCTCCTACCGAAACCGCGCGGAATCATTTAATTCAAGAGGGCCGTGATCCGCAGCGGATTTATGTAACAGGGAACACCGCCATTGACGCCTTAAAAACAACGGTACTTTCTCATTACCGTCATCCATATTTGGATTGGGCAGAAGACAGTCGTCTTCTTTTAGTAACCGCCCATCGGCGAGAAAATTTGGGAACGCCCATGCGGCACATGTTTCGGGCTATTCGCCGGGTGATCGGGAGGTATCAAGACTGCAAAGTTCTTTATCCCATTCATATGAATCCAGTTGTGCGAAATATTGCGGAGGAGGAACTTCGCGGCTGTGACCGGATTCGTTTAATAGAACCGTTGGAAGTTTTGGACTTTCACAATTTCTTGGCTCGTTGTTATCTTGTCTTAACAGACAGCGGAGGTATTCAGGAAGAAGCCCCCGCATTAGGAAAACCTGTTTTGGTCATGCGGGATACTACCGAACGTCCTGAAGGCGTACATTCCGGAGCGCTGCGGCTTGTTGGAACGGATGAAGAACGAATTTATCAAGCCGTTTGTTCTCTTTTAGACCATGAAGAGGAATACCACAAGATGAGCCATGCAGTGAATCCGTACGGGGATGGGTTTGCCTGCAAGCGAATTGCTGATGTTTTGTGCCAAAAAGATCTTTTTTGAAATGATAAAAACAGGCAGAGAAAATTCTCTGCCTGTTTTTATTTTTTTGATAGTTTTTGAAGATTGTTTTCTTGTAGTCGTTCTAAAAACGAAAGGGGGCGGGTCCGTCTGGTTAACTGTTCGGTAAATTTGCAGGTAACGGCAAGGAATATTAAATAAATATAAGGCATCCCTAAATTAGTTTCTAATAGAGAATTGACAACCAGTGTGAGTAATTTATCTGTAAAACTTTCAAATCCGGCGCTTCGAATGCCTCCTAACAGCAGTGCGGCTTCCCAACAAAACTGGACAAAGATGCCGATGAAAAGAAGCCAGGGAATATGAAATCGGTTTTCTTTCTGTTTTTGGAACACGTTCCAAACAATCAATCCCGCATACCCGATGAATAGAATGACTGCCATATACCCGTGATAGGCTCCGGTTGTGCGCTGAATAATGACAGGCAGTGTACTGTGCCCGAACGTTTGCGTGATCAACGGGCAACAGATCCACCACGCAATAATCAGCGTTGACCATTCCAATAGATATCGGTCTTTAGAAAGAAAAAGCCAAATCCATGCAAAATTCGTAAATCCGTAACTGATCGACATCCAAAGCAGAACCCAGAATAAACTGTACCCGTTAAAAATTTCGCGTGATCCGCATAATAGGTGAAAAATGCCGTAGTCTACAATCATGTATACGATCCCGAACACCGCGCCTACAATGACGGTCATGTATCGTTTTTTTATCAGTAGAAGAATGGCAAAGAATATTAAAAAAGCAATATCCAGCCAAATGTACAGGGGATCAAATTGTCTTCTTGCAATAATCTCGGACATCATAAAATCCTTTCGTGTAATCAAAATATGTAATGTAGAATATCCTTGCTTGAAAAAATAAGGTTGTAAAACAATTAATACAGCTTGATATCGTGTTATGGTGCAAATGTTACAGAACAACTGTTTAGGTCGCAAAGAAAGAATTCTGAAAGATTTTTTTCAGACAAAACGACTTCGTTTGCTGTCACGTTTTTTAAGACAACAGCAATTTGATTGGTATTATTTGTCGCTTTTAACTGAGATTCTGTTCCGGCTTGATACGAGATGTTTTCAAATACAATGTTTTTCATCTGCGTCTCTTTTCGGTCCGGATTCAATACCGTTAAATTGATTGCCCGGGCTGCGTCGTAACCGATTTGAATGTTTCGGAAAGTGATGTCCCGTACATTACCTTTCCCTGTTTCCGAAATGATAACCAAACTGCCAATTCGGTCGTAATCCCAATCGCCGTCTCGGGTAATCACCGTACAGTTTTCGAAGGTTACATTTTGGATGTCGAATTCGATTTCTCCTGTAATGCCAAAGCCGCGTGCTTTGGATGCCCATGCTGTATTATCGGAAAAAAGAATGTTTTCTGCCGGAGCATCTTCTGCAGCCCCCAACGTTTTTACACTAAAGCAGTCATCGCCTGTTCGAACAAAACAATGCGATATGGTTGCATTTTTACTGTTGCAGATGTTAATGCCGTCACTGTTAATTCGGGACCCTAAAATCGTTACCCCGTCAATTGTAATTCCCTCTACTCGATAAACATATATATTCCAGTTCCCACTGTTGAGTAGTGTGACGTCCTTTATCGTTAGGTTCTTCCCGTTTATAAAATTCATGCCATTTCGCTCATGCAAATCTAATCGAGACATATCAATGATTCCGTGTCCGGCAATCGTTACATTCTCAAACTGGTTTGCGTCAATAACGCCATAGCGTCCGGTTGTTTCCTCATCGGATTTTGTTTCGTCTTCTGCACTGTTTATATCATGAACATGCTTTGCCAGAAGATAGGCACCTTTTTTCAAGTATAACACAGAATTGCTATCTAATTTTAAATATTTCGGTTCGTGTATTCCGGGTTCAAAAATAGTTACATTTTCGGCTCCGTATAAGTCTATGTATTGTTGAATTTCTGCATTTTCGTCAGATATAGGCTGATTTAAACGGTACAGCTATAGTCAGCGCCCGGAAATCTTGTCATAAAGGTATAAGTACCGTATTCTGTCAGAGTCGCTGTTAGAGTTTTATCGATAGCAGATAAATTGGTGTTCCCGGGATTTGGAAAGATGCGAGGCTCCAAAATCGTCGCCATAGAGGTAAGAGATAACTGAACCGGTTGCTGCGACAAATCCGTTTCAAAAGAGCAAAAACTGTGAATAACGCCGGCATTCGCAATCCCGCTATAAACAGCAGCTGCGTAAGAGGGAATAGAAACTCCGTTTGCGGTTACCGTAAAATATGGATCCACAATGATTCCCTCATGTTGTAGCCCTCGGTTAGATAAATAATCATTGGTGGTTGGGATCATACCTGTATATCTGCGGATACTGGGATATCCTAATTGCTGGTAGGTCTGTGCCTGTTCCCATACATCCGGGAAAACTGTATGTCTTGTAACATGGCAGCCGGAAAAAAAGATTACAAAAATTTGAATCCAAACAATTAAAAAACAGATTTTCTTTTTTCTCATCTTTTTCCCTCCCTTTTATAGAAGAATTATATAATACATGTTTGCGTTTGTCAATCATGAGCTGATTTTATCGAGGAAGGGTTGAAAAAAACGGCACATCAAATCATCTGATTTTTTGTGCCGTAAATAAGAAAAGAAGTTTATCGTTTTATCTTATGGGATTTGTTGCTCGGACGATATACAATCGCAGTCCACCTGAGTGCAATCAATGATTTCTACCGGTGTTTCGGCCGCGAGAACCCGGTTTCGATACATTTTTAACCCGCAAGTGTTTCGGACAAAAATACCGCACCTGGACCGGGGCGTATCAATGATGTTATCCTCAATCGTGATATGAAAAATACTCTGACCTCGGCTTTGAGGGCTATCCGCTTTTACGCAGATTCCTCCTACGTCCCAGCCGTCACACCCGCAGTTCGATATCAAGTTGTGCCGGATCGTGATGTCTGCCGGGCAAACGCCCTCAGACCAGGCCGCTTCTGCGGCAATCTGGATGGCTGTGCCGAAGATATCCAAAAAATAATTGTTTTCAACCACCGCGCCGCGGGTTTTGAGCAGGACGCCTCTTGCAAAATGTGAACGTGCCGTACATCCTGTAATTTCAACAAAGGGTAGCCGTGTGATATCTGACAGTACCAGATTTTCCGTGTTATCCGGTAAATCGTGATCCAGTGTAATTTTACACATCCATTTCTCCGGCAGCGGGACGCAGTCAACGACGGTATATTGATCCACAGTTTGGAGCGTGTTTTTATCTGTCAGTTCCAAAGTGTCTCCCACATCGGGATAATCCAGTGATTGTGCGTGCGTTCCGTCCGGTGTTTGTTCCTGAATATAGCAGATATTATTATTCTCACGTCGAATGATCGCCTGATAGTAGTTGTGAATATTGGTAAAATCATCGCCCTGAGAATCAAACAGGCAGTTTTCTATACGGATTTTTCCCTTGATCGAGGTGAAATGTGTTGCGTCCGTGTTGACCGAATAGTGGTAACCGCATGCGGGAACAACGGCCAATCGCCGCAGCGTAATATTTTCACTGCGATTGCCTACGATGCCCATTCCGGGTTGACTGTGCAGGGTCACGTCCGTAAGGGTGATGTCTTTTGCATTTTCTATCAGCACGGCGGGACGGGAATGATAGGTGTGTATGGTGTGCCACAAAAGCCCTTTTTTTACCGGACCGCTGACAAACATTTTTACGTGGAGGCTGTCCAGAACTTCGCGTTTTCCGGCGCCAATGAAATGGAGATGTTGATTTTGTTGTATATCGTAAAAATGTTCGCGCAGGCTCAACGGGGTACCTTTTTCTACAGGGCAGTCCTCGTCCATGGTAATAATAATTTCGGAAATCCCGTCTTGAAGCGGAGTGACCTGAGTAACTGTGCCTCGGCTGAAAGGCTTTCGTTTATGATCGATGGTGATTCCGCAAAGCTCTATATTTTCGCAATCGGTCAGCGAAATCGGTTCCATAAACCCGTCTACTAAAATCGTTGCGCCGTATCCGATGAGTTTTGTGTTTTTCTGCCCCGCAAAACAGATCCCTTTTGTGTAGTCAAACTGGGGATGAAACATAATAGGCTGTGGATTTTGTCCATAGTCTCCGCGCATCACGGCAGTCTGTGTTCTTCTTGCAAGGTCGCTGGTAATCACATAGACTCCGGGTTCTACAATCAAAGTTGTCCCAGGATGATTTTTCAAATAGGACATCGCCGCCGCAAACGCTTCCGTGTCATCCGCAGATTTGTTTGGACGAAAATGAGAAAACGAAATTGTGTTTGACATAAAGCAAAACTCCGTATGATTTGATAAATTTATTTTTAAATCCAGTGGGTGAAAAGAAGGATGAATTTCACTTTTCAAGAGCATATCTTTTTAATTAGAATAGATATGATTTTAGTTTGTTTTAAAAGCGCAAGAATTTGACAATGTTCGTTTTAAAGAAACAATGTTAAAATTTTATTCTTTTACCGTTAAAAAAACAATAAAAATAACGCCGACTCCAATTTAGGAGTCAGTGTTATGCTGTCTCCGGGCACTAAAAAAGATGCCGAACTCATTGGTTGACCAATTAAACATAAAAACAACGCTGAACCCAAAAATAAATTGGGTCCAGCGTCACGCTGGTCGGAGTGACAGGATTTGAACCTGCGGCATCGAAGTCCCAAACTTCGCGCGCTACCAGCTGCGCCACACCCCGATATTCTGTTTTATGCAATAAAGGCCAATGGGGTTCCTATAAAACCGAGTCTGTTTTATTGCGTGTAATGCAGAACTTCTGCTGTGAAAAAGATCGGATAAGCATTTTTTAGCCGATTACGAAATCTTAATAGGGAAGCCTGCTCTAAGTCAACATATCGTTGACTGTACTATTATAGCAAAAATCGTGTTCAGTGTCAATGCCTTAAATAGAAAAAAAGCAGGGAACCCCTGCTTTTTTTCTACTTTTTACGAAATAGTTTTACCAGTTTTAAGTACGTAGTTTTGCAGAATGGAAAGATCTTGGTCATGATTTTATATTTCATTTTGCTAACCGGATATTCAAATTCTCCGGCAAATTCTTTGACAACTGGATTGAATTTTAACTTAAACTCCGATAAACTATCCTGTAAATCACCGTGAATGCCCATAAAACTAAAGGTTTTCAGTCCCATATCTCTGAATTGCCTCATCGCTTCATATCGGATTTGGTTTGTAGTTCTGAATCGGGGGAAAATCGAGTCATCAAACCCGCTGTACATTAAATACGCGGTATCCTTGCTTTTTAAAAATAATAAAGCAGACATGGGTACGATATTTCCGCGCTCACTTTGAATCCGCAGCGCTTCGGTCCGGTCTTTTTGTGTTTGATCGTTTTGCGGCTGTTGCTGTAAGAATTGCAAAAAGAGATCGATATTCATTTTACCGAAATAAATGACCATATCTTCTCCGAATGCTTGCATCATTCGTTTAAAATATTCTGCATCCCGCAGCAGGATGTGTTGGCGCTGCTCAGTATGAGCAGAGATAGCAACATAGTCATCTACTGTTTGTTCTGTATTTTCAGCTTTTTCAAAAAAGATTCCACGGTCATGGGTGTAATGCCCGATAAATTTCTTTAATTTTTTGTCAAATCCGGAAAGAATCTGCTCGTCGGTTTTCTTTTGTCCATCATCGTCTGTGAGAGCATATTCTGCATAAAAGCGAGGTTGTGTGTAAGAGTGAAAATCCGTAGCAAATCCCATGTGGAGAAATCCTTGTTTTTTTAACTCATTCATCGCTTTTATTCCGGCTTCGTCGGAAACTTTTTGACCTTTGTAGATCTGTGCAATTTCAATTTCGGGGTCAATACGCACAACATATGCTTTCCGTTTTTTTGCAACTTCTAAAACGCCGTTTACCATCGTCTTTAGCAACTCGGGATTGTGGTAGTCTACCATAAATCCTCTGGGGGAGTATATGATACGGATTCCCGGCATCAATTTTCTGATAAGCAGCAGTGCAGTTGCAACAAGTGCTCCATTTTCGTTTCGGACACCGACGATTTGATGGGTCCAGTTTGGTTTTACTTGTGCCCACATCGGCGTTTGCAAAACATTATAGTGGGGCAGTGTTTGCAGATATTGGAGGCATTCCTGTTCCGATATGTCCGTACAAAATTTATACATGGGTTTCAATCTCCTCTTTGATTTTGCTGACCAGATTCAGATATTCTTGCTTTGTCAGCATGATATTTAATATTTCCAGCAGCCGATTGGTACTCAGATTGCCGGGAAGATTTAATTCTTTTTTTATGGCATTTCGCAGCCGGACGCTTTCCGGGCCGCCGCTCAGTCCGGATTGATACAGGTCGGTTTTGGTAAGAAACGCCTTGGACGGCGTTTGGTCCGCGGTCACGCCGGCTTTTCGGAACGCTTCTGCGATAATGGTTTCGGACATCCCTTCAACGCCCAGCAATCCTTCTTTAGACGGTGCTTTTTTTCGTCTTTCTTTTCCGTGTATATCCGGAATATACACATGCGTGATATATCGGTTATCAATGATTCCGCATAAATAATTGCGGATTGCAAATCCCGCCCGGTCGCTGTCTGTAAGTATGATTAGTCCTCTTTGAGGTGCCAGTTTTTTTAACGTATCCGTTAAAGGCTTGTTTTTGAAGATTGCAAATCCGCCTGTTTCAATAATCGACGCGTCTAAAAAGTTGGAAAGTGTGTGCCGGTCATACTTTCCTTCCACAATAACAATTTGATGAACCCGAATCATAGCGTTTGGATTAGTTGCGCGGTCAACTGCGCCAGAAGGATGTAATTATCTACAGCTGTTGTTTTGATGGCTAAATCCGCTTCCGCGCAGAGGTCAAGCATTTTGTTGATGTGGGGTTGTGCAATTTGATGAATGTGCGCACAATATTTTTTTACCGGATACTCTTTCATTCCAAGTATTTGTGCAATTTCGGGAATACGCTTGCCGCTTTCGGCAAGAAGTTTGACCTTATACAGTCTCCCGACAAAATTAAAAATCGTTCCGGCAATCAATTCCGCGCTTATTTTTTGCGATTCAAAATCAGAAAGCAGTTGATACGCTTTTGTTGCATTCTTGTTCCAGATCGCATCGGTTAGCAGATACCCCTGAGAATCGGTCGATCGTGTACACAATGCGTCTATTTGTGCTTCCGTAACAGGCGTATCTTGACAAAAAGCGGATAATTTCTTAAGTTGGCTTAACAACGTGTACATGTCGTCGCCTACACAGTCTAAAAAATATTCTACTGTTGAGGCCGACATTTTTAATTGATGAATTCTGCATTGTTTTTCGATCCACCGCAGCAGCGTTTTTTGATCCAGTTTATCGATTTGAATTACTTTCCCAAACACCCTGACCTGTTTCAAAAAAGATTTGGCTGCTTCTGTTGTTTTATTATTTTTAACGGTTTGTTCAAAAAAGACAAGAACGGTATCCTCAGAGAGAATTTCAGGATGAGTCGTAAGATAAGTACAAACTGGACTTTTAGAGAAAATACAGTCGGTAATTTGAATCATCTTTTTTTGCGCTTGGACGGGGAATAGGTCCATCGTGTCACAAAAGGCTTCTACGGTTAGTTTATCCGCTTCAAAAATGTAGAAGTCGGTGTCTATTCCTCCCTCATCAAACAAGACTTTTTTTATTTGCTGTAAGTAAAAGTTCTTTAAAAACGGTTCGTCTCCGCAAATATAATAAATTTTGTCCAATTGTCCGGACTGGATGTCTTTTTGAAGTTGTGTGATACTCATGCTGCTGTTTTCACCTCGGCGGTCGAACCGTTTGTTATAATGATAATATTACCCATTTGATCCGTACGAAATACAGATCCGTATTGATTTAATTTCGTGATAACCTGTTCGCTAGGGTGTCCGTATGTATTATCTTTCCCTACTGAAACAATGCTGACTTTGGGGTGGACAATTTTGATAAAAGAATCAGATGAAGAAGCCCCAGAACCATGATGCGCAACATCTAATACGGTTGTTGTTAACTCAGAAGTCGAATAGGATAAAAGTAATCTTCGTTCGGCCTGTTGGGTGATGTCACCTGTAAGCAAAACTGAAAACTTTTGATAACGAACTAAGCAGACAAGACTATTGTCATTCGCATCTTCTGCCTGGGGATACAGGTGATGGGTAAGAATCTGAGCTGAAACGCCGTAAAAATCGATCAAGGTGTCTTCCGTAATGGTTGTGAGTTGCGCGCCCTCATTTTCAGCCAGTTGAACAATTTGAGGATATAACGCTTCTTCCTGCGCGGTATACGGAATAATAATTTCGTTTACGTCAAAAGCTGCACATAAGTCGGCCACTCCGTTTGTATGGTCTTCATGCAGGTGAGATAAAAGAATAAATTCAATTTCATCTACGCCGCTTTGTGTCAAAGCCTGCTGTGCCTTCTCGCCGGCATCCTCTCCACCGCAGTCAAACACTGCAGCTGTGGTTCCTCGAATGACCGCCGTACATTTTCCTTGTCCGACATCTATAAAATTTATCATACATTCTTCGTCTGTAAGAATCGGTTCTTGAGTTGCTGCATTTCGAATCAGATCAAAAGCGATTCCTGTTATAAGCAGACAAGCCGAAAGAACAATCGGCAAAATAATGTTTGTTTTTTTACGCGATTTATAAAGAGAATATTGCTTGGGAAAATTCAATATAAAATAAGATACGATGCCAACCGTTACAGCAATCAGTACAACGTAGGGGTTGAATGAAACCTGCGTAACCGGGACGTTGGCAAAAAGATGCACAACCTGTAAAAAAACATAGATCCCGTATTCGGCCACTCGTCCTACAATCCAAACAATCCCTGGAATGGGAAGAATGAAGGCAATGATTGTCGCAATAATACATAACGGGAATGTAATCTGAATAATCGGCATACAGATGATATTGGACAAAATTCCGATAAAAGAGACTCCTCCAAACGCCCATATCATGGCCGGAAGAGTAAAGATCATCGCGGGCAGTGTTACGCAAAACGCCTGAATGCAAATGCGAGCAAATCCTGTTGTAAAAGCGCTAAAACGTAAAAAGATTTGTGTTACGATTGCGTGGTAAAGACGGTTAGAGAATAGTAGAATCCCCCACGTTGCACAAACAGAAAGAATAAAAGAGACGGAGCCCGCTAAAAAAGGATTGATTATTAGCATCAAAAAGACAACTAACCCCAGATTATTCAAACTGTCAGATCGGCGCTGTGCCATCAATGCTAAATATGAAACGATTGCCATAATCGCAGCTCTTACAACTGATGGGGTAAAGCCGCAGATTCCCATAATTAAAAAGGCTAATAAAATAAAGGCCGTATACTTTATTTTTTCATTTTTTATAAATTGCAGAATTACGCCCAAGAATGCCAAAAAATGCTTACATGAGCGCCGGACATCGCGACAATATGCGCCAATCCAGCTGTTTGTAATGCCTGTTGATCTTCAGTCTGCATATCTCGGCGATCGCCTAATAAAAGGGCTTTTACCGTTCCAGAATACTCGGACATTGCCTGATCGATTTTGTCGGCAATGCTTGTCCGAATGTCTGAAAAAATGCTGCGGAGCGGTCGATGCGGATTTTGGGTGATCTTCAGTTGCTCATAAGGAACAAAAGCAGATGCTGCAACGCTGTCTGAAAGATTGGACAAGGCGTATTCATCTTCAGGTTTTGAAAAAGTAAAGGTTGCCGAAACATAGTCATAAGTGTTGCATTGCAGTTTTTGGTCTGTAATAATTTTGATTTTATGAGAAAAAATTTGATCCGTGGCGCTGGCTGTATAAATGTAGTATCCGTTTGCGGATTGATGCCCGTCATCTTCCAGTATCACGGTCAATGATATCGGCTCTTGTGTGAGTTGTTGCTGATCTTTTTGATATTGGTATTGTTTGATGCACCAACTGCCTCCACATAAAACAACGGAACATAAAACAATCAGAAAAAATTTATAAACCTTGTGTTTTAGCGCAACAGCAATAGCGGCACATGCAAGCAAGACCAAGCATATGCCTGAAAAGAAAAAGATACATGCCTTTGTGTCCATTTCTAAAACAGCTGCCGCAAACAACGTTGTAAATCCGGCAATTCCTGCCGTAAGAAAAACTCGTTTCATCTGTGCCATAATATTCCGCAACCAAGCAAATTTGTTGTATTTTCGTTATTATTATACATAATATTTC
>WHHJ01000130.1 GCA_014872655.1 Clostridia bacterium
TCCGTACCCCTTTCCGGTTTTTTTACGGTTTATAAAAAAACACGGTTACAAAAAATAAAAACAAGCATGACAATGGCTATAAAATATGTAATCAGAGATCGCAGACATAAAGAATGTGAAATATCAGTTAATAAACCTTATAATATGATCATGATCTCCCAAAAATTTGAACTTAATGACTGGAGAGAACATATGTTTTTTTTTAACGCCCGAAATGGCAAAAGACCTTGTCTATGTATTGCAGAATATGCTAAAAGAAGACAATGATCAACAACCAAAATAACGCTATGGTATGGCCAGAATCAGAACCATAAAACCACAATTTTGGGATGATCTGAAGATCGGCCGCTTATCGCGCGATGCCAGGCTGCTTTACATCGGACTTTGGAATTTTGCCGATGATTTGGGCGTAGTAATAGCCGACCCCGTTTGGCTGAAGTCTAAAATATTCCCTTACGACAAAATACAACTCCAGCAATTCGAAGGCTGGTTGAAGATGCTCGAAGAAACCGGATTTATTAGTCTGCTTTCCGTTAAGTCGGAAAGATTCTATTATCTGCCAACCTTTTCCCGTCATCAAGTAATCAACAGACCTAATCTGGAGGATGTAAATATACGTAAAGAATTGTTAGACAGTGCATTAAATGAAATCACGGAACGATCAGTGAATAATCACGGAACGATCACTGAACGATCAGTGACTATAAAAGGAGAGGATAAGGAGTATATTACTACCAGTACTTCTACTGGCGTAGAAGATACTGGAGTATCTGTGAGAGATAATATTATTTCTTACCCGGTAGAAGACTATAACGCAGGCGCGTGCGAGGGGACCGAGAACCCCGAATCCGATCATCCTAAACGCAAATCCCGTAAGACGCTCCGCAAGGATGATGCAGGGATTGAAGAAGCTCGGATATTGACGTGGCGTGATGATTTTGAGATTTACAAAAACGAGTTACGCAAGGCCTATAAGACGCTCCTACAGGATGACGCTTGGATTTCGACGCAACAACGTTTCAACCCGAATCTCAACATTGCCCTCTCGCTCGAAAAGGCTTGCGTAAACTTCTGGGCAACGGAAGCCGGATGGCAGCATAAGCGAAAGCAGCGCACAAAGACTATCAACTGGAGGCAAACGCTCACAAATTCGATCAACAGCCCGCAAAACAAAGTTTACAATGACAACGGAATTAGCAAAAAAACCGCCAACAACGGCGTTAGCGAAGATTTCAAGCGTGGAGTTCTTGAAACGCTACTCAGTGGCGGCAATACAGAGTAGCTGCCGCCGTATGCAGTCGGCCGTGGCTTGTGCCGAATCCCAAATGCCGGTGTTATCTGTATTGCGAGCGACATACGGCGAAAAATGGACGGCTGCATATCTGGTACTTTGGATCGTCAATGTACAGGAGTTTTTCAATATTTCAGCCAAGATGAACGACGCACAGGTAACGGAAACGGCCTACATGATTTTGGACTATTTCTGGGCGTTGAACCTTGCCGATGTAAACCTGGTATTTACCAATGCCAAACGAGGGCAATACGGACAACTGTACGGACGAATAGACGGATCGATCATATACGGTTGGTTTCAGACATATTTCGAGGATCGATGCAATGCCTGCGAGAACCGTACGATACGGCAAGCCGAGGCTATGGGCAGCGATCACCCGGTAACAGATGCCAAAGCTGCGGAGTTTATCAAATCGCTTATCAACAAAAAAGCGGAAAAGATTG
>WHHJ01000131.1 GCA_014872655.1 Clostridia bacterium
GTTCAGACTGACGGTAGGGGCCGTAGTTACCACCAAAGCTGACTCCTTCGTCGAAGTTTATCCCCAACCACTTAAACGACTCAATGATATATTCTTCCGCACCCGGAACAAAGCGATTTGAGTCGGTATCTTCTATACGGAAAATTAAATCTCCACCATGCTGGCGAGCAAACAGATAGTTATACAAGGCTGTGCGCACACCGCCGATATGCAACGCTCCCGTCGGGCTCGGAGCAAAACGAACTCTTACTTTTCTTTCTGACATTGTTGTTTTATATAAAATACGCCGCAAAATTAATCTAAATTTCCCGATTTTTTCGTATTTTGCGCGCAAAAATATACGATTATGAGAAGTTTCAAGACCAACCAACGGTTTTCATATAAAAATTTGATTTATAAAAGCCTTATTTTCATTGCCACAGTATCAGTGATAGTCTACTTTTTACCCAATGAAGGAAAGTTCAACTATCAATTTGATATAAACAAGCCTTGGAAATACGGACTGTTACAGGCATCATTTGATTTTCCGATTTACAAAAACGACATACAAGTACAAAAGGAACAGGACAGCATCCTGGCAGACTATCAACCTTATTTCCAGATAGACAAGGAAGCCGAAAAAAATGTCCTTTCCAAATTAAGGGAGGATTACAACAAGACCTTACGCCATTCACTGCCGGGCACGGACTATGTGCGTTATATTGAACGCACATTAAAGGCACTGTATGAGGACGGAATCATTGCCGGAAATGACTTGAAGCGTATGGAGGAAGACAGTATCATTGCCATACGGCTGGTAGACAAGAATGTAGCGACAAGCCGTTTTATCGACCAATTGTACACCGTGAAGGAAGCCTATGAATATTTGCTGAATGCGGATACCACCCACTACAAAAAGAAGATATTACAACAATGTAATCTGAATGATTACATTACACCTAATCTGGTTTATGATGAAGAAAAGTCCGAGGCGGCGCAAAAAGACCTGCTCTCTAATATTTCATGGGCAAACGGCTTTGTGCTGAACGGACAAAAGATTATTGACCGTGGAGAAATTGTTGATGAGCAAACTTACAATATATTGGAATCCTTACGCAAGGAATGGGAAAAACGCAGCGACTCGGTACAAGAGAAAAGACTGACATTGGCCGGACAAATATTATATGTAGGAATCTTCCTGTTCTGCTTCATGGCCTATCTGGAGTTGTTCCGGGCAGATTATTATGAACGAAAAGGAACACTCACCTTGCTATTTGCGCTAATTGTATTCTTCCCCGTCCTGTCTTCCATTATGGTGGAACAGAACTTGTCAAGTATTTACGTGGTTCCATTTGCCATGATTCCGATTATAGTCCGTGTTTTCCTTGACTCAAGAACGGCATTCATGGCACATGTCACTATCATTTTGCTTTGCTCCATCACTTTACGTTTTCCACATGAGTTTATATTATTACAGGTAGTGGCAGGAATGGTGGCGATCTATAGTTTGAGAGAATTGTCCCAACGGTCGCAATTGTTACGGACGGCTTTGGTTGTATTTATCAGTTACGCTTTATTATATTTTGCTTTCGAGCTGATTCATGAAGATGATTTGACCAAGCTGAATACGCGCATGTACATCTATTTTATGATCAACGGTATTTTACTGCTGT
>WHHJ01000132.1 GCA_014872655.1 Clostridia bacterium
TTTCACTAATAGACACAGTTGTCTATGCGTTTTTCATTTTTTCAATTATACAAACCGGAATTGAGATTTCATATATTCAAAGGGATTTAATAACTGTTATATTTTATTATCAAATATCTCTCAAGCCCTTGAAAACACTAAGTTTGTCGCAGGTGAGCTTTCCCTTATTGTTTCCCTTGTATTATATTGTCCCATGAGTGTTTACGAACTCTGATAAGGGAAAAAACAGGGAAAGAAAATCTTATAAAACAGTATAACACAAAATAAAAGTGACATGGTGAACTGATTGAAATGCTTCTGATTTTTGCAACAAATGATTGATTGAACGATAAGGAGATTTGATACGATGAGAACGATATTTGCAGAATACAATCCACAACGCAACAGCATTGATGTTTATACTTCTGCTGGCTATATGCTCCGCATTGACTGCTGGGAAGCGGAGAAGAATTTAACAACTACTCCCGGATCTGACTGTGCATTAAACGCACTTGCCATTGATGAACCACTTGAGTATGCAAGATTGTATCTTGATGGAACGATGCAAATGTGGATAGATGCGGAAGATTCCTTTTAGGTATACGCAAGAAACGGCGGCTCTGATTTCTCAAAACCGCCGTTAGGATAATAACTTAAAATAGGCGCGCAAAATCACCTGCCCCAGCCAGCGTTTTTTTCTTTCCCCGTAGTCGGGGCAGGTTCATGCGCTATGCAATTATTCTTCTTTAGCTTCTATCAAGCCGATATTTTTTGCTCTGCGTTCCACATAGCAGCATATTTTCCGCCTTTCGCAAGCAATTCCTCGTGGGTTCCAGATTCAGCAATCCTGCCATCACCCATTACAAGGATTTGATCTGCATTTTTGACGATGGAAAGGGTATGAGCAATCATTACCACAGTCTTTTTCTCTTTTAATAGATTAGCGATGGCCTGCTTTACGGCAAGCTCATTTTCAATGTCAAGAGATGCTGTTGCTTCATCCAAGAGCAGGATGGGGCTATTTTTCAGTATAGCGCGAGCTATTGAAATTCGCTGACGCTCACCGCCAGAGAGAAGATTTCCGTTCTCACCAGTCGGCGTATCGTATCCCTTTTCCATCTTACGGATGAAGCTGTCACAGTTAGCCTCCCGGCAAGCATCCTCGATTTCCGTGTCCGTAGCATTAGGGCGGGCGTGTCGGATATTATCCCGGATGGTATCGTCAAAAAGAAATACGTCCTGGTCTACCATAGAAACTTGTTCCAGTACACGCTCTGCGGCAACATGGTTAATGGGTTTACCTCCAATAGAAATCGTCCCGCCCGTTGCTTCATAATATTTTGCAATCAGATTCAAAATAGTAGATTTGCCAGAGCCAGAGTCTCCGACAATGGCCGTGAGCTTTTGATCTGGCACCGTAAAGGTGGCGTGTTTTAGTACAGGTTCACCGGGAACATACTCAAAATCTACACTGTCAAATGTGATTTCATGGGTAGCTGTGTGAAGCGGCTCCATGCTACCAGTTTCCTCTGGCTCATTCATTACACCCGAGATTTTGTTTTTTGAGATCATCAGGTTCTTATAACTGGTGAGGTCTACAAAAATCGAGTTAGCCAGCTTTGCACAGAACAGGGGCAGCATACAAATCAAAAGGTA
>WHHJ01000133.1 GCA_014872655.1 Clostridia bacterium
ACCGGGATTGTGACCGGCACTCTGCATTACGAAAGCCCATCACCAAACGGTAATGAGCTTTCTCACTCTGCACGGGCAGGTTATTTTGTTATATTGCGGCTATTGACGATCCCTATTTGGGTAAAAAACAATTTGTAGAGTTCAAATTGCAGCTGTTCCGCTGTATACGGATCGTCCGACTGTATGTAGGGCTTAATCTGATCTACTGTAAGTCCACGACTAAGAAGGTCAAGAATTACAGTTCTCTTTGCATCTGAAAGTTTTGGGTTTGAAATCAGCTCCGCAATACTTTCTTCTCCTATGCTTATATAAGTTACAATTTGCTTAATGTGCCCTTTACCATACATATAGTCGCTTGCCGTATAGCTTGTGCCAAATTTTGAATTGATGAGTTCAAGATCATTTTTAATTGAAACCTTATCCATAATCCCGCGTGCAATGCGCTCAAGCAGCACCGAAATATACATCGCATAACTCCCGAAGATCATCACCAAACCAATTATGAAAAATCTATATGGCTCTGTGTTCTTTGATGCCTGCAACCATTCTTCATAATTTCCTCCCGAAATCAACAAACTGCCTATCCAAGGAAGGGTATATACATACCCAAAAAGCCTAAGATAGAAACATATAGGTGAGCTGACCCTTTGATACAAGCTATTGTTGTGATTTGAGGCCTTTGACACCACCTTATACGTCCCCGTAAAAAGCCCTATCAAAAGTGTCAGCACAAACAGATTTTCTGGTTTACTGAAAAATCCAACAACTTTTTGCATATTCTCGCACCTCTTTTCTTTCTTATCTGTATTATGTTACGATTATCATCTACATTTTGCACATCAATCGTGCGAAAATTTATTGACAGTATCATTACAAAGTGCTATAATATAAGTACCAAAGGAGGTTGTATAATGGCACAAACAAACGTCAATATTCGCATGGACAGCGATTTAAAAACACAATTCGAGGCTTTCTGCACTGATATGGGCATGACGATGACGACCGCTTTTACCGTTTTCGCAAAAAAAGCAGTACGCGAATATCGCATTCCTTTTGAAATCGGCGCCGAAGTACCGAACGCCGTAACAAGAAAAGCTATCGAAGACGCAAAAAACGGAATTGGAATAAGCAAAGGTTTTTCCTCCGTAAAAGAGCTGATGGAGGATCTGAATGCTGACGATTAAGTATCAGACGACCTTCAAAAAAGATTACAAGCGAATCGTCAAAAGGGGTTACGATATTCGACTTCTGGAAGAGGTTATCACCATTCTGGCTGAACAAAAGCCTTTGCCGGAAAATTATCGAGATCACAACCTGTCTGGCAATTATGCCGGTTGCAGGGAGTGCCATATCACCCCCGATTGGCTTCTAATTTATGAAATTCAAAACGATGAGCTCATCCTCTGCTTAACCAGAACTGGATCACACAGCGATTTATTCTAAATGTAAGGAGCACCCAAAATTACGGGTGCTTCTTTTTACGTATGTAAAGACCTTTCCACGTTGCGCCGATATAAAATCAAGAAATTCTTTTGATACCATAAACACTTCTTCTTTAAAAACTAAATTTGCAGCGCCCCACCGGGATTGTGACCGGCACTCTGCATTACGAAAGCCCATCACCAAACGGTAATG
>WHHJ01000134.1 GCA_014872655.1 Clostridia bacterium
TTGCAATCTGGCTTTTAGTTGGTAAATTTTTGTAATACATTGTATTACAAATTATTATGTTTGTCTTGATGTGTGAAAAACAGGGAGTACTGTATTGTACCCCCTGTTTTTTATTGCCATGATAGGTTTAGTTGTCTCTTGTTGTTTGCGCAGTCTCGTAGATATAGGTTAATTAGTGTTTGATATGGGATGCCTGCACTTTGTGACTGTGCTTTGAAGAAGTCTATTGTATTCCCATCAATGTTTATTGTGATTTGCCGTTTTAGCTGTTTTGCGTACGGGTTTTTTCTGGGGTTCAGATTTTTGATGTCGTATTCTTGTTTCATGTTTCTCACCTCTACCATCTATCTGTGTATATTTTCTTTTCGTTTTTGGTTGCTTTTCGTGCTGAAATGATTCTGATCGTGTTTTCTTTGTCTCTGTAACAATGGCTTACGATGCATATTTTTTCTTTCTGTATTAGCCCGATAATTAGAAATCGTTCTTCCCCTTTCGAGTGTTCTGGGTCATCGAATAAAATAGCGTCATCGTCAAAGAAAACTTCTTTTGCTTCTTCGAATGAAATTCCGTGTTTTTTCTGGTTGGTTTGATTTTTATTTTCGTCCCATTCAAATTTTATTGTATCCATAATTATATTATAATTATATTCTTCTTTTTGTCAAATTTTCTGTATGCTCTCTAGGGCCTCTGTGAGGCTCTACAAGGCCTTTTTTTCTTCACTGGTGTTTAAGGTGGGGGGCTGGGGGAAAATCCCCCAGAATCAGCGGCAAGGCCATTTCTGGGCATTTTATTTTTATATGCGCTTTAAAATGGCCGCGGCAGGTGCTATTTTTTTGTTTTTGCCGTTGTTCCTTTATTTAGCAAATCTCTTATTGACAGATTATTAGTCTCTTGTTATTCTATTTTTAAAGGTGGTGATATTATGGCTTTAGAGAGATTACAGGTTAATGTTGAGGGGGATTTACTTCGTCAAGTTGATGCTTATGCCGATTCGTTGCATATTACCCGTACTGCCGCGGTGTCTGTTCTCTTGTCTCGTGCATTACAGGCTGACAAGCTGGCTGCTGATTTGTCCGAGTTGATGGACGCTTACAGGGTTCAGTCTGGTAAGATTCCGGTTGCTATCGATGAGTTGGGGGCGGCGGTGCGGGGCCCCCGGAGAATGGCTCCGGGGCCACTCACGACGCCCGCCGCCGTAGGTGCTCGAGCCGTAGGCTCACTAGATAGACCCTCATATTTCACTTGGTCGGAGGTGAAAAAGTGGCTTTAAATCAAGGAAATTATTATATTCTCGTGACAGAATCTACTGTTAAGTTGACTTATGTTCGTACTGTTCCAGAGCCGGGCATGATAGCCGCAGAGCGTGACCCTGAAAAGGGGAAGCGTGCTGACAATGTTCGCAGAGCTAAAACCATGTTTTTAGATATTGGACAAAGTAATTCTTGGGATTATATGGGTACTTTTACAAGTGCTTGTGCTGATCCTTCATCTGATATTCGAGCAATTCCGAAGTGGATTAATAACTGGAATACAAATCATCATGCTAAGATTCGCTATTTGATGATTTTTGAACTCGGTGAAAAAGGTTCTCGGC
>WHHJ01000135.1 GCA_014872655.1 Clostridia bacterium
CGCAATTCTTTTTTCATCCATCTCTCTCAATCACCTCCTATAGATAAATGTCTATGTGTTATTATATGCAACACATAGAAAAATGTCAATATATTTTTTTGATTTAAGTGAAACAGCGGTAGGAAAACTAAATCCTACCGCTGTCTTCTTATGCAAAGATGATTTCTTTTTCCACAATCTCCTTTGCACACGCCCGTATGTTATTCATTCTCTGTGTCCATTCCAAAGCGTTTTCCGCCTTTAACTGCTCCGTAATACCCTGCACCCGTTTCATCTGCTCTGTGAGCCTTTCCATGCGTTCCTGCGCCTGCCTGTCGATGTCAGCAAGGTAATTGTTCAGTCTGCCGCTTGTGAACAAGGTTATGTAGGTGGCTCGGCGGTATTCTTTCAGATACCGCAAGTGCCGCTGTCCCCACAAACCAATAGGCTGTTCTTTTTCGGCTGGTAAGATAAGACATGGGATATAATAATCTCCTTGCAGTTCATACCACAGACCATTTTTATCATCGTAAATGTACTTGTCCATTGAAAAATCCTCCGTTATAATATATTCGCACATACATCACAGTTCTCCGATTGCCACACTTTGTTATATCTTGTTATGAGATTTTCTTGCCCTTGTATTTGCCCTTATGAGCAATGAGGGAAAGAGTAAACTTGTGTGTAACCGTATAAAGAGATAAGGCAGACACATTGCGATAAATCCTTTATTTTCAAGGCTTTTGGAGGATTTTATTAAAACACTGTAACCTCTGTTGAGAGGTCATAATTTACTGATATTCAAATTTGTATTTGTCTATCTATTTCATAACCATTATAAGAGTTCACTATAACTGCTGCAATAGAAATTAAATGCGTATTTACATTTCTATTTTCTAAAAATGGGCAATCCCAATAAAGGACTGCCCATTTATCCGTTCATTATGCGATTTTTTAGGCTCTGCACACTTTCCTGCACCAAATGATGTAAATTTGATGTAAAAGTGTACTTTTGAGGCTTTTTCCGACTATGAAGTACATACCGTTTTACAACCCAAAACGGTACATCTTAATAGAGCTTTGCGCCTGCCGGAATATGATTGTCCACCATCAAAAGATGGAGCTTTTCTTCGCCTTCCTCAGTATGAATTGCACTGAGCAGCATACCACAGGACTCAATACCCATCATCGGTCTTGGAGGAAGATTAGTAATAGCGATACAGGTCTTTCCAACCAGTTCTTCCGGCTCATAATATGCGTGGATGCCGCTTAAAATCGTCCTGTTTTCGCCTGTGCCGTCGTCCAGCGTGAATTTTAAAAGCTTCTTGGACTTGGGTACTGCTTCGCAGGTAAGCACCTTGACGGCTCTGAAATCAGACTTAGAGAAAGTCTCAAAATCCACGAAATCCTTGAACAAAGGCTCGATTTCCACTTTGGAAAAGTCGATCTTTTCAGGCTCTGCCTTTACATCATTTGAGACGGTTTCAGGAGTATTATTTACTACATCATTTCCCGCATTTACATCTTTCAAGGGTTTCATTGTCGGGACGAAAGCAACCATCTTTTCAATCCGTCCTAAACCTCCTCATA
>WHHJ01000014.1 GCA_014872655.1 Clostridia bacterium
CGGAATCTTTTTTATTAATGATAAGGTATCTTTTTAAAAAAGGATTAACAAATTTATTTTCTTGTGTTGACAGCGGCAGGCAAATAGTGATATAATATATATTGTATTGTTCATTATACGGTCAGGTTTTGGAGGTTATCATGGCAACAAAGTATATTTTTGTAACGGGTGGCGTTGTTTCCGGGCTCGGAAAAGGCATTACGGCGGCTTCTTTAGGAAGATTGCTGAAAGCAAGAGGGTATCGGGTGACCGTGCAGAAGTTTGACCCGTATTTGAATATTGATCCGGGCACGATGAGCCCTTATCAACACGGAGAAGTCTTTGTCACCGACGACGGCGCGGAGACGGATTTGGATTTGGGACATTATGAACGGTTTATTGATGAAAACCTGAACGCAACCAGTAATGTGACGACCGGAAAAATTTATTGGTCGGTGATCAATAAGGAGCGCCGGGGAGATTATCTGGGCAAAACGGTGCAGGTGATTCCGCACATTACCAATGAAATTAAAGACAGTATTTTTAAAGTAGCCAAAGAGACCAATACGGACATTGTAATCACCGAAATCGGCGGTACAGTGGGGGATATCGAGTCTCAGCCGTTTTTAGAGGCGATTCGGCAGGTGAGGTATACGGTGGGAGAAGAAAACTGCATGTATGTGCATGTGACGCTGCTGCCGTATATTTCCGGGTCGCATGAATTAAAGACCAAACCGACGCAGCACAGCGTTAAAGAACTGCGGGCTATCGGAATTCAGCCGGATGCGATTGTTTGTCGGACCGAAGTGGACCTGACGCCGGAAGGCCGTGAAAAAATTGCGCTGTTTTGTAATGTCGATGAGCAGGCGGTGATCCAGAACTCAACCGTATCGACGTTGTATGAAGCGCCGTTGATGTTGGAAAAGAACGGGTTGGGCCGTATTGTTTGCAAGCGGTTGAAGTTGGAATGCGGCGAACCGGATCTGGCGGAATGGGAGACGCTGATTGCAAAAATTAAAAAAATCATGTCGTCTTCGGATTGCGTGAAAATTGCGCTGGTCGGTAAATATGTTGAGATGCGCGACGCATATATTTCCGTTGCGGAAGCATTGCGTCACGGCGGCTTTGAAAATGATGTGGATATTTGTATTGACTGGGTACAGTCGGAGGACTTAACGGCGGAGAATGCCGATGAGGTGCTGAACGGCGTAGACGGTATTATTGTTCCGGGCGGCTTCGGCGACCGTGGCATTGAAGGTAAGATTGAGGCCGTACGGTATGCGCGGGAGCATGATATCCCGTTCTTCGGCATTTGTATGGGAATGCAGATGGCCGTCATTGAATATGCGCGGCATGTGGTCGGTTTTGCCGATGCCACCAGCAGTGAATTTAAGAAAACAGAACATTGTGTGATCGATTTAATGCCGGATCAAAAAGATATCTCTAAAAAAGGCGGAACGATGCGGCTGGGGTTGTATCCGTGTAAGCTAAAGGCAAATACGAAGTCGGAACAGGCTTACGGCGGGCAGGCCCTGATCTACGAGCGGCATCGGCATCGGTATGAGTTTAACAACGAGTTCCGAAAAGTCTTGACGGATCATGGTCTGGAATTGGCCGGAACGTCTCCTGACGAGCGTTTGGTAGAAATTATAGAACTGCCTAAATTGCGGTGGTTTGTGGGGGTTCAGTTCCATCCGGAACTTCGTTCTCGCCCGAATCGTGCGCATCCGTTGTTCCGTGATTTTATCGGGGCAGCAAAAGCGTATCGCGGCGATAAAAAATAGAGTGGGCTTTGAACGGATTTGTGTACAAAAAGGATTTGGAACGCGAAGAAATGCCTGTTTGCATTGACGTGGTATTTGAAGCGGTATAAAACGGTTCTGAAATTTCAGAAGTTTGGGAAACTGTAAAAAAAATAATGAAAACATCTGTACTCAGGTAGAACTCAGTGCAGATGTTTTTTTGTTTACCGGATCGGGAGAAAACTGCGGACTGTCTGAGTAAAAGTGATTGTTTACCCGGGAGAAAACGGCGGGTGGGTTCAAAAATGCATTTGTTGATTTGGGATAGATGATTGGCAGCCTGGAACAAGCGGTCGGAGGCACAGAATAAATATACGCAGACGGTTCATGTAGTGGGGCAGGTGTATGTGCAGCGGCTTGCGCAGATTTGCCGGATTGCGTCTGTCGTGGTGTTTGCCGGTTTGAGACAGACGACTGGCGGCGGCTTGGGAAAAAGCGGTTGCCGGTTTGGGACAAGGTGATTACAGGACTGGGAGGAAGCCGTTGCGGTTTTAGAGACGGTCGGCGTCTGTTCCCTGTCCCGGGCTCTCTGTGGGTCGTGTCGATGTGGAAAAATGGTTTAAAAAGGACGCGTATCGGAAGATGATGTGGTGTTGTGTTGAGGGGTGACGGAAAAGAGGAGCATGGAGGGTCTGTAAGGGAATGTTGCGAGGTGTTGGAGAAGTTTTTCGTTAAAATTTGTTTAAATGCGTTGCAATTCCTGCCTGAATATGGTACAATAAAAAAAATAGGCACAAAGAAGGTGTGGGAATGGCTTTTATGACGGGGCTGTCTTCCGGAAAAATCAAGCGCAGCCGCTCCAGAATGTTTTTAATTTTATTTTCCATTTTTTGTATTGTACTGGCGGCTTATCCGCTGTTCAGCGGCATGGTGGCTTCAGCAAACGGATCGGAACTGGATTATAATCTGCTGCGGATTGAAAGCATTAAAAACGGGCTGGCAGACGGTGTTTTTCCGGTTCGGATCAATGCTGAATTCTTTGACGGGTACGGATATGGCGCGTCGTTGATGGAGCCGGATCTGTTTTTATATATTCCCGCCGTTTTACGGTTGTTGGGTTTTGATTTGAACTTTAGTTATAATATTTTCTTACTGGCTTGCGTCTGTGTGACCTTTGCGGTGGTTTACGGATGCGGAAAACATCTGGCGCGCAGCCGATATGTGGGATTGTTGGCGGCGGTATTGACGGTTTTATCGCAGTATTATGCCAATGTGCTTTATTATCGGGCCGCTTTGGGAGAAGTGCTGGCGTTTTTGTTTATCCCGCTTGTGGTATGGGGTGTGCATGATCTGTTACAGGAAGATTTCCGGCACCCGCACTTGTTGTTTATCGGATATGTTGGGCTGTATTTTTCGCATATTGTTTTGTTTTTGATAACCGTTGTGATTTCGGTGGTATATTGTTTGATCTTTTTACGCCGGTTTATCAAAAAACCGCGTTGTGTAGGGCGTCTTTTGTTGGTTTACGCGCTTACCGCACTGATTACGATGTGCTCTTGGCTGCCGATTTTAGAACAGTTTAGTACGACCGAGTTTTGGATTCCGTGGTTGAACATGGACCGGATTACGGCTTCCGTGGGATCTCTTTTGTCGCTGAGCCAAAATTATGCGGAAGGGGAGTATGGAATCCCTGCACTGGGCGCCGTGCTGTTGATTTTGTGTGCGGCTCGGTTGTTTGTGCGTCCGAATAGGGGCAATGCGCCGCTGTTGGGAAAAGCGGACAAACTACTGGTTTTGGGTGTGCTTTGTATTTGGGTTGCCAGTCGATATTTCCCGATCAATATTTGGTGGATGATTGACGGACTGGGACGGCCGACAACGGTTTTTGTTGGAGCAACAATCCTTTTAGCTTTTGCTGCGGCGATTCTTTTGCATATAAAAATTTCCGGACGGCGGGCGCGTTCAGCCGCATTATTTGGCGTGATGAGCCTGTGCGCTTGTATTTTATTGATTCAAAGTGCGATCACGCCGTTACAGTATGCAAAACGTACAGACGATTATTTCTTAGATTCCTATTATACGTATCCGGTCAAACAGACCTCTATTTACCCGCTGGGAACGGAATATTCGGATTTTGACCATGCTGGGCAGATTTTGTTTGAAGACGGCAGCCAGCAGCCGTATACGGAAAAAGAAAACACACAGATTATTTTTGACTGCAAAGCCATTCAGCCGGAACAATCTCAAACATCCGAGCAGACAGAGCAGCCCGAGGTTTCTTATCATACGTATGCGGATGTTCCGTTGTTGTACTATGATGGATATGCGGCGGAATTTACGGATCAAAACGGTGAGGTGACCTCACTGGAAGTGACGGCGGACGGATATGGCCATACTGCTCGAGTCCTATTGCCTCAGCAGGAGGGGCAGGTTCGGATTTGGTATCAGGGAACGACCATTCAGTTGGTTTCGCTGATTGTCAGCGGCGTCAGTACCGCGGCGGCAATTGCTGCGCTGATTATTGTAGGGCGACGCGGCCGAAAAGGGCAAAAAGATCAACCGGAGCCCGCCGCACAAGAAGTTTTGGCAGAGTAGGGTCTGGCGCAACGGATAGATTCGTGTTCCCTGTCTTAGGCGTTGCAGAGTGACGTACAGAAAAAGGCAAAAGATCAGCCCAAGTCTGGGTACGAGAAGTTTTGCTGGAATAGAGTCGGATTGAAATTTGTTTAGGAACCGGATTTAGGAACAACGTGTTGGAATGATCTGGTTTGCAGACAGGCCCGGAGATCGAATCCGGACAAGAAAGGCTGATAGACCGGAATTTTAAGCATAAAAAGAGGATCATCTGGCGATGATCATGCAGGCTGAGAGAAATAGAAAAAGCGTTTCGGAGATTGTCCGAAACGCTTTTTTAGGTAGAAATATGATTTTACAGGGTTGCCGGAAAATGCGGGAAACTTTTTTCAGATTAGAAAAATCCCGACACAATCTTTTCATATTAGAAAAGAACCGGTTTGTAGAGTAGAGACATACCGATCTCTTTGTAATGTTTATCACGATTGGGGTCGCCTGTCTTGTGGGGTAATGGGACGCAGAACCCGGCAAGGGGTGCCGACGGCCACTACATTGGGCGGAATGTCCTTATTGACCAGGCTTCCGGCGCCGATGACGGAATTTCGGCCGATTGTAACGCCGGGCAGTACGATACAGTTTGCGCCCAGCCAGACATTTTCTTCAATGTGTATGGGGAGATTGTACTGCATTTGTTCCCGCCGCTGTTGGGGATCAATCGGGTGTGTTGCCGTGCAGAGTACGACATTGGGCCCCATCATGACATGGTCTGCTACGTAAATATCGGTGTCGTCCACTAAAACCAGATTAAAGTTGGCATAGACATCGTTGCCAAAGTGTACGTGTCGGCCGCCCCAGTTGGCGCGAAACGGCGTTTCGATATAACAACGCTCCCCGATTTCGGCAAACATTTGCCGCAACAATGCCTGTTTTTCGGCTTGTTGGCTGGGCATCAGACTGTTGTACTGAAACAGTCGGTCCAAACACTGTGCCTGTTCGGCAAGCAGCTGTTCATTGTCGCATTGGTATAATTGCCCGTGATGCATACGGGATATAATTTCATTCAAATCCATAGCGAGGACCTCCAAAACAGTTGAAATGAGGGTTTGTTTGAAACAATCAGATACGCCCATATAAGAAGAGCGGATAGAGATCAAATACAGAAAAAGGGTGTATAAAGGAAAGAAACGGTTTGAAAAAATGAACAGGCAGTCGAAAAGGATTCACAAAATGCGAAAACCCAGAGAACTGCCTGTTGATGTTAAAGAGTGCGGTCCCGTTTTTGCTGTTTGAGCCGGACCTCTTTTTCCCGACGAACGTCGACGCCGGCAAACGGTAGTTTGGCAAATTCGTATATCAAGCGGGAGGTCAGCCGTTCATGATAGGTGCCTTCCAGCTGCTCGATGGTGAGATTGGTGCTGATCAACATCGGCTTTTTAAGATTGAGCCGATCGTTGATAACACTGTACAGCACACTGTCGGAAAACCCGGTTTGCATTTCTGCCCCCAGGTCGTCGATGATCAACAAATCGCATTCGGTGTAAACCGAGGTATCGGCTTGCCGGTCATTTTTAAATTTGGCGGCTTCGAACACGTCGATCATTTGCTGTACCGGGGTATATAAAACAAAGTATCCGTTTTTAATCAGTTCGGTGCCTACCGCGCACGACAAAAAGGTTTTTCCGCAGCCTGGATTGCCCAGGAACAGCATGTTGGTACATTGTTTGCCAAACTTTTGCGTGTACTTTTTGCAGTATTCCAGAATTTTTTGCATATGCACTTCATTTTCGGGATTGTTTGCATAGTAAGAAGTGTCAAAGTGTTTAAAAGTCTTGTTTTTGTAAATGGTTTTAAGATTGGAATGTTGCAGATACGCTTCTGCCAGTGCCTTTTTAAAACACTTGCATTCTTCTCCCGACTCTGTAAAACCGGTATCTTTACACTGCGGGCAATCGTATTGCTTGTCTAAAAAATCAATCGGATAACCATGTTCGTACAGCAGTTCGGCCCGTCGCTGCTGCAAGTCCAGAGACCGCTGCTTAATTTGATTGAATTGTTCTTCCGAAACGGATTCTCCCGAAATCAGGCCAAAGAAAGAGGCCGCGGTTTGCTGGATTTGCCGGTTGAGGTCGGCAAGCCCTTCAATTTCACGCTCTGCCTGTTGGATATTGCGCTGCTGCCGCTGTTCGGCCAGGCCTTGCTTGCCTTCAAACGCTTGGAGCACTTGTTGGTAACATTGGTCTTTGTTTGGACTCATGATTCTTCACTCCCCGAAGCGGCGTCTTCTTTGAGATCCGCTTCAATGATGGCCCAGCTGTCTGCCAGGGTATCGGTGTCGATTTTAACCGACGGCTCGTAGCGCTTTTTCTTCGTGGTGGCTGCGGGACGCTTTTCGGCCGGACGATCGCTGCTTTGAATATCTAAAACGGTGCGCAGCCCCTTTTCGTGCCAGCTGGTTAAAATCTTGTTCATATAACTGAGCGCGTATTTGCCGGTATTGTTTACGGTTTTTTCGTAGGCCAATTGGATCATTTCATCCCCATATCCATATTCGTCGACCCAGGTCAGAAATGCCTTTTGTTCCGATTCCGTTAGTTTTCGATGTGAAATACCCAGTAAAGCGGAAATGCGGTTGAGCGTATCGGTGCGTTGTTGCTGCTGGCTGATATAGGCCTCTGCTTGCTCCATCGTACAAATCCCCAGTTCCGACCATTGAACGGCCATCTTTTGGATTTTGGACATCGAGGCGTTGCCTTTACTGGCACAGTAGTGGATCATCAGTGCGGCGGCTTCCGGCTTGATGCCGTACCAATCCACGATTGAGATCAACAGCGAGGCATCCGATTCGGTCAGCGGTTTTGCCAATTCAGTCTGTGCTTGCTTGCTTAAGAATTTGATAGCCGGATCGGTATCGATCCGAGCCGCAATTTGAATGGGCGAATAGCGCATCACTTCCAGCGCCGAAATGCGCGGACGCTCGATCATGTACCGGTTGCCCGTTTTGTGCAGCACGCCGGCTTTATTCCAGTATTCAAAGGCCGTATCGATACGTTCTTCGGTTTGATTGAGGGCTTTGAGGAGATCTTCTTTAACAAAAGATTTATTCTGATGACGCAGTAAAAATAAAATCAGACGCAGTTCAACGTCCGGCGCGTGTAAGAATTCATCTACAATCTGCGTCGGAACCCCAAACATGCTCGATCCCTCAAAAACAATGGTGTTGTCCATGGTCAGCCCTCCTGTTAAGCCTGTACATCTTATTATATCAAAAACAATCCAAAATGTAAAGACCTGTTTGTAAAAGGAGCGGGGATCTGTTCCGAAAAGGAAGGAAACACCGCAAAAAGATTTGAAAGGGATAAACGGGCCGCAGCGTCTGGCCGGATAAAAAAGATTTGTTTTTTGGGGGCTGTTTTGAGCGGGGGCTGAAAGATTTTGACCGATACGTATAAAGGCGAAAATATCGTCCAAAATACAATCATAGGAATGTCTGGAAAAGAAAGGATATGAGACACGATGTCAAGACGCTCAAAAATCAGAATCATTTCGTTTGCGACGGCCCTCGTTTTAGGGCTGGGCATCTATTCGATTGTAACAACCGTTCAAAAAACAGATTATGAAACGCAAATCAGTTCGCTGTATCGCGAAAGTATGGCGGATTTATCGGATACGCTCAATGATTTGGACGGACTGCTGCAGAAAAGTGCTTACGCGGTGACGCCGTATCAGGCAATTGTATTGGCGACGGATATTTCTCAAAAGACGGCGTCGGCAAAAGCGGCATTGGACCGGTTGCCGGTTCAGCCCGAGGTTTTGGCGCAGATGTCCAAATTTTTAGGTCAAACGGGAGACTATACGTTTGTGCTGGCCAAAAAAATGATCAGCCAAGATACAGTAACAGACGAAGAACGCGCCAATATGCAGCAGTTGGCAGCTCGTGCCAATGAGCTTTCTACTTTTGTAACCCAACTGCAAAGTGAGGTTCTGGATTGCAATGCGGATAGCCAAGAGATTGCACAGTTGATTGAAAACAGCATTGCTTTTTCGGAAAGTTCGGTCAGCGCCGTTTCCTTGCCGCAGGAAGAGGATGACGAACAACTGCCTGCTTTGCCGACGTTAATTTATGACGGTCCGTTTTCGGACGGCGTTTTTCAGAAAGAATCCGTCTTTTTAGCGGACAAGGGAGAGGTCAGCGACGAACAGGCCCGGCAGCGGGCGGCTTATGTGCTGGATGTTGCGGAGGACCGGCTGCAAATGCAGTCTCCGGTAAACGGGAATATTCAGACGCTGCATTTTAGCTCGGACAGCGGAGATATTTATATCACCCAAAAAGGCGGATATTGCCAGAGTTTTTATCGTTACCGGCCGGTTGAGGAACAAAAGGTGGAACCGGCGGACGCCGTGTACGCCGCCCAGCAATTTTTGAACAAAATCGGCTATGTCAATATGCAGGATACCTATTATTACATTGAAAACAACGTGTTGACGGCAAATTTTGCGTATTATGAAAACGGGGTAGTCTGTTATCCGGATTTGATCAAGGTCGGCGTGGCGCTGGACGACGGCAGTGTGATTTCTTTAGAGGCGACGTCTTATCTGTTGAATCACACCTCGCGCTCTCCGGAAGTGATGGTGGACCGGGAACAGGCGTTGGAGCAGGTTGCCGACACGCTGGATGTGGAATCGGAACGATATGCCATCATCCCGACCGACGGCGGCTATGAAATGTTTTGTTATGAGTTTGCGGCAACGGCAGAGGACGGTACTCAAATCTTGATTTATATCAATGCGCAGACCGGGCGTGAAGAACAGTTCTTGATTTTGATTACAGACGAGAACGGAACGTTGACGGTTTAGTACGGTCCGTAATATGATTGTTCTGCCTCGGGAAAAGCGAAAAGGTTACAATGAAATGCGGCCAAAAACTTTATTCGATCAAATAAATATGGAAATAGGGTAAGGAAAATCCCGGGCGAAATGTTTCGCTCGGGATTTCTTATTTTTTATCGCTTAGAAGAATATTCCGGTTTTTGAACCAACTTGGTGCCGTATAGCGAAATCGTTCCCTGTCCGTCGGCTTCCAGAATACTGATTCGCATATTGGCAAAGGTCTTGAGGTTAATTTGTGTGGGGAGTTGGACAAAGAAGTTTTTTGTTTCCCCCGCAGTCAACGTAGCTTCAACAATTCGCACCGAGTCGCGGTTGGTATTGATCATCACCGCGATTTTACAGTCAAAGTCTGCTGTTAAGGTGATTCCGATATGAGAATATGCCGTAATGTCTTCAACGGTAGTCAGACTCTTCGGGATAGAAAGCAGTGTGTTTTTCTGGGCGGCAAAGTCAATTTGGACGCTGCCGTCGGGGTCTGTGGTCACCAGTACATCAATGTTTTTGTTGCTGTCCTGCAGCAACTGCTGGTCGGCTTTGAACATTTCCTGCGGTTCGCCTGAAATGGACAGACTCATTTGGATCGGGCGGACATATGTGTTGTTACCGATAACTACCGTTAAATCTTCGCACGCTTGCTGATGCGTGTATAAGAAAGTATAGGTGTCATAATTTTCGCCTTTTTCAACATTCATCAACTCGGCTTGGGGCAGGTTGGCTTCGGTACCCGGACGCACATAGATCGTAAACAGTTTTTGGTTGAACCGATATCCGTTTTCTAGTGTCTGCTGTGTCATGATATAATCGGCGCCGTTTAAGATCGTCTCGGCAATATGCCGGCGCATGGTGATGATGTTGTTTGGTGCCTGCTCGGTGGCAAACTCTGTAAACGAAACGGAAAGCCCCGAATAATATGCCTCCATGGCATCTTCTAATGTCATGTCCAGGCCGGTTTCATCTAAGAATGCCTGCACTTTTTGCTCTAATAGTACCATGTAATCGTAGTCTTCGATCGCGTCGCGGCAGGCTGTCAGCGTCAGCGTCGGGACGGTGAGGTTGCGATTGAGTACGGAATCGCCTTCTAAGCCGTGGATAATGATTGCTGCGTTGCCGATGCCGTACATGTTGACATCATCAAAATAATAACCCGGTTCCAGCTCGGAATTTGGATTGTCAATATAGTATCCGCACATATTGGTTAGCCAGTGCAGGCCGCCGGTCATTTCTTTTTGTCGGGCAAACAGGCCGTGCATCCGCAAATAGGATTGCTCGTAGTAGATGTCTGCCGCGGTGGCGGACCCGTACCACCAGAACTCGTTGCCGGTAGCTTCTTTAATCTGTTCGACGCGTTCAAAGTCCATAACGTCCGAAACCACGCACCAGGTATTGGTATCGCCCTGGATCGCCCCCATATTGGTGACCGGAACAATGTTGTGTACTTTTTCGTTCATCCCGGTTTCTATCAGAAAATTGCTGATGACTTCCATATTGTAGTACTGCTGCTCGGTATGGGGTTCGTCGTTGGAATAAATATAGGCGCGGTCTAAAATCCCGTACTTCTCCAGCGCCGCGTACAGTTCCAGATTCTGCTGTTTCTGCTGTTCAGTCAGATACCAGTAGCCTTCGGCGTCCGAGGAGTAGTAAAACGGAATAATATAAGCTGTTTGCGTGGGTGTTTTGTCGAGATGTTCTTTGATTCTTTGCGCGTATTCTTCTGCACCCGAATAAGAACCGATAATGGCTTGCGGCAGCGAAGACAGGGACAATTTATAATCGGCCGCTAAGTCATAGGCGTCCCGGATCATCTGGTTGAGCGGTTCGCCGAACAGGCCTGTATAAGAAGGCATCATCCATTCCCAGTAACCGTACATGGTGCGGTAGGTGGGAACCTGCGGCAGTGCAAAATCCCATACTGTGACGGATACCGGAAGTGTGATAACTCCTGCGTCATGGTTTAACGTAACGGTGCCCGTATAGGTTCCGGCCGGCGTATCTGACTGGGTGGATATGTTTAATTGATAAACGGTATTTTCACCGGCCACCGTTGAGACTTGATTGTAATCTTCATACGTCATCGGGATTAAGGCATGAGCCGTTTGCGGTTTGCCGTCGGTGGGTACTTTGCCGACGGTCCATTCATAATCCTGAGCGGTAAAATATTCTTTATATAATTGTACGTTTTCAGCCGGCAGTGTGTCGCCGTTTTCATTGGTCAACGCACTAATCGAAACCCGTATGTTTTGATAGGTTCGGCTGTTGGCATAAAGCGCAAATTGTGCGGATTCGCCCTCGTTCTGTGCCATTTCAATCCGGATGGTTTTATCTATGGTATAATCGGGCTGTTCGTTTAACAGCAGCGTAGAGGTGGGACTGAGTATCTGTACATCGGTTTGCGTGATGTCTAAAGTGCCCAATGCGGCCCTGGCTAAAAGAAGCACATCGCCCAGTTCAATGTTGTCGGTGCTGTTTAAGTCGGCCACGCTCAGAATATTCGTTGGCTGTGTTTGCGAGCCAATTGCATATTTTGCGCACAAGATCACGTCGGCCAGTGAGATCTTCTGGTCGTTGTTCAGGTCGCCTACTGCTCCTCCGGCAGCTTGTAATACAGGTAATTTTAATGTAAGAAAAAAGAAAATTGCCATTAGGCTACAGAAAAATTTTTTCATTTTGTCCCCTCCTTTGACAAATATTATAGCATAAAAGCCAAACAGCGTAAAGAGCCTTTTTTTAATTTTATGGAACCTGTACAATTTGCAGTCTTGAGCTTGGATGTATTGCCCAATAGGAAAGAGGATGTGAATAAATGCCATGGGGGATAGTGTCTGGAAGCACTGTGAGACTGCTGGTTCCATCGTGCAGAACGCGGCCGCTGCCGGCAGCGTGAGGTGCCGTTGTTACGGATGCTTTGTATATACGGATTTGGTAAAGATGGCATGAAAAATCTCCCGGGTGGAATATCCGCCCGGGAGGGTGTGAGAAGTAGCGAAAAACTCTCTCTTCTGTTAAAAAATAAATGCCAAAGAACGGGGATTTCGTCCTTCTTTTGCTTGGTTATTCAGCTGCAACCGGCTGACGTAACGTGATGGTGACCGCTGTAGTGCCCGGTGCTGCGGTGACGATGCCGTCCGGTTCGTTGACGGCTGCGGCGCCGCTGACGCAGTCAATATTATTTTTCAATCCGATCAGTTCGATACTGAACGGCAGCGTGGTGGCTTCTCCGGTAAATTGGACTGTGATGGTTTTGCCGTCGTCCGAAGTGCAGAGGGTATAGCCGATTTTTTTGCCTTTTTCGACCACGTGATTCTGTACGCTGATCGTCTGGCCGGCGGTGAGCCATTCGTTAGGAATGCCGCGGCCGATCATGATTTTATCGTCGATTTTTTCTGCAATCAGGGAGTCGATCAGAACTTTGGTGGCGGTGGACTGGCCCCACATATGCTGGCAGGAACCGCCGCCTCCGCTGGCATGAGGAATATCCCACTGGGAGTCTGGGCGGGGATAATCCACCCCTTCCCACCAGCCGAACGGACCGCTCATGGAGTTTTGAATCATAAATTGGTAACTCTTGATGCCTGCATCGCGGTAGGCTTCGCCGCGTAGTGCGGTGCTGGCATATCCGGCATTGTAGGCGCTGGAATAAAAGCCGTGCGGATATCCGCCGAAATTATACATACTGTCACTGACTTCTGCCCGACGTTCAAATCCGTGCCGGTAGGTGTCGTCGATCAGCGAAATCTGCTCGCTGTTTGTCAGGTCGGCACCGAATAGATATCCGTCCCAGCCCCAGCGTCCAAACAGGAACATCGAGGCCCAGTTGGCGTCTCGAGGATCGGAACGTGCACTTTTCTCGGTGGGAACTGTCATTTCAATTGACAGATATGGGTAGTCATAGGTTTGACGCATTTGACGCTGTGCCTGTTCGACGGCTGCCAGCAGTGAAGCGTATTGTTCTTCCGCCCAGGCGGCTTCGGTAAGATATTGTTCTTGTGGGTCAGCCGCATATAATTGACGGCACAGATACCGGTAAGTGGTCAATCCGGTCAGGGCAGACCAGTTGTCTGTTAACCAGTAACCGAGGGAATCGATGGCGTTGGTTTGTTTGAGGATGCCCGTTCCGTTGTCGATACGGTCGGTTTGAATGGAATGCGTATGCGTTTTGATGATCTCAAACCGCTCCCGAACAAATTCAATATCTCCGGTTTTGCTCAGATAAAGCGCATACGGCCAGCTGTATTTCCATTTTGCGTCGTCGTATTGCAGCTGTGCCGGCAAGGCCGCCAGATAATCCTTCGCGTACATGAAATCGCTTTCCGTAAACAGAGACGAGACAATGCCGATGGTATCGTGGTCCCACATGTTATCATAGCCGACTTCGCCGACGTGGAGACATTTTTGTCCCGCAATATCGTCCCGGATGATCATGGTGTAGATGTGGCCGGCTTTATAGGCGTTGACCAGCTGCTTGTCGGGCAGATCTAACTGTGTCAGCGCAGATAGCCGCTGATTCCAATAATCCCGCATCTGCGCATAGTTGTCGTCAAAACTGCCGCAGGCAGCAATCTTTTCGGGCTGCGGATAGGGATAGGTTCCCGTAAAGCGGTCGGCGCCGATGGCATAATCCCGCACAATGGTTTGCCCCGGCATAATGGTTTGGGCTTGTTTGGCCTCGGCGTTGAGAGGAACCAGTTTACAGCAGACGCGCGGCAAACCCTGTTCGGACTCGGAACGGTTGGTCATGGTCATGCGGGAATAGGCAATTTCAAAGGCATTGCCGTCGATCACGTGCCGGTTGGCAAAGTTCTCGATTTTGATATCCAGCCCGTCTTTGGTATATTCGCTGACAAAGCAGGGCAAATACCCTTCGGCATTATACCATTTTACTTTGCCTCCAACGTCTCTGACGCCGAAAGTAACCATGCGGTTTTGATTGTCGCGCAGCAGATAACTGCCGTCCAGATAGGCGATGGGCGCGCTCCGGTCGCCTTCCCATCCGAAAGAACAAACCAACTGGGCGTTTGTTTGGCAAACAAAGGCTCCGGGGATCTTTTGGCTCAGACAGTCCTCATAGGCCTGAGTGAGACGATGAAGCTGTTGATACCAATCTTCTTCTGTTTGTTCAGATAGCAGCATTTGGTGGGCGCGCTTCATTTCTTCTGCCAGACAGTCTGCCGGAGCTGGTTGATAAAAGGACAGTTCGATGAGATCGGCCTGTGCTAATTTTTCTTGTAATAACGTGCGGAAATCGCTGAGCGTTTGCTGTGTGGAAAGCGCGGCAGCTTGCAGCGTGACATTGCCGTTAGGGTGCAGTTTGGTTTGCATCTGTACGGTTGCCGTTAGGCTGTTTTCAGCCGGAATGCGCACGGTATAAATTTTGGTGTCGTGATCCCAACCCGCACGGACGGTGTTTTCATAAATCGGTGCAGGGGTGTCTGAAAGTTGAATGCAGACCGAAAGAACGGCACACCACGCTCCGCAAACAAAAGTGAATTCCCGGTCCTGGTCTGAGGCGGCTACGGTTATTTCGTATCCGGCCGGTGTTGAAATGGGGACGGATACGGAATCTGGTTGACCGTCCCGATAAGGGAAGGACGCCGCCGTGGTAATTCCGGGACATGAAGCGGTCTCGGCACCGTCGGACCATCCGTATTGTACTCGTGCGTCCGTAATGGTGAGTATGGGTTCAGATTCACATAAATTTCTGTAAGTGATCTGCCCGGGTGAATGGGTTTTGTGCTCGCTGTGTCCGCCGTCTCCTTCGGGATGAATCCAGTCGATATCGCCGCATTGCGTCAAATCCAAACGGTGAACGATTGAAGATTCTCGTACGGTAAAGGGCAGCGGGGGAAGATTTGTTTTTTTCAAGGGAATCCCTCCTAAAATAAAATCCGGTATGGATATTTTTTATTTGGTGTGATGAATTTCTTAATACCAGGAGTATCTTTATCCCATATCATACGGGTTAAATAGGATAGTTCTTCTTTTACGACGCCCACATTATATCAGAAAAAAAAACGTACGTAAAGACTTTTTTAATTTTTTTTGGTTGATTTGAAAAGAATCTGTAAGTTTCAATTATTTGTAACAAAGATCTTGAAAAAAGGTCAGAATGCACGTGTATGGGGAATATAACAGAAAAAGAAGAAATCGTGAGCACGCTAAACTTGCAAAAATTTCAGCAGATTGGTTCAAACAAAAAAATTCCCTGTTTTCGGGCGATGACAGCCCGGGAAAACAGGGAAGAGAAAGGGTTCGGTTTGTTATGGAATAGGTTTGACGGGTTATGATTATTCCAGAACGGGGACGCGGTACTGTTTGCCGCAGTACTTGCAGGTGACGGCGGCAAAACCGTTTTCGTCGGCGATGTTTTGCCGTTCCTGTTGGCTGAGTGCAGACAGCGCCCTGCCTAAGCTGCGGCGCGTACAGGTACAGCCGAATTTTAACGGAACCAATTGCACCTCGGTATATTTGTCTAAGGGTTCGATAATGGTTCCGTCCGTGATGGGCTGCTGACGCAGCGGTTCCAGAAACTCCCATTCTTCTTGTGCGCTGTTGCGGTATTGTTCGTGTTCGGGATCGGTAATCGGAAATTGTTCGACAATCAGGCACAGATACGTGTCTTGCGTGCAGGCAAGATGACATCTGGCCGTAGTTTGCTGGCTGGTTGAAAAATACTGACAGACGCTGTCTTCAATATTGGTGCCGCAGACTACGCTGGTATAATCTCCGCGAACCGATAGCTTTTGTGTGACTTCTAATACGATTCCGTTTGCAATAACCCCGGTTTCTGCTTCGTCTGCGCGACCGCGCAAACGTCCGTCGGGCTCGGCAATAGCGGTGTATTTTTGTTTTTGCACCGGATCTTTGATACAAACGGCAACCGAAGCGTTGGATTCTTTTCGCATCGCCGCCATGCACGCCGCTACCGCGTGCGCATAGCCTAAACCGGCTGTCTGCTGTGCGTTCAGATGGTGAATCTGTGCGGATTGCAGAACGGGCTGCTTGACGAGCGCCAGATAAATCCGGGCCCCGCCGTGTGTAAATTTATATAAAAAGTCGGCTCTGATTTTCAAATTGATTCCTCCGATATGATGATACTTGTCTGGACGAAAAAGAACCCGTCCGGAAAACAGACGGCAAAAAAGAAAATCCCCAAAGATAAAAAGCACCGAAAGAGATCGGCTGGGACTCAGACGCATTTGACGGGATCTCGGTGCGGGATCACGATGTTTTGAGACGGTCGAAAAAAGACGCTGCTGCGGTTTGTCTGATTGTCGATGAAGCGAGAGCAGCGTGCCGGGGTTGTCCAAAAAATACGGGGCCTTTTGCCCGCCAAAAAGTAGCCTCTCTCAAAAATCAGAGGGGCAACTTTTTGAGAAGAATTTATCCGGAAAACAAATGGTGAAAAATCTTCTGGATAAAAGGGCGCAATCCCTAAAAATTATCCATGGTTTTGGGAATCGTCTGCGGCCGATAGGACCTGCTCGGGGCCTTGTTTTTGCGCTGCGAACAGGATTCGGTTTTTGAGCTGTGTCCGCCCCCGGTAAACAAATCCGGCTTCCAAGAGCCATTTTTTGATTTCGGTACTTTCATAAAACCGTTCTTCGATATAATCTTCCTGTTTGCGGTATAGTCCGCCGGGCAGCTGTTCAAAGGCGGTAAACTGGTAAGATGCATACCGTTTGCCGAAAGCGCCCTCCACAATCAGAATGTCGTCCGCTTGCTGACTGACCCGGGCGCCTACAGAAGATTCAAACGCCTTACGGGTTTTAATGTCAAATACAAACCATCCGTTTGGTTCTACAAAATGGTACAAATCACGGAAAAAGTGCCGGACCTCTTGTGTTGAGGTCAGGTGATTGACCGTGTCCAGAGAACAAAACACGATGTCATATGCGCCGTATAAATCCAATTGCTGTAACGGCTGACAGACCAGGTGCGGCGTATGTCCGTGCGCGGCCAGCTTTTCGCGCGCCGCGTCCAGCATGTTTTCACTCCCGTCCACGCCGGTTCCGTCATAGCCGCGGTCTAATAATTCACATAAAAGGCTGCCTGTGCCGCATCCGCAGTCCAAAACCAGGCCGCGGCCAGGCAAATCAAATTTAGAAAAAATACGGTCTAAATACTTCTTGTAGTCAAAGTCATTATTGAATTTGTCGTAGATATCGCTGAGATTGTCGTAGGGGGTCTGCATTTTTTATCGTCTCCTGCCTGTTCTGGAACGGCGTGAGTAAGAGTCGTCAAACCCTCCGCGTCGGGCGGCTCGGCGACGTGCTTCACGCAGTCTTTTACGCCGTCTGCCCCGTACAATCCGAACAATAACAATGAAAATAACGGCGCAGATGACCAGTATCAGTATTAGGATGCCCACGATTTTGAGAAATGATACAAAACCGTTTTCCGAAGAGCCGTCTTCTCCGGTTTGCTGATAAACTCCGTGCGTGACCGTCATCTGATACGGTGTTTGAATCACCGTTGCGTACATTTTATCGCTGTTGACGGTGATGATCATGTTCGGCGCAGACGTTGGATCTGCCGGATACGTTTGCGGCGCGTCATTTTTGACCGATAAATCTAACAGGGATAGTCCGTCATATAACCATAGGGTAACGTCTTTGTCAAAACTGGTACGAACTTCTCCGGTTTTTGTGCCGTCCGTGACGATGTCGATGGTCGGACACGGAATATCGGTGCTTTTGAGCGTTACTTTAGAAAAATTATTAAAGCCGTATTCAAACAAAGCCTTGCTGTCTTCGTACCGCGTGTCGGTGCCCGTGCCTTTTAATACGATGCAGACAAAATTCTTTTCGCCTTTGGCTGCCGTAGAGGCACAGCAGTATTTGGACTCGGAGGTCCATCCCGAAAAGCCGCCCGTCAGATAGTCGTAATAATTTTCGCCCTCTTTAAGCATGCCGCACCCGGTTGTGAATTTACGGGATGCACTTTTATTGGTTTTGGGGACGACGTATTCTTTGGCTGAAAAAATCGAGGCAAAGGTGTCCGACCGGGCTGCATAGCGCGTAATCAGCGCCATGTCGTAGGCGGTGGTATAGCCGCCGTCGGCGTCTAATCCTGTTGGGTTGACAAAATGGGTGTTTTTGCAGCCGATTTCCTGCGCTTTGGTATTCATCAGTTCAACAAAGGCGTCTAAAGAACCGCTGACATATTCGGCCACGGCATTGGCCGCGTCGTTGGCTGTTTGGACCAGCATCGCATACAACAGCTGCTCCAGCATCAGCTCTTCACCTTCGACCAGAGAAATGTGCGAGGATTTCCGCGGTGCAACCGCGCTGTCGATCGCACTTTCTGAAATGGTAACCGTATCGGAAAGCGCCTTGTTTTCGATTGCTAAAATGGCCGTCATAATCTTGGCCAGTGTAGAAACCGGCAGCTGGGCGTTCATATTTTTTTCGTATAATACCTGCCCGGTTGAAACGTCCATCAACAAGGCGGATTCGGCCTGGATTTGCGGTGGATCGCTTGCCGCAAGCGTTTGCATCGGCGTGATGGTTCCGACCAGGCATATAACGGCAAGAAAGAAGACAAACAGTTTTTGTTTCATAATCTACCTCATACATCTTTTAAGAAATCGATCTTTTTCTTTTTTATTTTACTACAAATTCTTCGTTTCGTCAATAGGGGAACCCCTAAGGGGTATTCTCCGGAAAAGCAGGCGCGGGATTTTGGCAATGAGAAAAGAAAAAAGGGTGGGCTATGAAAAAGGTACGTGAAAGGGGCTGAAAAGCGGCAGGGAGGGAAAAGGACATAAAAAGTCGGGTAGAAACAGAGAATGATTGGTCTCATTTTAGCCGACACATCATTCACAAGCAGGTAAAAGGGGTTAAAAAAGTCTGGCGGTTCAACAACGTGATGGGGGAATTGCTGTACCATGAAGGAAAAAGGGTATAAAAAAGCCCGGCGGCTCGACAGTGTGATCGGAAAATTGCCGCACTATGAATGGAAAGGGCATAAAAGCGAACATGGGGCAAGGGCGCGGGGAAGCGTAAAAAAAGGCATAAAAAAGCCGGACAGATTCCTGTCCGGCAAAGAAGCGTATTGCGTTTAAAAAGAATTAGGCTTTGTAACTGCCTTTGATTCAGGTTCTGCGCCTCATTGGTAACAAAGTATAAAAAGAGTTAGACTTTGTAGCTGTCTTTGAGGCTGACCGTGAGGTTGAATGTGCCCGGCGCTGCGGTGTCGGCACAGAAATATCCGGTACGGACGAACTGGAATTTATCGCCCGGGGCAGCCTGCGCCAGCGACGGCTCTGCCTTGGCATTCTCATAAACGGTTAAAGATTCCGGATTGAGATAATCCTTATAATCTTCGTCCGGCCCCAGATCAAAGACGTTGGGTTTACAGAAGAGTCTGCCGTACATGTTCAGACGGACGGAAATCGCATGGGCCGCCGATACCCAGTGAATGGTTCCCTTGACTTTGCGTCCGTCGGCCGGCATGCCGCATCCGGTTTCCAGATCACAGGTGCAGCGCAACTCAACGATTTGTCCGGCGTCGTCTTTGACAATCTGCTCTAATTTGATGATGTAGGAGCCCATCAGACGAACTTCTCCGCCCGGCTTGAGTCGGAAGAATTTTGGCGGCGGAACCTCGGCAAAGTCGGCCCGGTCAATATATAATTCCCGGGTAAACGGTACTTCGCGCGTGCCCGCTTCGGGATCCTGCGGGTTGTTAGGTAAGCGGAAGGTTTCGGTTTTGTCCTCCGGATAGTTGATGATAACGACCCGAATCGGATCGGTGACAACTACTTTACGCGGAGCGGTGGCGTTTAACTCGTTGCGGATACAATATTCCAACAGTTCTACATCCACAACGCTGTACGCTTTGGCCACTCCGGCCCGGCGAACAAAGTCCAAAATAGCGGTGGGCGTGTAACCGCGCCGGCGCATGCCGCACAGTGTCGGCATCCGGGGATCGTCCCAGCCGTCGACCCGGCCCGTCTCTACCAGTTCGCGCAGATACCGCTTGCTCATGACGGTGTAGGTCAGATTCAGACGCGCAAATTCGTACTGGTGCGGTTTGTGCGCAAAGCCAATATTGTCAACAACCCAGTTATATAAGGGACGGTGATTTTCAAATTCGATCGAACACAGCGAGTGGGTAATGCCCTCCAGGGCGTCCTGAATGGGGTGCGCAAAATCATACATCGGGTAAATGCACCATTTGTCTTTTTGCCGATGATGGTGCGCATGTACGATGCGGTATAAAACCGGGTCCCGCATGTTCATGTTGGGGCTGGACATGTCGATTTTGGCACGCAGGGTATGCGTTCCGTCGGCAAATTCGCCGTTCTTCATGCGTTCAAAAAGGTCCAGGTTTTCTTCTACACTGCGGTTTTTGTATGGGCTTTCCGTACCCGGCTGTGTGAGCGTGCCGCGGTATTCTTTCATCTGCTCCGGCGTCAGATCACACACAAAGGCCTTGCCGTCGCGAATCAGCTGAACAGCAAATTCGTAACATTGGTCAAAATAATCTGAACCGTAATAAATTCCGCCGTTTGGCTCTGCGCCCAGCCAACGCAGGTCTTCTTCGATCGACCGAACGAATTCGTCGTCTTCTTTGACCGGATTGGTGTCGTCAAAACGCAGGTTGAACAGTCCGCCGTATTTTTTTGCCGCGTCGCTGTTGATGCAAATGGCTTTGGCGCTGCCGATGTGCAGATAGCCGTTGGGTTCGGGCGGAAAACGGGTGTGGACGCCGGTTTCACGGCCGGACGCCAGGTCGTCGTTAATAATATCGTAAATAAAATTAGAGGGGGTTTTATTTTCTTCCATAAATCGGAGTCTCCTTTTTGTGTTGTTGCCCAGAGGGGAATATGCTGCATCTAGTGACCGATTGCACGCCTCGAAAAGGACCTTTGCCGCATGACAAATGCGTTTGGCGTCCTTCAGCAGGCTTCAATCGATTGCAGGCGGACGGCGTCCGTTTTATTTGCTGTAATACTGCTGTGCGCGGCGGATGCGGTCCAACGTGCGTTGAGGGCCTAAGATTTGCATTACGCTGTAAGTGTCGGGCGATTGCATGCGGCCGCTGACGGCAATGCGCAAAACCATGGCCACGTCGCCGACATGTCCTTGATACGGCGCCGGGTTTTGCTTGTACTCCTTGGTGGACGGCGCGTATCCGAGCTGTGCCGCAAAGTCGCACAAGGTCGCAAACCACTGCTCGGCGGTTTGCTCGGCGTTGTATACGGCCGGATATTGCTGTAAAATCTGCTGGGCCTGCTGTGCCGAAATGGTGTCAGGCAGTGTGTAATCCGGCTCAAATAATTCATCGTAGAAAAAGTCCATGTATGCCTGTACTTCGCTCCACAAACACAGGTCTTTGCGCGGCTTTTTGCCGCCGCGGCCAATCGACAGAATAGCCTGTGCGTAATCCGGGTCGCGCTGCAGAAGTTGGGCAAACGACGGATTGTACTGCTGGGCCCACGAAAGCACTTCCTCATAAACTTCGGCAGCCGACATGGCGGCAACGGTGTTTTTGGTGATGTCCCGCAGCTTGTCCATATCGAACAGGGCTCCGGACGGGCTCATTTTTTTAATCGAAAACGGAAACGCGGTGTACTCCTGATCGGGGTTGGCCCGCCGCCAGTCCTCGTAATTGGAGTTGAGCAGCGTCATCAGGTATTCCACAACGGCTTTGGTCGGAAAACCTTGCTGTTGGTAATATTGCAGCCCCAGCTCCGGGTCTTTGCGCTTGGATAACTTGCGCTTGACGCCGTTTTCGCTTTTGAGCAGATGGGCGGTGTGAATATATTTGGGGCGTTTCCAACCCAGCATATCAAACATTTGTAAGTGCCACGGCAGGGTGGACAGCCATTCTTCGCCGCGGACGACGTGCGTGGTGCGCATGAAGTGATCGTCGACCACATGCGCAAAATGGTAGGTCGGAATGCCGTCGGATTTTAACAAGACAATGTCGTTGTAGTTCTCGGGCAGTTCCATAGGGCCTTTAATCAAATCAGTATGCCGAACTTTTTGGTCGGCGCTGCCGGTACTGCGCAGACGCAGGATGTAAGGGTCTCCCCGCTTCAGACGCTGTTCGATTTGTTCCAGCGGCATGTCGCGGCAGACGGCCCATTGGCCGTAATAACCGGGCAGAACATTTTGTTGCTGCTGCTGCTCGTGCATGTCCGCCAGCTGTTGTTCGGTACAAAAACACGGATACGCTTTGCCCTGAAGCACCAACTGTTTGGCCACGGCCTGGTAGATTTCGGCGCGCTGACGCTGCCGGTACGGACCGTAGTCGCCTTTTTGCTCGGTTTCGGACACCACTCCCTCATCGGCATGCAGTCCGAACTTTTGCAGACTTTGAATGGCTAACTCGACGGCGCCTTCCACTTGCCGCTTTTGGTCGGTATCTTCAATTCTCAAATAAAAAATGCCGTCCGACTGATGGGCCAGCCGTTCATCAATCAGGGCTCCGTACAAATTGCCCAGATGAATAAATCCGGTGGGAGAGGGCGCAATACGCGTCACTTTCGCACCTTCCGGTAACGGCCGGGGCGGATATCGTTGTTCCAACTGCTCGACGGTGGTGGTGATGGAACCGAATAGCAGTTGTGCCAGTTTTTGTGTGTCCATGTGTTTCATCCTTTGCTTTTGGTTTGTTCTATTTGTTCGATTTGTTGTTGAATCACTTCAAAAATTTCGGCTTCGGGAATGTTTTTTCTCACGATTTGCCGGTCCTTGAAGAGCAGATATGTTCCGTTGGCTCCCGTTACGCCGAAGTCGGCGTCCGCCGCTTCTCCGATGCCGTTGACAACACAGCCCATGACGGCGATTTTAATCGGTGTTTTTACGGTGTCAAAGGTCTGCTCGATGCAGTTTGCCAGTCCTACGCAGTCGACGGCGGTTCGTCCGCAGGTGGGACAGGAAATCACTTCGACCCCTGTTTTGCGCAGCCCGCAGGCGGATAACAGCCGTTTGGCGGCATAGATTTCTTCAATCGGCGGAGCGGTCAGCGAAACGCGGATCGTGTCTCCGATGCCGTCCAGCAGCAGCGCCCCGATTCCCGCCGCGGACTTGATCAGCCCGGTACGCAGCGTTCCGGCTTCGGTAATCCCGACATGAAGCGGATCGCCGGCGGTGTTGAATTCGTTTTGATAAAGACGGTAAGCCGCAACGGCGGTAGGAACATCCGACGCTTTGAGGGATACGATGATGTCTTCAAACCCGCATTGACGCAGCAGCGTTACGTTTTTGTACGCGCTTTCGGCCAGTGCCCGAGCGGTCGGTCTGCCGTAGCGGACGAGCAGTTCTTTTTCCAAAGAGCCGGCGTTGACGCCGACACGGATGGGAATGTGATGGTCCTGTGCGCAGCGGGCAATCTGCTCGATGTGCCGGCTGCCGATATTGCCCGGATTGATTCGGATTTTATCCGCGCCCTGGCGGATACTTTCCAGCGCCAGCCGGTAATCGAAATGAATATCGGCCACCAAAGGGATGGAAAGACAGCTCTTGAGCTTGCCAAACCGTTCGGCGGACAGTTGGTCCGGAACGGAAACGCGCAGAATTTCACAGCCGGCCTGCTGTAATTGCAGCGCCTGTTCTCGCAGCTGATCAAACTGGGAAAACGGGATGTTGCACATCGATTGGATACTGACCGGCGCGCCGCCTCCAACCGGGACACGGCCGACGTAAACCGTTTTTTTCATGGGGATTCCTCCGTGTTTGGGATCGGTTCAAAACGGCTGAAAACCTGTTTACAGAACCGGGAATAGAATATCTTTAAAGGTGATAAAAATCATCAGAGCAAACAAGATGATCATGCCGACGGCGTTGATTTTATTTTCAATGCTCGGCGGCAGCCGCTTTCGGGTGATCATTTCGATCAGATAAATCAGTGCCCGGCCTCCGTCCAGAGCCGGAAGCGGCAATAAGTTCATGACAGCCAGATTGATGGAAATCAGCCCGACCAGCATAAACAGGGAAGACAGTCCGCTGTCGGCCGCCTGTTTGATGACGGCAGAAGTGCCGACAGGTCCGGAAATATATTTGACGGAAATCTCGCCCGTGACCAGTTTGGCTAAGGTGTCATACATGGTTTTGACGTAGGACACGGTTTGGTAAAAGGTCTGTGAAAGAACGGTTGAAGCGTCTTTCGGCAGGGCGTATACATAAAAATCAATGGTTTTCATGGTTAGCTGGCCGGTGGTGTCGTCGCCGTCCGAAACCGGAGTTCCGTCCGCATAAATTTCGGGGAAATCCACCTGCGGCAAAACCACTTGCTGGCCGTCGCGTTCGACAGTGACCGAAACGGTTTGCTGCCCGATCGCAGATTGAAAGGCCAGTGAAATATCTGCGGTGCTGTTGATTTTGGTATCGTCGATCTGAACGATTTTATCGCCGACTTGCAGCCCGCTTTGCTGGGAGACCGCGCCCTCGTCAAACTCGGCGATAGTGGTCGAGGCCACCGGGGTTACGCAGACCAGAATAAAGGTGATTAAAACCGCGACGATCATATTCATCAGTATGCCGGCAATGGTGATGATAAAACGTTTCCAGGCCGGCTTTTTGGTGAAGGCGTCAGGACAGTCGCTTTCGTCGTCTTCGCCCTCCATGCTGACATAGCCGCCGATCGGCAGCAGCCGGATCGAATAGGCGGTGAAACCGTCTGAGATTTGTTCCGGTTTTTCTTTGGAAAATAAATGCGTGACTTTTTTGTTCTTAACACTGATGAGTTTCGGCCCCATGCCTAACGAAAACTCGTTGACCCGGACGCGAAACGCTTTTGCGGCGATAAAATGTCCCAGTTCGTGCACGAAAATCAGCGCGCCGAGTACCAGAACGGTGTAAAGCACTTGTAAAAAAATGTCCATATGATTTCTCCGTAAGAAAAAAATGAATCAGGCAGCCGAGTGAAAACCCGCACCCGGAAAGGAACTTGAATGACGTTTTTAAAAAACAGTTATCGATAAGAAACTGGAATGTTTTTTTACTGCCATTCTTGAAAAGGCAGCGGCAGGAATGTCATTTTTGAAAAAACGGTGGCAGGAAGAAAATTTTAATAAATTTTTTCATGCCGTTTTTGCGAAAACAAATGCTGACAAAAAACGGGAATGCTTTGGGAATGCTTTTTATTGCCATTAAAAAAACAGCGGTTGGTAGGGAACTGAAATACTCTTTTTATGCCATTTTTTTTACGGCTATTGATTAAGAAAGTGGAATGCTTTTCTTCATTTGTTTTTGGTCGGCCCGTACTTTTGCGTCTGTTTCAAAAATTTGTTCCAGAGTGGGGTTGTGGATAATGGGTACCGTTTGCAGCGCTTGCTCGACTCGGTCGGCAATGTCGCAAAAAGAGATTTCGTCGTCCAGAAACTGGGCAACGGCGACTTCGTTGGCGGCATTGAGCACCGTGGGTGCTGTTCCGCCGCAGGCCAGCGCGTCATAAGCCAGCCGCAGCGCTTTGAACGTGTCGGTGTCCGGGCGGTCAAAGGTCAGTGCCGCGGCTTGAACCAAATCCAGCGCCGGTGCCGGACAGGGCTGTCGGTGAGGATAGGTGATGGCGTATTGAATGGGAACCCGCATATCCGCGGTGCCCAACTGGGCTAAAATGGCATTATCTTCAAATTCTACCGCAGAATGAATGATACTTTGCCGATGAATGACTACTTCAATTTGATCCGGCCGAACAGAAAAAAGTCGAGCGGCTTCGATCACTTCTAAGCCTTTGTTCATCAGCGTGGCGCTGTCAATTGTAATCTTGGCGCCCATCGACCAGTTCGGGTGCTGCAGGGCCTGCTGTTTGGTGACGGTGCGCAGCTGCTCCCGCGTCATGCCGAAAAACGGACCGCCGGAAGCGGTTAAGAGAATTTTTTTAATTTTATTGGGGTGGCCGTCCAGACATTGAAAAATGGCCGAGTGTTCGCTGTCAACGGAAAGAATACGGACATCATGCTGTTCGGCTGCACGCAAAAGATGTTCGCCGGCGGTGACGATCGTTTCTTTGTTGGCCAGCGCCACATCATGGCCTTCTGCAACGGCCCAAAACGTCGGACGTGTGCCCGCCATGCCGACAATGCCGTTGACGACCATGTCGCAGTCTACCTGTCGCAGCACGTCGCCGATGCCCTCTTCACCCTGTAAAACCCGTGTGTCGGTATCGGAGATCCGTTGGCGTAACTGTTCGGCTGCCTGGGGCAGCGTGCAGACGGCGGCTTCGGGATGAAAGCGGCGAATCTGCTGCTCTAACAAATCAATATTTCGGTGCGCCGTTAATGCGGCGATCCGGCAGCCAAGACGTTCGGCAACATCTAAGGTTTGCGTGCCGATAGAGCCGGTACTGCCGAGAACAATCAGTGTTTTCAAACACAATCTCTCCTCTGTCAATGAAGACTCCGTAACGGATTTTGATTTTTAAAATAGTGAGAAACCCGCGCGAAAAAAGCGGCAGAAAAAACTGCATAAGGGTTTTGGGTTTTTTATAGGAAGCCAAGCATCGATTTCTTGGAACGATGAAATTGGTTTTGGATGTTTTAGGTGTTTTATGGAAAGCCTGACGGACCCCATTGTACCTCAGGAGTGAATACGCCGCGTTGTTTTTGAATCTTTTATAGGAAGTTTGCCGGAGCCGTCCGCGATATGTGTGAAGAAAAGCAGGGGACGCTCGGAAAAAGGCGGGTGTATTCAAGAAAAAGGATGTTGTACCCGAAGAAGGCAGGGATGTGTCCGTTCGATAAAAGATTATAAGTTGGGCTGCCATATCAGGGGTCTTTTTCGGTAAACGCTGCGCGAATGGGTCGGGACGATTGTTTTTAAATCCGATTTATAAACAGGTGTCTGGAAAAAGCGGGATGCATCCGGTTGTATACAACATAAATAATCTGTAGCATATCATAATATGCAGCAGAAAGGCAATAAATACTTTCCTCAAAAAGAAGAAAAACCTGTTTGGGAACTCGAGACTGTCATATTCATACAAATAAGCAGGATCCCCGCTGCGGATAAAATTAAAGCGAAAAAATCGTAAAAGAAAAACCAAATCTTTGCAGTATTTGAACCGTAATATGATAATACAAATAGAGGGTGGGCGCCACGAATAACACACTGTCGAACCGGTCCATGATCCCGCCGTGGCCGGGGATGAGGTTGCCGTAGTCTTTGGCCCCAAAACTGCGTTTGATGACGGAGGCCGTCAGATCTCCTAAAATAGCGGCGGAACTGCCGAACAAGGCAAATACACACAGACAGACAAAGTTGACGCTGGCTCCGGTGAATTGGTGCGCCGCATAGGCTACAATGGCTAACGCCGCCGCAGATGCCACATAGCCGCCGACTGCGCCTTCAATGGTTTTTTTAGGGCTGATAACCGGCGTCATCCGATGTCGGCCGAATAATCTGCCGAAAATGTATCCGCCCGTGTCGGTGGCCCAGGCGCATAAAAAAATCATCAGCATATAATAAAGGCCTAATGTATCGCTGATTTGCCGTGTGTAAATAATACAGCTAAAGAAAAACGGAATGATGATGGACATCACAAAAACCACGCACAAATGTTCAAAACTGAATGTTTTGTACAGACAAATCAGAGAAGTAAACAAAATGACGGCAAAGATAAAAATACCGCCGGTAAATCCCGCTCGCTGAAAATCGGGGAAAAACGGAATGGCTATCGCAAAAAGCAGGCTGATAACCATGAGGGTTTTGCTTTCCACGTACTTGGTCACAACCAGTACTTCATACAGCGCGCAGGCGGAAATGGCCGCCGTAACGGCTTTTAAAACAACCGGAAAGCCGGAAAAACCGATAAATACTGCTAATACGGCGCAAATTAACACGCCGGAAAGAACGCGCTGTTTCATGGTAAACCCTTCTTTCTTTTCGTTACTTTTTTACCGTGCCGCCGAACTTACGCGTCCGAAGCCGGTACGCGGCGATCGCTTCTTGCAGGTCTGCCTCCCCGAAATCCGGCCATAGGACCGGGGTGGAATAGTATTCGGAGTAAGCCGATTGCCACATCATAAAATTGGACAACCGCATCTCGCCGCCGGTGCGGATAATAAGATCCGGGTCCGGCTGCCCAGCCGTATACAGCCGGCAGGCAATGTCTTGTTCGGTTATTTTTTTGCCCGGGTTTTCACGGATAAACGCGTTGACGGCGTTGGTAATTTCCGCCCGTCCGCCGTAATTGATAGCGATGTTGAGATGCATCCGACACGATACCGTATCGCTGCGGGTGGTGATTTTTTTCATTTTTTCTTTTTGCAGGGCGCTGAACACGCCTAAGTCGCCGATAAAACGTACTTTAGTATGACGATACAGCCCGTCACGATCACGCTCAAAGCGCTCCATCATCACATTTAGATAACGGGTTAAAATTGTCATCAACTTGGCGACTTCTTCTTGGGGACGCTTCCAATTTTCGGTGGAAAACGCATAAAACGTAATATGTTCAATCCCGATTTGGTAGCAGGTTTGGATCATGTGATCCAATGCGTCTACGCCGGCTTCGTGCCCTTTGCCGCGCTTTTGCCCCCGCTGTTCGGCCCAGCGGCCGTTCCCGTCCATAATAAAGGCAATATGCCGCGGATATTTGGTTGGCTGCATGCGTGTTTCCTCCCGTTTTTTACCGCAATAAACAAGTGCGGGGCAGAGCGGGCTCCGCTCTGCCTCCGAATGGACTTGCGTTATATGGACAGAATTTCTTTTTCTTTTTCGGCACAGATTCCGTCAATCTTTTTGCAGTATCCGTCCGTTAAGTCCTGAATATCTTTTTCAGCATCTTTCAGATCGTCTTCGGTCAGTTCGCCCGCCTTTTTCTGCGCTTTGAATTTTTCGATAGCGTCGCGGCGGATCGAGCGGATGGCGACTTTGGATTCTTCTGCCGTTTTGCTGACCTGTTTGACCAACTCTTTGCGGCGCTCCTCGGTCAGCGGCGGAAAGTTCAGCCGTAAAATCTTGCCGTCGTTTTGCGGGTTGATGCCTAAATCCGAAGTTTGGATGGCTTTTTCAATTTCTTTCAACACCGACGGGTCGTACGGCTGGATGACCAACAGACGCGCTTCCGGGGAAGAGATATTGGCCATCTGATTGATCGGCGTTTTGGTCCCGTAATACTCAATAGAAATTTTGTCCAGCACGCTCGCATTGGCTCGGCCGGCACGGATGCCGGCGTATTCGTTCTGTAAAACTTGGATGGTTTTTTGCATCTTTTCGTCGGTTTCTTTGTATTGGGGTTTCATGATAAAGCCTCCTGTTTTTTATTCTTCGTTGTCCAATAGGGTTCCGATGTCCTCTCCTGCCGCAACGCGCGCAATGTTGGAACCGTCGCCCAGATCAAAAATATATACCGGTAAATGATTGTCTCGGCACAGTGCGGCTGCCGCAGCGTCGATGACTTTTAAATTCTGGCTGAGCAGTTGTGTAAAACTGAGCCGTGCGTAGCGCGTGGCCGTTTTGTCCTGCTTGGGATCGGCTGTATAAACACCGTCGATATTTTTGGCAAACAGCGCAATGTCTGCCTCAATTTCCACGGCACGCAATGCTGCTGCGGTATCGGTTGTAAAATACGGGTTGCCCGTTCCGCCGCCGCAAATAATGATTTTGCCCTGTTCCAGGCAGCGCCGTGCTTCTTGGCAGGTATAAGTTTGCCCGAATTTTGGCATTTCTGTCGCAGAGAATACCACGGTTTGGGCGCCCGCTTTTTCCAGTGCGTCCCCTAATGCAATGCAGTTCATCATCGTGGCAAGCATGCCCATGTGGTCGGCTTTGGCTCGGTCCATATCCGATCCCTGCCGTCCGCGCCAGAAGTTGCCGGCTCCGACAACAATGGCAATTTGTGTGCCGCGGTCTGCACAGTCTTTAATTTTTTCGCAGACGCTTTTGACTGTTTCAAAATCAATGCCGTGCCCGGATTGATCCGCCAGCGCCTCGCCGCTGAGTTTAATCAGAATTCGTTGATATTTTGGTTGTTTCATGGAAAACCTCTTTGAAAAATGTTGTAGGGTAAAACCGTTGCTTTTGCAAACGGGTTTTCTTACTCTATATCATACACTAAAAAATGGGAATTGTAAATACTTTTTTTAAAACATTCTCTGAAAAACCGCACATCAAAAGTCCGGAAAAAGAACTTCGGATGATTCTTGGTCGGGATTGTCGTTATCGGATTCCGGCGTTTCAAGACAGGTACAGCGCCGGGTAAAATCGGTATAGGCCGGTCCGATTTGGGGCAGGCACAGAGCGTACAGATCGTCGGCGCGCTGTTCGGCCAGGATCGCCGCGCGCAGGGACGGGTCTTTTAGGTGCTGCGGCGTAAAGTTGTGCAGGATGGGGAGTTTTGCTGTTTTTTTGGCGATTTTAAGAACGTCGGCACCGCGCCGGTTCAAGGCGAGTACATGCAGATACGGCGGTAGTTCGGCTGGGCTTGACAGTTGCAGAAAAGCCGATAATATCATGCGTCGTGTTGCGGAAAGCGTAAACTGTTTGGCCATGGCGCTGCGGCAGAGCTGTTCCAGACTGCACGCCGTTTTCCCGGCCCGGCAAATCCTCGGCCATAATCCAGCCGGTTCGGAGAAGCGTTGCGGTCCGGAGGAAGATTGCTCTTCAAAAGCGTGTTGCGGGTTTTTCGCATATTGCGGTTCGGCGGGCAGTTGCGGATTGTCCGGGCATTGCGGCGCGGAGAAGTCTGGCCGATCTGCGGGGGGACGGCCGAAAGGTGAGGCCTCGGCGCGCTGTGATTCCGGATACGGTCCGGTCAGGGGCTGTGCCCCTGCGGCGTGTTGGGAGACTTCGGGTGCCTGCAAATCGATGGTTGATGGTGTTTGTGTGTGTTGTGACAAAGGGGAAAGGGGTTGCCATGGGAGGCGTTGTTGCGACTCTGCCTGCGATCGGGTTGGTCGCGGTTCGACCGAGCGGAAAAAGGCCAGAATGGCCCGTTGTGCGTATTGGATATCTGCCGGGAATCGGCCCTCTGCGCGCAGACGGCGCAGTGCTTGGACAACCGGTTGGGGCAGGTGTTTGTCGGCTTCGGGGTCTTCGGCGCGGAGCAGACGCCGGATTTCCCGGGCGCCTTTGTAGCCGGTTTGTGGCGAGGTGTTGCCATGATAATCCCCCAACCGCCGAATCGTTCGAAATTGCAGGGGGGAATTCAGCCTCCGAATGGCTTTGAGGTATTCGACGGCTAAAATATCGTTGGGCCGGACCGGCGCAAAGCCGATCATCTGCTGTAAGCTTTCCTGCCGGACAACGGCAAACGGACGCTGCTTGTCCTGTGCGATGCTTCGGCGCAGCTGTTCGGTATATTCCTGCGAAAGCAATACGTCGGCACAGCGTGCCAGCAACTCGTCGTCCGCGCTTTCGCTGCCGCAGCAAAAGGTGTCGGCACAGCCCAGTGCGTCGGCTAAAAAAAGACTGCCGAATGCGAAATCTTCCGCAGTGGCTAAACTCCATCGTACCGGCAGCTCGATAATCAGGTCTACACCGCTGCGTACGGCGGCGGCCGCGCGTTCAAATTTGTCGGCGCATGCCGGCTGCCCGCGCTGTACAAAGTTACCCGACATCACGGCAACGACGGCATCTGCACCCATTTGGCGCATTTGCCGGACATGGTATTGATGCCCGTTATGGAACGGGTTGTATTCGGCGGTGGTGACAAAGATCTTCAATGTAAACTCCTTTCCGGTTCCGACCGTTGTGTGACAACCGGGACTTTACGGTGATATAAAATGCGGGTAGATATAACAAAATAAAAGAATAACGATGATACAAAAACAATTCGGCACCTGTGAGCCTCGGGCGTTGGCCGAAAGAGATTACATTCAGGAACTTGGTTGCAGTGATTTGGACCCTGTCTGTTTTGGATAAAAAAGAAATTCAAAAAAGACTCCCTGTATCTGAAAAATCTCGTAAAAAGACTGTATTATACAAAAAAAAGATTCGTTAAAGAGAAGGCTTTGAAAATAATTTTTTGTGAACACTATTGAATTTTTTTTGAAAATATTGTATAATAATACGAAACGTATTTTATTCGGTTGAATACCGCCTGACGGGGTGGTTCTTCTATCGGATATTATAATATATTTTCTATAAAAAATCAATAATCAATATGGTTTATGAGATAAGGAACAGGTGATTGGATGAAAATTTTGGTCATTAACTCGGGATCTTCTTCGTTGAAGTATCAGTTGATTGACATGAAGGACGAGTCCGTGATCGCAAAGGGCCTTTGTGACCGGATCGGCATCGACGGAAAACTCAAGCATAAAAGCGTCGGCATCGGCGAGTTTAAGCGCGAGTGCCCGATGAAAACGCACGCGGACGCCGTACAGGTTGTGATTGACACGCTGACAAAGGGGCAGTATGCCGTGATTTCGGACATCTCCGAAATCGGGGCGGTCGGGCATCGGATCGTGCAGGGCGGCGAGTATTTTATTCAGCCGTGTCTGGTGGAAGACGGCGTGGTGGAAAAAATCGAGGCGTGCGAGACGCTGGCGCCTGTTCATGCGATTCCCAATGCGGCGGGGATCCGTTCCTGCAGCAAGGTCATGCCCGGGATTCCGCAGGTGGTAGTTTTTGATACCGCGTTTCATCAGACGATGCCGGATTATGCGTATATGTACGGCATTCCGATGGAATATTATGAAAAATACAAGATCAGACGGTACGGTTTCCACGGAACGTCTCACAAATATGTTTCCCGCCGGGCGGCAAAGTTCCTGGGCCGGGATATTGAAGATCTGAAAATGGTCACGCTGCACTTGGGCAACGGTTCTTCGCTTTGCGCCATTGACGGCGGAAAATGTATCGATACATCGATGGGTCTGACACCGTTGGAAGGTCCGATCATGGGTACGCGCAGCGGTTCGCTGGACCCGGCTGCCGTATGCGTGATTGAGGAAAAAGAGCACTTGTCGGGCGCCGAAATGAACGATATTTTAAATAAAAAATCCGGTTTGCTGGGGGTTTCCGGCGTTTCTTCGGATTGCCGCGACGTGGTGGAAGCGGCCGAAGAAGGCAACAAGCGCGCGCAACTGGCGTTTAATATGTTGGTTTATCAGGTGAAAAAGTTATTGGGCTCTTATGTTGCGGCGCTGGGCGGCGTGGATGTGATCGTCTTTACGGCCGGACAGGGTGAAAACGGGCCGGAGACCCGGGAAGCGATTTGCAAGGGGATGGAATTCTTCGGCATTCAAATCGATCCGGAAAAGAATAACGTACGTGGCCAGGATGCGGATATTTCTGCAGACGGCGCGCGGGTAAAAACGCTGGTGATTACGACCAACGAAGAATTGATGATTGCGCGGGAAACGCTTGCTATTGTGGAAAATTTGTAAAGAGTGGTAAAAAAAGGAATATAGCACCGGTTTTTTCTTTGGACCGTACAGAAAACGGCTGGGAATTTGGATAATTTGTATATTGACACGCCGCGGTGCGAATGATATAATGTAAGAGATAGAATGATTGCTTGTTTTCGTCGGGGTTCAGGCCCGGGCGATCAGAGACAAAATCGGAGGATGAACAGATGAAAAAATTTGCAATGATTGTAATGGCAGCACTTTTATCGCTTGCTTTGGCTGTGCCGATGTTTGCGGACGGCTTGAATGAAAACGAAAAAACGCTTTTGTCTTATGCCGAGTCTGAGTTTGAAACGGCAGACGCCGGCGTTTATATCAAATTGCCTGAGGATTATGTGACGAAGGCAGAAAACTTTTTGAATATGATCGACGTTTCGGACGCTCAGATGCAGCAGGCCGAAGTTGCTATGGGCCAGATCCGGGATCTGATCCGTACGGAGTTACATGTTGCAGAAGACGCTACTACGTTGAATCTTTCTGATGTGACGCCGGAATTTTACAACCAGGTGCTTGAAGCCTGCCGGACTCTGGCAACGGCGCTGGACGCTACGCTGACGGTGGTAGATGACGGAACCGTTACCGACGGGGTGTCTACCGGTACGGTGTATGTTCAGAGCAATTCGGACCCGAGCGCGATCGTTTATATCTTTGGCACTTCCATTGCTCCGGGTGCTCCGGCAGCCAGCGGCAATGATGTGTCGGATAGTGTACCGATGATTGTGGGGCTTTCTTGCGTGGCAGTCGTTGCGGTTGTTGCCGCTGCGGTTTGGATGACAAAACGGAAAGCGGCCGGACAAAATATTTAATCGATATTCCAGAATATTGGATCGGAATATCCCAACATCTCGATTGAGAGATTGGAAAACCTCATCGAGGGCCGGGAGCAGCCTGATGACGGGAGCGCCTGGGCGGATGAGGGATGACAGGGGGCGACTTCTTTTGAACTTCGACATCGGAAGCGGAAGTCTGCCCAAAGGAAAAAGGACGAGTAGGTAATCGGAAATGAGCAAGATGCAAAAAACAAACAGCAAAAATGCCGTTCCGAAGACGTCGTTTGCCAGATTCGTAAATATTTTGCTTACGTATATATGCATGCCGATTTTTTTGGCATGCATATGCTTTATTTTGCTGTATGTGGCGGTTTCGTCTCGGATCGGGCGTCCGGAGTTGTATTTACAGACGATCCGGATCGCTTTAGGCGGAGAGCAGACTCCGTTTGATACGTTTACGGATATCTTTGATCCGGATGCGAATCCCCTCGATCCGTCTAAAGAAGACCCCGGCGGGCAGGACGGCCAGAACGGCACCGGAACGGGATCGAATCAGAATGACGGCAGCAGTTCCGGGCAAGGCGGCACGAACGGCGGACAAAACGGCGGTTCAGACGGCGCGGCAGAAAACGGTGACGGCGGCAGTTCGGGTAACGGACAGGGCGGCGGTCAGGATTCCGGGTCGGGCGGAGGACAGGACGGGGACTCGGACGGCGGGTCCGACTCTGACGGTGAGGACGGCGGTTCCGGCGGCGACGGAGAACTCCCGGATCAGACGATTCCGCTGAGCTCGATTGACTTTCCGCGTTTTAATTATATTTACGGGCGGTTTGAAATTGAAAGCGTTGATATCAGTTATGAACTGATTATGGGGGAAAGTGAGTTCGGGATCGCGCGCGGAGTCTGTCAGACGACAGACAGTTATATCCCCGGCTACGGCGGAACGACCAAATTGACCATCCATAACAATAAAGTGCGGCGGCTGGAGAATTTAAAAGTCGGCGATGAGATTAAAATCACCACCAATTACGGCGTGTACCGGTACCGGACGACTTCGATCGAGGTGATCGACAGTTCGGACAGTGAGGCGCTGCGCGTCCAGCAATCCGGATACGGGCTTTTATTTTATACGTGTTATCCGCTGAACAAGCCTTCTACCACCCAGCGGCTGCTGATCCGGGCCGAAATGATTTCGGGCCCCAAAATTGTGAAGGATTAGCGCCGGGACGCCGGTTTTAAAGAACGGCCGAAGTTTTTTTGCGGACGGATGAACGCGGTTGGGGGCTGCGGTTATTTGGCGCGGCTTTGTTTGGGAAAAGCAGGATGAGGAGTTTATATTGACGATGAAGCAAGGAATTCAGATCGGAAGAAGTCTGGTTCAGATTCTTCTCACTTTAATTTTGACGCTGACGGTTTTTTGCTACGGTTCCTATGTGATGACGGGACGGGCAACCGACGCGGACTTTTATATTCAGCTGGCGGATCGTGCGCAGGAACGCGACGGATTTTATGATCAGATCTATCAAAATGCCGACCGGATTTTACAGTCCCGGGGTGCCTTGAGTTCGTTGCCTCAAACCGTGTTTGAGAACGTTTTGACCCCGGAATATACGCGCCGGGCGGTGGAAGAATATGTTCGGGCAACGGTGGACGGGACGTTGGATTCGTTTTCGCTGACGGAATTGATGGAATCCATTCGCAGCCGGTGTATGGAATATCTGGCGCAGCACCCGGAAGTGTCTGTGACGGAGCAGGAAATGGACGAATATTGCGCCTATTTGGATGATGAAATGATTGAGGCGATGAAACTGCCGTTTTTTGCGAAGGTGTATCCTTCGGTCGCGGCTGTTTTAGGAACGGGACGTTGGATGATTTCGGCGTTGCTGATTGTGGTATTTGCCGTTTGCGGGGCGGGCCTGTTGTTTTTGTCAGACACCGGCAAACGGTTCCGGACTGTGGTGATGCAAATAAAGGCCGGCGAGTCGTCCGCGTCGGGACAATCCGCAGACGGATCGGCGGTTTTTCCGCAACCGGATACCGGCTTGAAACAGCGGTTGTTGGCTGCCGAGCGAAAACTGCGCTTGTTCGGCGGTCTGCGCTTCATTGCGGTCGGCTTGCTTGGCGGTGCGGTGATGCTGCTTGCGGTAAGTCTCTTTTTATGGGCGCTGAACAGTGCGGAAATTTTTAATTTCAGTACCGCCGAAGTGTTGAGTTATCTGGACGCGCTGAAGCAGTCTGCGGCGTTCTCGTTTTTATGGGTTGCGGCGATTGTTTTGGTGTTAGGCGTTTTACTGGCGGTGTTCAGTGAGCGCAATGTGACGCAGACGTTTTTAGAAACGGCGTTCCGCCGGCGTGCGGCGGGTTTTGGACGGGAAATGACGCCGCGTTCGGATTTCCCAGAGACCGCAACGGTCTGCGAGCCGGCGTCGTCAGGCTCGGCGGGTGCGGACAAGGCGTCTTCTGCGCAAGTTGCGTTGGGGTCGGAGGATGCTGCTGATCAGGTGTCCCCTGTACAGGTTTCGTTGGATTCGCAAGAATTTGACGCGAAATCTTCTGCGGATGACGGGAATGGACGGCCCGGGGACGACTTGGCTGCTGTGCCGAAAACGGAAAATGCAGACAATCCGCCGCCATCAGCAGAATAGGCGCTATTGAGCCGTCTATGAAGCGGGCGTAAAATAGGACGAATAGCGGACACACAAGACGGCGCTGCCGGTATTTGAAAGCTTGGCCTGTTGCACCGAACCGTGAAAGTTGCGCGGAACAGAACGAACGGCGCAGACCGGATCTGTTTGAGCGGCCGGCAATCGGGTGTTGGTTCCGGCTCTGTCATATCCCGGTAGGTGGTAAAGGGGTTTTGCGGCGAAGGGCGGCAAAAAGCCCGGGGTGTGACGGCAGAACCTGCGCGTGCGGCAGGACGGTTTGGAATAACAACGGAGGCACGGAAAAACATAAAAGGACGAAAGGGGCTATTTTGA
>WHHJ01000015.1 GCA_014872655.1 Clostridia bacterium
GTCTTCGATGATCTGGGTTAATTGTTCGTTGCTTGTAATGGTTTGTCCGTTGATTTCGTTAATAACGTCTTGGACGCGCAGCCCAGCCTCCGCTGCCGGATTTTTTTTACCTTCACTGGTGGTCACGTCCGTGCATCCGACGATAACGGCTCCGTCGGTATAATATTTTACGCCGAATGGTTGTCCGCCTAATATAAACGTTTTTTCTTCAATGAGTTGTACATTGACGTTTTTTACGGGAAAAACTCCCATGAGGCTGACTTGCATATCATATCCGCTGTCTGTTTGATTAACAATTTGCGTTGTAAACGGATATGCGGTGCTGATAACGGGTTCCTCATTTTGAAAGGCATAATATTGGTCTTCGATATTCTGAACCGTATAAGAACCGTAAATTCCTGCGGCTACGGCTAAAACGGTGATAGTTAAGATCAGTTTTTTTATCCGCTTAAACAAATTTTTTCCAGCTTTCTTTATTTTTTTCATGATATCATTTTTTGCTCGAAAACGTTTTGTATTCCGGATGATTTTAGAAAAAATGTGAGTGGATAAAATTGCTTAAAACGGCTTGTTTTTGTAATATATGTAACTATTTTATCAATATATTCCTGCATTTTTATGGATATTGTTCGTTGACTTTTTATGGTTGAAATAGTATAATATAATTGTAAAAAATCAAATACGAAGGAGGAGTTTTTATGGTAAGCAAAACGGTTACCGTAACAAATGCCGTTGGACTGCATGCAAGACCGGCTACTTTTTTTATTCAGAAAGCGAATGAATATAGTTCGTATATCTGGGTCGAAAAAGATGAATGCAGAGTAAATGCAAAGAGTCTTCTCGGTGTTCTTTCCCTTGGCATTACAAAAGATACACAAATCAATTTGATTGCAGACGGAGCAGATGAGAAAGAAGCTTTGGAAGGGCTTGTATCTTTGCTCGCAAGTAATTTTGGAACTGCAAAATAATATATCAACAAGTAATTAGGGAAGATGTGAATTTTCCCTAATTATTGTTTTATATTAAGGAAAAAGGCGGTGATGACGTGACCGGAAAACAATTGTTGAAAAAAGCAAATGAATTGCCGTTAAAGCCCGGTGTTTATTTGATGCATGATGCAGATGATCGGGTGATTTATGTTGGCAAGGCAAAAAATTTAAAAAATCGTGTAACCAGTTATTTTCGCAAAAACAGCGAGCATACGGATAAAACAAAACGGATGGTCAGTAAGGTAGTTGATTTTGAGGTCATCATTACCGCGACGGAGTTGGACGCACTGCTGACAGAGTGTAGTTTAATAAAAAAATATAATCCGTTTTATAATATTGCGCTAAAAAGCGGAAGCGGGTATCCGTTTATTCATTTTTATTTAGATAATGGGTTTCCGGTATTAACGACGTCCCGATTTCGTAATGCAAAAGGACGATTTTTTGGTCCTTTTTTGTCTCGGCAGAAATGTCTGTTTATTATTCGATTGATTTCACGTGCATTTAAACTGCCTGAATGTTCTTTGAAAGCACGAAAAAAACGAGTTTGTTTGAATTACTCGATTCAACGTTGTTCCGGATTTTGTGAGGGGAAAGTCTCTGCGGCTGATTTGGAAAAGTTATATCATGAAATTTGCTCGGTTTTAGAGGGGAATATTGACGACATCTGTTCGTCGCTGACACAGCAGATGAAACAGGCTGCTCAGCGGTTGGATTTTGAAAAGGCGGCAACCTTACGCGATAGCGTGAACGTTTTGCAGGAATTGGCAAACAGTCAAAAGACGCCGGTGGTGCAGAACCGGCATGCCGATTATATTTCTTATAAAACCAGTGCAGGGAAAACCTGTTTATTTATGTTGCGGATTCGGAACGGCTATGTGGTCGGAGAGCGCGCCGATGTTTTTGATGAGCCGTATTCTTCAGAATTGCTGCAAAGTTATCTGTCACGTTTTTATACAGATAATCCCGATTTACCTAACCGTATTTATGTTCCTCAGCAGGAAGATTGGTTTGATTTAATGAACGAATGGCTGCATGGGCGCGTGAGTGTACCGAAGTTGAGACCGGATAAAGAATTATTGGAAATGGCAGGACGTAATGCTTCGGAACGAATGTTGCAGTACGAGGGACGAACAGCACGCGGACAGCGGCAGCTCAATGCATTTTGTGAATTTACGGGTATTGAAAAAGCGCAGACTATGGAATTGTATGATATCAGCCAGCTTGCCGGAGCTGATGTAGTGTGCGGGATGGTTGTTTGTTCGGATGGAATTTTGGTTTCGGATCGGTACCGCCGGTTTAAACTGGGAAAACAAGAGGGGAATCGAGACGATACCGCATATATGCAGGAGGCTGTCTCCCGCCGGCTGGAGCGGTTTTGTTCCGGCGATGAGAAATTTATGCCACTGCCAGATGTGATTGTTTGTGACGGGGGCTTGGGACAGATTCATGCAGTGTGTGAAGTCGTTGCAAGTTTTGGGTTCGCGGATCGCATTAAGGTAGTTGGCTTTAAAAAAGACAGTCGACATCGAACCAAGGCAATTGTTTTTGCCGACGGGAAAGAATTGCTGTTGGCTCAGGATCATGAAGTGCATGCGTTTTGCGGCAGACTTCAGGAATCTGTACACCGGTATGCGATTGGATATCATCGAAGTCTTCGCGATGAGGCGGCGCGAAAGAGTGAGATCCTTTCTATCCGAGGCGTTGGAAAAGCCAAGGCGAAGGCCTTGTTTGATCGTTTCAAAACGGTGGAGGCTATAAAAAAAGCCTCGGTAGAAGAGTTGCTGAGTGTGAGCGGAATCTCCTGGGAGATTGCCCAAAATATCAAAGATTTTTTTGAACAATAGGAGCAGTATGGAACCGAAAGAGAATGTTGTTTTGATCGGAATGCCCGGCGTAGGAAAAAGTACGGCAGGCGTTATTGTAGCTAAAATGTTAGGCTATCATTTTATTGATACGGATTTATTGATACAAAGTCAGGAAAAGGCGCTGCTTTCGCAATTGATTGAACGATTGGGTGAAACGGGATTTTTATCTTTAGAAAACAAAACAGTGGCTGGCTTATGTGCTCAACATGCTGTTATTGCGACTGGCGGCAGTGTTGTGTATGGGGCGGATGCAATGCGGCATTTGCGTCAATTGGGTACGATCGTATATTTAAAACTGGATTATGATACGATTTGCAGTCGTTTAGATAATCTTCGGTCACGAGGGGTTATTTTAACCGGTCAAGTAGATTTTAAGCAAGTTTATGATGAGCGTGTTTTGCTGTATGAAAAGTATGCCGACATTGTTGTGGATGAAAGAGACTGCGATATTGAGCAGACTGTTCAAAAGATTTTGAGGGCCCTGCAGGCAGTTCGTCAGGCAGATGTTAAGCAGGAGGATTGAGTATGGTTACTTGTCGTATATATCGTCAATTGCCGGATGAGGCGAAGCGGATCCGAGAACAGGTCTTTATCAAAGAGCAAGGGTTTGAGAATGAATTTGATCAAACGGACGAACAGGCGGTTCATATCGTTGTTTTTTCGGGCGAGCAAGCTGCCGGAACCGGACGTGTCTATTGGGATGATGCTTTAGATTCTTGGGTGATCGGTCGGGTTGCCGTTTTGCCGGAATACAGAAAGTTGCGAATCGGGGCAGAAATCTTATCGTGCTTGGAAGATTGGTTGAAACAAAAAGGAGCAAAAACAGTGATGATTTCTGCACAATGTCAGGCTCGAGGTTTTTATGAAAAGTGTGGCTATACAGCGTTTGGGGTATCGTATTTGGATGAGGAATGTCCTCATATTAGAATGAAAAAAGAGTTGTGATGAGTAAGATCGGTGTGCAATTGTACGCATCGATCTTTTGGTTTTAAAAGTTATTATAAGATCCTCGTAAACGGCAATAAGACATTTGGCGTGTCAAATATCATCCAATATTTTAAAGGATATAGACGGGGTGATTTTTTGCTGAGGCAAACGCATAAAATGTTTCTGGATTTTTGAGGCTCTTTTCTGCCATTGCGGCGCAAAGGAAAATGGGTTGCTATTGCGGGAGACAACAAGTATTGAGGGAATCTTTTCCTTGTCATATTTTTATAAAAAATAGGCGTCTTTTTTGACTAAAGTTTCTATTGAACAGAAATTGATAATTATGATATAATAAGGCAGAGCAAGGGGGGAGAAATATGAAAAAATTATTAGCATTGATTTTATGTCCCGTTATTGTATTAGGCATTAGTAGTTGTGGCGTTGCCCGAGAGGGATTGATTCAAACAAAATATGATTTGGAGCTTGCAATGAGTCAAACTAGCAGTCATCTTGAATTTAAAGTTTCAGATGTAGCCAATGAAAATGTTGTAGAAGGTCTCGGAGTTGAATGGGATCCTCATTTTCATATGTCGTATAATCAAGATAAGGGTTGCAATGAAGAAGATTGGGCGTTGATTAAAGAGCGTGCAGAAAAATTGAATATTCAAAAAATTCGTGTTTGGTGTATGCCCACATGGTATGAACCGGAAAAGGGCGTTTTTGATTTTGAGACAGAGCGTATGAATGCTTTTTTTCAGGTGTTGGATGTTGCTGAGGAGCTGGGGATTGATGTCAATGTAACCTTATGGGGTTGTCAAGATTGGTTGGCGATGAACAACGGTTACTGGATGGCACCTCCGAATGATTTGGATGCTTATGCAGAAAATGTGGCGGCGTTGGTCCGATATTTAACGGAAGCCAAAAACTATACTTGTTTTAAAGAATTAACTTTTCATAATGAACCAGACTGGGAGTTTATTTGTGATGATACGGTGGAAGATTGGATGCAGTATTATTTTGATATGTGCAGAATGGTTCATGAAAAACTGATTGCGGAAAATTTGCGTGATAAAGTGGAATTGTGTTTACCTGGAATCGATTTGGAAGACATAGGAACCATTGAACAGTTTGCCGAGGGTGTGAACGATTTTGCGGATAAGTTTGATGTTCATAGCTATAATTTTGCTGCGGGCAATTATTTCGGAGAGATACAAAATCGTGTAAATGCTGTTACTGAGTGCCTATCTCAGTTGCCTAATGATATGAAATTAACTGTCAGTGAGTTTGGCGGGAGTGCTCATGTGAATGCGTATAATCAGGCAGATATTGATACATATGAACGTGGGATCTATTATTCGACCATTGCGGAGGCCTTCTTAAGTAGTGGTGTGAGCAGTATGCTGCATTGGTGCTTTTTTGACCAATATTATAACGATTCCGGAAATGAGCAGGAGTCCCGGATGCGTGTTGGTTTGTTTAAATACAAGGATGAAGGCTGGGAGCCCCGCCCGTTTTATCATAGTTGGGGATTGATTATGAAATATGCGGTAGAAGGGTCGGAAATTTATCCGTTTGAAGATGAGACAAATTTTGTAAATGGAGTTGCATTGAAGTCTCCGGAGGGAAAATGGACGTATCTTATTACAAATAATGCCAAGAGGGTAAATTCTGTGGTGAAAATTTCAAATCCGCATTTTGAGCAGACGCAGATGTATGCGCATGAGTATAATCCGGATACGGTTACAACATCGGATGAATTGATTGGCTTCTCTGGAATTGCTTACAGTGAGGGAAGCGATGTTTATGTACGGATGAATGCAAATACGTTTGTAGTGCTGACGGAGCAAGCTTAAGCGGTTAGAATATTTTATTTACCTCTTTTTAGTAGTTTTAAATCACGATATCGTTGACAAATTTTTGTTTTTTTGATATCATATCATAGAGAGAGGTGATTGGATGAAGGTCTGTATGCAGTGTGGGCAAGTTGTTTCTGACGAGGTGCAGTTCTGTGCAAATTGCGGGAACACATTATTTAAAAAGGAAGAATTAAAAGAAAATCAGCAAGAGAAAAAAGAAAACTAATTTTGGGGGTATTTGTATGAAAAAGTGTCCAAATTGCGGCGTAGATATGCCCGATGATGCAGTGTTTTGTTCTGGCTGCGGAGCGCAGATTGCAGCAACAGAACCTGTGGCAACATCGCCGACAATCAATCCAGTGATTGCGATGATAAAACAAAATGGAAAATCTCCGGCATTTTTAGTGGCAGTTATTGCCTATGGATGTTCGGTTTTGTTTTCTTTCTTTTCGGCTGTTGTTGCAATCATTTCCGGTAGTGCAATTGCTAGCTACTTTTTAAGTTCTTTTTTTGATCAATCTGATGTGTCCGACTTGATTTCTGGATCTTATGCAGGATATATGGTTGGTGCGGTGATTGGATGCGTGATACCTGTTTTGATTTTTGTAGGTATGCTGCGGTTTTATCTTCAGTGCCGGCAGAATGGCCCATATTTGAACGGAAGTAGTTTAAAATTGATTCGTGTACCGTATTTGATCAATTATATTCTGTCAATTATCGGCTTGGCGTTCGGCGTGCTGGTTTCGTTTATTTTGTTTTTTATCGCAGTGGCTACATCCGGGGAACTTAATGATATTTTTTCAGAATTATGGTATTATGCTCGCCTTTATTATGATATAGATTTCTTCTCTGGCAGTAATATTGCCGCGATTCTTGCGGGTATCATCTTTATTATTTTTATTGCTTTGGTAGCTGCCCTGGTTTTAGAAATTATTTATGGTAAGAAAGTATTGCGTTCTGTGAAGGTTGTTGAAGATGCTGCGGCTACAGGCGCTTATCCTCAGCCGGTTTCTATGTTTGTCATTGTTTTGAACTATATTTTGGCAGGGCTTCAAGTATTTTCTTTGTTCCAATTGAATTTGTTGGCAGTGTTGACATCTGCGGCCAGCATTACCGCTTTAATTGCTGTTTCGATTGCGATGCAAAAATATAATAAGGATGTTCAGATGTTCTTATCTCGGATGCAGTAATTAGCTGTTTGAGAATGTCTTTTGTTTGCTACATAATCTTTTATAAAATAAAAAAGCCGGATTTTCCGGCTTTTTTTATTTTTTTGTAGTATCATTTATGGCAGATAGACGGTTGCTGAAAAAATTAGATAACAGAGCTTTTGTTGTTACAACAAGCATGGATTTTTTATAGGTAAGTCAAGAACCTGTTTAATATGGGTTTGTCGATAATTTGTTTGTTTTTATTTGTGTTTAGACAAGTCAGGCAAGAATTTGCTTAAAATCACGTTTTTTTGTGCAAAATAAAAAAGCACCGATTCTATAAATGAGAATCGGTGCTTTTGTGCTGGGGTGGATAGTGGGATTCGAACCCACGGTCTCCAGTGCCACAAACTGGCGCTTTAACCAACTAAGCTATACCCACCATTTTTAAAAACAATGGCGTGCTTGAAGGGACTCGAACCCCCGACCCATTGCTTAGAAGGCAATTGCTCTATCCAGCTGAGCTACAAGCACATGTTGGAGCAGGTGATGGGAATCGAACCCACGCAACCAGCTTGGAAGGCTAGTGTTCTACCATTGAACTACACCTGCAGACTTTCAAAATGCTGCTCTTTTTTGTGCTGCCTAAGTATTATAATACAAAATCGTCTCATTGTCAATAGTTCAGAATAACTTTTTTAGAAAAAAATAGATTGAATCGTTTTTTATCTGTTTTTTTGTTGAAAATTACGAATATCCAAAAAAAGAAAAATGTTAATTGTCTTAATAGATTAAAAATGTTTTTTTCGGATTTTTAAATCATTTGTAAACAAAAAATAAATTATCACAAAACAGACTTAAAAATAAAAATAAGTCTGTTTTGTTTATTTACATATGGAGAGTATTATATTATAATGACCATATATATACTGATATTCTATCATTTGATAAAACGCAGGAGGAAACATTATGCGCATGGGCAAGTGTTATGTGATGTTGTTGTTTGTTATTTTGGTTTGTGCAGTCCTTTCGGCGTGTACTCCCGGTAACGGGCCAGAAGAAGATCAACAGGGGGCAAAAGAAGGGTTTCGGGAGATGAATGGTCAAGAATTCATTTTCCGGGGATCTTTTATAAATCCGAACCCTCGAGACTATACCGATGAAGAGGCAGCAGAAGCCGCGCGTGCTGAAGTTGAAACTGTTTCGTTGGAACAGGAGGCAATGATGGAGGCATGTGCAGTTGTTGAAGAAAACACAAACTGCCGAATCGTCCGGAAGCAATTTGATGAAGGTTTTACTTCCAGTTCTTTTGCCGCTGCTTATGCTGCAGGGCAATCTCCTACAGATTTCTTTTATGGTGAGATTCGATTTGCAAGAGAATTGTATGCTTCTGGATATATTCAGCCGATTACCGACATTGAAGCGATAGATAATACGGATTACGAAAAGTGGGGAAATGCTGAGAAGCAAATGGCGACCTCCTATAAAGGAACGTTGTTTGGATTACCTTGTGTCGGTTCCAATTATTATCCCTATCCGTATTATTATTATGGAATTTTAGTTTGTAAGAACGATGTTTATGAGTCTTTTGGTTTAGACTCAACTCCTCAAGAGATGATTGAGAATAAAAAATGGACATTTTCTAATTTTGCGGATTTGTTGCCCAATTTGTACGATGATAGCGGAACTGAAAATGATAAGGTTTGGGCTTTTGCTCATTCAGGCTTGCCGATGTGTGCCGTTTATGCAAATGGCGGAAATAAGGTAGTCAAGGAAAAAGGCAAGTATGTTTTTGGATATACGCAACCTGCGGCGCTGCGTGCTCTGGAGTGGGCAAAATCGATCTATGGATTAACAGATTGTGCAAAGGAATCTGATGAGAAGGCTTTGTCAGATTTTTATGATGGTAAGATTGTGTTCTTAATGACAAACGGATATCGTATGTTTGGAGATATTACATATAATACATCCAATTTTAGTTGGCTTCCGTTCCCGTATGGGCCTGATGTAGAATACGGTTCTACCTGTGCATCTTATACGACGGCTCAGGATGGGATTATTTCTATTATGAAAGGTCAGGATGCTCAAAAAGTTCAAGATACGGGGTATATTGTTAATTTGTTGTTTGATGCGACTCCGCATTTTGGAAAAGACGGTTATCAAAATTATTTGTATCGCAGCTTTTTTGATTCCGGAGATGAATCCAGCTTTGAAGTATATTTAGATATGGGTAGAAATATGCATTATGACTATTCATTAGAGTTGGGCTCTGTGAACGATGAGATTATTTCTCGAATCAGTGCTGCAATGAAGTCTTCTGGTTCTGTATCAAATGTGATGGAAAGTGTTAAAGACGCTGTAAATGATAAACTGGACGAAGAATTAAACAGCTGATAAAACGGAGGAAAGTTGGACATGAAATATATCAGGCCACTGTTGTGTATGCTTGCTGTTTGTTTTGCTTTTCTCTTGTTTACTGCATGCAGTCAGAAAAATATTCCACAAGAAAATGTATCTCAGAATGAAGGCTTTGGGGGAGAGATCTTTTATTTTTTAGGATCGTTTATTCCCAGTGATGCTCGTGATGCTGATTTGATTACGGATGAGATTTCTTCTGAAACAGTCAGTGTAGAGGGTATCGAAGAAGAGGTCATGTTTGCTCAATGCAAAAAGGTAGAGGAGAACTATAATTGTCGGATTGTCTGTCAAGCTGGATTTGGTCCGTATTCTACAAATGCTCAGTTCGCTGCAGCTTACGCGGCTGGTATTCAGCAAGGGGATTTTATAAGTACAGATAATAACACTCTTTTGGATTTGTATCAATCGGGGCTTCTTGTTGATTTGGACTCGATAGAAGCTTTAAATTTAGAAGATACTGAAAAATGGGGTGTTTACAGCCTTCGAACGGCGACAACAAGCCGTGGCGTTTTATATGCTATACCCATGCAGGGCTCTCGATATATGCCGATTTTTAAATCCTATAACGGTGCGTTTTTCTATAATTCAGAACTGTATGACACATTTGACATGGATATGACACCTAAGGAAATGGTAGAGCAGGGAATGTGGACGTTTGATAATTTTTACTCGGTCGTGACGCAAACCTACGTTCCTGATGAAGGTAGCCCGGTGTATGGCCTTGCTTTGTATAACAGTATTGTAAATGCGACCATTTATGCTAATGGTGGAGATATTATTACTAAGAAAAAAGGCGAGTATGTTTTTGGCTATACGCAAGAAAATGCCATTACGGCATTAGAGTGGGCCAGAAAGTTAAGTAAGACGACTGGATTAATTGGAACTTTCGGCGATTTTGAGAATGGAAAAGCAGTTTTTGCACTAGCTCCGTCTAATATGGGGATTCAGTCCCAGATTAAAACGGTTTCTTGGGTTCCGTTTCCGTATGGTCCTGATGTGGAGCAAGGAACGACTTATGTTTCTTATTTTGGATATTCCGAAGGCGCAACAGCCATTTTGAAACATGAGGATGATCCAGAGAACGACCAGCGCACGGGTGTGATTTTTAATGCTTTATTCGAGCCCACGGAGAAGTGGGGAAAAGACGGTTACGATCAGTATATTGAGCGTAATTTCTTTAATTCACGAGAAGATTATGATGCTTATAAAGCAGGATCAGACCATATGCATTATGACTGGTCTAAAGAGTTTAGTGCAAGCGGCATTTTGCGAACGCTGAGTGCTTCTTGTGATGCTATGCTGGTGTCTTCAAATGCGATTTTGCCGTATTTGAGTGCTTATTCGGATGCCGTTGAACAGATTGCAGAAGCGGAGCTTGGTTAATCTGTTGTAAAAAGAACAATGTACAAAACAGCACAGAGAGTGAAAGGGGCGAAACTTTATAGGAAGGTTCGGGATCTTCTCTGTGTTGTTTTATTTGTGTTAAGAAGTTTAATTGTATTGGCGAGAATGGTAATATAATATGTAATCGTGCGCAAAATTTGCGTTGAGAATAAATGAACAAAAGTGAAGGATGAGACAGTATGGGTAAACCAGTAGTTGATTTGAGCGGGAAAAGAGAAGTCTTTTGGGACGATTTTATGATTGAGCCAGAAAAAACAGAGGCAGAACTTCGGTTACATAAACCGGTGAAAAAAGAAATGGTAATGCATCTGGATATGCCTTGGGAAGGCGATGGCTGTGATTACTATAACATTATGAATGACGATGGCTTGTATCGGATGTACTATTTGGGTTGGTATATGATCAATCCAGGGGAGACGGAGCATACGGGTAGTGATATTAAAGTTTGTTACGCAGAAAGCCGGGACGGCATCCATTGGACTCGTCCGAATTTGGGGATTGTAGAGTGGAAAGGCTCTAAAGAAAATAATATTATTTTAGGGCATGAAACAGATATTTATGATAACTTCTTTGCCTTTAAGGATACCAATCCGAACTGTAAACCTGAAGAGAAGTATAAAGGTGTTGCTGAATGCGGCCGCGATGGGTCTTTATGGGGTTATACTTCTGAGGATGCCATTCATTGGAACCGGGTTGCGCAAATCTCTATAAAAGGAAAATTTGACTCGTTGAATACGGCATTTTGGGATCATCGTTCTGGGAAGTATTACTGCTATATTCGTGATTTTCACGATAATGAAGAGACATACGAATACGGTATTCGTGATGTTCGGTTTATTACATCTGATGACTTTTGGCATTGGAGTGATCCCACAATGCTAGAGTATATGGGCGGAGCAGACTACCCGTTGTACACAAACAATGTCGGACCCTATTACCGGGCAGATCATATTTGGACTGGCTTTCCTACTCGATATGTACAAAGAACAGAGTGGACAAAGAATACGGACAGATTGGCTGGGGCAGAGAAGCGGAAACAGCGGTGTGCGCTGGAAGATCGTTTGGGCTTGACGGTCACAGATGCTGTATTTATGTCTAGCCGCGATGGGAAAAACTGGCATCGCTTTGATGAGGCATGGTTAACTCCTGGTCCGGAACATGTAGATAATTGGGTTTATGGAGATTGCTATCCTGCGTATGGGATGATTCAGACCCCCAGTGAGTATGCCGAGTTGGGTGCGGATGATGAGATTTCTATGTACAATTTTGAGGGGAAATGGTCTGCCAAGCCGTCTAAATTGTATCGATACACGATTCGTCTTGACGGATTTGCTTCTTATTATGGTAAATATCCGGGACAAACAGTCGTGACTCGTCCCTTTACATTTACGGGAGATACTTTGAAAGTAAATTTTGCTTCTTCAGCCAGAGGCGGGATGTATATTAAAGTGTTGGATGAAGATTTTAATGAGATCGACGGTTTTGAAACGTGTGAGATCTACGGGGATAAAGTAGATCGAATTATTGATTTTGAAAATGGGAAACTGGCTGATTTGGCCGGTCGAACGATTCGATTGTCTTTTATGCTGTCTGATTGTGATTTGTATTCATTCATCATTGAGTAGGAGGTTGTAAAGATGTTTGAGACCAAGATTACGCTGCGTAAAGAATTTTTTACGGATAAGGAACAGCTGCTGGTAGAACATGGTGCATTAAGCGTCAGTACGTTTCGTTATTCTACCGGTGTTGAGGGGTTGACTTTGCGCGGACGTCACGGTTACATTACGGTTCTGCCGTATAAAGGTCATCAGATTTGGCGGGCTGAATTTTTGGATCATCCGATGGTGATGAAAACGTTGTTTGACGAGCCTCAGCAAACGGATGAGTTTTTAAAAACTTACGGAGCTTTTTTGATTCATTGCGGATTGACCGCGATCGGAAATCCGTCTGTGGAAGATACCCATCCGCTGCATGGTGAATTGCCTAATGCCCGGTATCAAAAAAGTTTTGTGATTGTCGGCGAGGATGAACGCGGAAAATATATTGAATTGCAGGGACAATTTCAGTATTGTATCGGTTTTGAAGTGGGGTATCGGTTTATTCCGACATATCGGTTGTATGAGGATGACACGCATTTTCATGTAAAAAACCGCATCGTGAACTTGCGCGGGGTGGAACAGGAATATTTGTATTTGTGTCATATCAATTTCCGGCCTATAGACGGTTCTAAGCTGGTTTATTCTGCAAAAACGGAAGATATTTATACGCATGTCTTGATTCCCGATAATTTGGCTGCGACAGATCAGGAAAAATTGCGTCGGTACTTTGATATTTTAGAGAAGGATGTTCATGCACATGATACGATTGGCGGAAAAGATCAGTTTTATCAGCCGGAAATTGTGTTTACGGTGAAGTATCAAAAAGACGAACAGGGACGCGGGTATTGCATGCAGCAGTTGCCGGATGGATATTCATTTTGTGTATCTCATTATCCGGATCAGTTGCCGTATGGCATCCGCTGGATCAGCCGGATGGAAAATGAGGATGCGTTAGGGATGCTGCTTCCGGCAACCGGCGAGCACAATGGCTATAAAGATTGTGTGGAAAAAGGATTTATCCGCTATATGCCGGCCGATGAGGATGTAGTGCTGGAATTTGACGTAGGCGTTGGAGATCCGCAGCAGACTAAAGCGTGGGCGCAAAAAATTGAAGAAATGATAAAATAATTTTTTACCTGTTGCAAAATCCATGAAAGTATGGTAAAATATCACATAGTAAAGATAAAAATAAAGGAGACAAATCAATGAGCAGAGTTTGTATTCCCGACAGCGAGTACGCTGAGAGATTAAAAAAATGCGTCAAAATGATGCAGGAGCAGAATCTTGACGTTATGATTGTAAACGGAACAGAGTCCGACTACGCAAATCCCCGTTATTTTTGTGGCTTCTGGCCGCTGTTTGAGCGGGTTGGTGTAGCGATTGCTGCAAATGGCAACGCCGCTGTTATGGTAGGACCTGAGAGTGTTATTTTTGCAGGAGACGTTAGCCGGATTAAAAAGATCTATCCCTGTTTGTATTACAGAGAAGGCGCAAATCCGTCTTATCCTGAAATTAAGACCAATACTTATAATGATGTATTGGAGGATTTGGGCGTAAAAGGCAAGCACATCCGCATCGGTATCGGTGGTTATATGGAAACAACCGTTATCATGATGGACGGATTGAAAGAATGCTATCCGGAAGCAGAGATTGTCAATGCGGATAACATTATGGTTTCGCTTAGAAGTATTAAATCTGAAAATGAAATTGCTTGTATTCGCGAAGGATTCCGGATTGTTGAAATTGCTACACAGGAAGTTATCAAAGCTTTGCATCCGGGTGTTACCGAGTTGCAGATGGTTGGCGTGGCTCAGAAGACCATTTATGAAAACGGTGCTGAGTATGAAGGTTTGCCGATGTATGTGTTCAGCGAGAAGAGCACCTCGCATGCCATCTCTCGTTCTTCTTATCGCGTGATCGAAAAAGGTGACTTGGTTCAGTTGAACCTTTCTGCAAAGATCGACGGTTACTCTCCGGCAATCGGTATCCCGGTAGGTATGGGCAAATTCTCTCCGGAAAAGAGAGATTTGGTTGACTTCTGTTTGCAGGCACATAAGTGGTCCGAGCAGCATTTAAAAGCAGGCGTTTTGGCATCTGATGTTGCAAAGGGCTTTTATCAGTTCTTTAAAGACAATGGCCGTTTGGAAAACTATGTTTACGGACCTTGCCACGGAACCGGTATGATCGAGGTTGAAGCTCCTTGGATGGAGACTACTTCGGATTATCTGCTTCAGCCGAATATGACGTTCCAGATCGATACCTTTGTATCTGGCCCGAAATTCGGTTTGCGCTGGGAAAAAGGCGTCACGATTACCAAAGACGGTTTTGAGAGCAACTGCGCACCGATTGATAACGTGATTTACGAACTTGATTTTTAAGAAATGGATTCCCCCACATTTTTGTGGGGGACGATTTACTGAATGAAATAGATAGGAGATGTTAGTATGAGACTGGAATATATGATGACAAGAGACGTGCAGGAAGCAAAGGAAAAAAATCTGCCCGTAATTATTCCGATCGGAACGATTGAATGGCATGGTCCGCATTGTGCGTTAGGGTGTGACACGTTTGTCTGCACCGGTCTTGCTGATAAAATTGCTGAACAAAAAGAGGTTGTTGTTGCGCCTCCGGTTTGGTACGGCGTAGCAAGTTATGCTGTTGGTGGTCCGGAAAACGGAACGGTACATATTGATGTGGATGTTTATGAGCAGTATATTTATAATATTTTGAAATCCATGCTATATGGCGGATTTAAAAATATTTATTTGTTGATTCATCATCAGTTTGAACAGGAAAATTACATGCCTATGACGTTGGCTTGCGCTAAAGCTGCAAAGAAACTGATCATGGAATATTTGGAAGAAACCCGCGGCAAGGGATGGTGGGGATCTAACGATTTCGCCTCTTACTATGATAATCTGGGCGGCGGCGATGATCCGTTCAGCATGATTAAAGTTCTTTCCTGCATGAGTACGGCTGCTCAGAATGCAACGGGATATGATCATGCCGGCAAATATGAAACTTCCATTTTGTCTGCGCTGTATCCGGAAGCTGTTAAGTTGGAGCGGCTCAAAGAAAGCGACGCTTGGTTTATTCAGTCTGCTTATGAAGCTTCGCAGGAATTGGGAATGAAAATGGTTGAGGTTTCGCTGAAAGATTTGTTGGAAAAGATTCAGTAATTTTAAGTGAAAAGAAAAGGGGAAAGTTCCGTGGAACTTTCCCCTTTATGTATATTGATGGGATAATGATTGTTTTGATTTTCGCTAAATGCGTTATTGGATAAATGCTTGAACCTGTTGAAACATTTCTTCTGCACTTTTTCCGGTTGATACCGTAAAACGATATGTTTTGTTTTCCAATGCGGAAAGCGGTGCTGGAACAGGCGCTGAACTGATTCGGAACAATTCCCGTTGAATTTGGAAGAAATCTTCGGTGTCTATCTTTCCTCCAAGTGCCGCAAGTACATCTGCCGAGAATTTATAAGGACTTGCGGTTGATGCGGTTACGGTAATTCTACCCTCATGCTTGGATTGTTGTGCTGCAAACAGGGCGACCGCAGTGTGAGGATCAATGAGATACTTTTGTTGGTTAAAGACCTGATGAATGGTTTTTGCCGTATCTTCTTCGCTTGCAAAGTAGGCTTCAAAATCCTGCTGGATTAACTTTTTAATTTCTTCACTGACTTCATATCTACCTGTTTGAGCCAACTGCTTCATGCATTCTGCCGTTTTTTGCGGGCCCTGAAGCAGATATAGTAAACGCTCCAAATTCGACGAAATTAAAATATCCATCGAGGGAGACATCGTGGTGTAGAACGGACGATTACGATCATAGATTCCGGTACGGATGAAATCAGTTAAAATGTTATTGCGATTGGATGCACAGATTAACTTCCGAATCGGCAACCCCATCTTTTTTGCCAAATAAGCGGCAAAGATATTGCCGAAATTTCCTGTTGGTACACAGACGTCTATTTCTTGGCCGGCTGTGATTTTTTTTGCACTCAGTAAATCACAGTATGCCGATACATAATAAACAATTTGCGGCGCTAATCTTCCCCAGTTAATGGAGTTTGCGCTGGACAGGAAATATCCTTTTTGATTTAACTCCTGTGCGATAGCTTCATCCGAAAAGATTCGCTTTACGCCCGTTTGCGCATCATCAAAATTGCCCTTGATTGCGCAAACATTTACATTATCTCCTTCTTGCGAGGCCATTTGTAATTTTTGCATATCGCTGACGCCGTCTTGCGGATAAAAGACCATGATTTTAACTTGGTCAACATCTTTGTATCCTTCCAATGCGGCTTTTCCGGTGTCCCCGGAGGTGGCAACCAAAATCAAAGCTGTCCGAGCCTCTCCGGTTTTGCGCAGAGCCATCGATAACAGTCTTGGCATGATTTGTAATGCCATATCTTTAAATGCACAGGTTGGACCATGCCACAACTCTAATATACTATTTTGCTCATCTAAAGAGTACAAGGGAGCTGCGGCATTGCCGAATCGTTGTTCGGAATAAGCTTCTTGTGAAGCTTGCAGCAGTTCTTCATAGGTATAGTCTGTAAGAAACTTTGACAAAATCCGCGCTGCCCGGGTCGCATAATCCATGTTTACAAGTTCTTGTATTTCTGTCATGCTCAGTTCCGGGATTGTATCGGGAACAAACAATCCGCCGTCCGCGGCAAGACCTTGCTTAATCGCTTCGGCGCTCAATTTTTCTTCCAGGCCGCCGCGAGTACTGATATATCTCATAAAAATAATCGCCCCTTTGCCGTAATTCATTTAAGTATATCATATAAATTTAAAAAATTCAATACATTTTTTTTGACAAAACGTGAGTATTGGTATTATAATGCAAAATTATGGTATTTGAATTAAAATGGGGCAATATATTTCAGGAAAAGTTTTTAGTTCAATCGTTCCGTGCTTAAGCAGAGTACGTAAGCGCTTAGGCCATAGTTATAGTAAAAGAAATAAGAAAATATTGAGAGGTCAATGGGTAAATTGTCTGTAAAAAAAAGGTTTTGGTTTGGCCAGAAAGATTTTTGCATGCATATTTGTAATGCAATATTTCATATTGAAAGTTTTAACTCAGTCAAAAATCTATAGTTGAACAGGGGAAAATAGTTAGAATAAAAGAAGAAAAAACATGGGTAAGAGAGTCCATGTTTTACGTTCATACAATCTATTTTAAAAAAATACATAATAAGTTTGATTTTCGGGACGCGAAAATATTTTTCGGGACTTGCAAAAAACAGGAAAATATAGTATAATGGCTTTATTATAATGAATAGTAAAATGGGTTTTTGTCGAGTAGTAACAGATAGATTATTTTTGATTTGAAATGTTGACGGGATACGGAGGTGTACCTTGTGGGACGTCTAGATAATGGCAGAAACAACAGAAACAGTCGAGATTCTTTTTCGAATGAAAAAACCGGTCGGCGTTCCGGTGCGTATCGAAAGAGTCGTACAGATTCTTCAAAAAGCAAAAAACGGAAGTTGGAAAAAGAAGAAGTTCTGACTAAAAAACAGATTCGGGAGGCTGAAAAGGACGGAGATCCGTTATGGATGCGGGAACCGGACAAGTATCAAAAACAGGCAGCCCTTCCGATTCGTATTTTGAAATCCGTTGGCAGCGTTTTGGCAACGTTGCTGTTGATTTTTGGTATTGTTGGGGTCTTGGTGTTAAGTATAGGCGCTACGATTGTGTATTCTTATTCAAACCCCGAGTTGCTTTCGCAGTTGGAGGATATTGACGTAGATATGTCCTCGACAATTTATGTGAAAGATAAAAACGGGAATTATGTGGAGTATGAAACACTTTATAGCCCGCAAAACCGGACTTGGATCAGCATCACGGAAGTGCCTCAGTTTATGAAAGATGCGACTGTTGCGATTGAGGACAAGCGGTTTTATACTCATTTGGGGGTAGACCCGTTCCGAACAACAAAGTCAGTTATTGATTATGTGGTTGCAAAATTAACGCACAAAAGTACATCTGGCTTGCAGGGCGGTTCTACGTTGACACAGCAGTTGATTAAGAATATTTCCGGAGATACAGATCAAACGCCGGAACGAAAAATTCGTGAAATGCTGAACGCTTTTTATATTGAGCGGAATTTTTCTAAAGAGCAGATTTTGGAATACTATTTAAACACGGTTGATTTTAGTGGAGGTTGCTACGGAGTTGCCACAGCTGCACAATATTACTTTGGCAAGGATGTTTCTGATTTAAGCATTTTGGAATGCGCTGCGCTGATTTCTATTACAAAATCACCTTCCTATTACAATCCGTATAATTACCCGGAGCATAACAAAGAACGCCGCAATCAGGTTTTGTGGGAAATGTTTGATCAAGGGTATATTAGTGAAGAAGAATATAATGAAAATAAAAATGCAGAACTGGTATTGCGTGATAAAGATTCCGCACCGGTACAGACTCAAAATAGTTCGGACTGGTCTTATGCGACAGATACGATTTTTGAAGCGGTTGTAAAAGATCTGATGTCTACCTATGGCTGGGATCGCAGCTATGCCGTAAACAAAATGTATACCGGCGGATATAATATCTATTCGACCATTGATCTGGAAATCCAGGAAATTATGGAAAATTATTTTGAAAACGAAAAGAATTATAATTCAGATCGGGTTTGGGATGAAGAAACACAGTCTTATGTGTATCCGCAGATCGCCATGGAAGTATTGGATCCGGAAACTGGAGAAATTGTCGGTATTATCGGTGGGCGTGGTGAAAAGACAGGTGTTTTGAGCTTTAATCGTGCCACACAGGCTTTGCGGCAGCCGGGTTCTTCTATCAAGCCTTTGACGTCGTATGGATACGCGTTAGACCAGGGAATTATTACGGCTGGTACTCCGGTTGATGACTATCCGGTAGCGGTGTACAACGATAATCCGTGGCCGAAAAACTTTGTGAATACGTATGCAGGGTTGACGACTTTGCGAGAAGCCTTGCGTAAATCTTTAAACGCGCCTTCGGCTCAGATGGTCAATAAGATCGGGGTTTCTACCTCATTTAACTTTGCAAAATATACATTGGGATTATATAATCTGATAGATGGTACAGATAAGGACGAGCAGTTGTCTCCTCTTGCTGTTGGTGGTACAACGTACGGTCTTACATTGCAAGAAATGGTCGGCGCTTATACGGTATTTGCCAATAACGGTGTTTATACCTCGCCCCGTGCATATACCAAGGTGACGTCTTACAGCGGAAATGTGGTTTTGGAAAAAACAAAGGACAGTAAGATTGTCTTTACCCAGGAAACGGCTTGGCAAATTACCGATATTTTGGAAGATGCTATTGATTATACGGCCGGTTCTTCTGCATCTGTGAAAGGCGTGGCAACTGCGGGTAAGACGGGTACGACGACTTCGTATAAAGACCGTTGGTTGATTGGATATACACCGTATTATCTTGCTGGTATCTGGTACGGATATGATGATAATTATACACTTTCCACCTCGGTATGGCAAGCAAAGCCATGGGGAGCAATTATGAATAAGATCCATGTCGCAAAAGGGTTGACAGAAGGGGAGTTTGAACAGCCTGAAGGTATGGTTCAGGTTACCTATTGTATTGATAGTGGGAAACTTCCTTGTGAAATCTGCTATAATGACCCGCGTGGCGGTCGGGTTGCCACAGGTTGGTTCCGAGCTGGAACAGAGCCGACAGAAACCTGTGATTGTCATCATTATGAATATGTTTGTGATGTTTCGGGGCAGATCGCACATAATAATTGCCCCAGCGCGCATAGAGCTGTATTTGTTGATTATATGCGCTCCTTATCTAAAAAGGTTGTGACGTCAGACGCGGCATATATTTGTCCAAAATTGACATCCGATTTAGTTTTGTATAAAGATGCTTATTTACCGGCTTATACCAACATGTTGGAGAAAGGTCAGTATCCTGCCATTGCGGGATATGCGAATGCTCGGAATACCTTGTGTACGGCGCATACGCCTAGTTCAAGTCCTCATATTTATAAAAAAGGGTCTTGATGTTTGATTTGAAAATTATTTTTATTAAAGGAGTGTTTGAATATGACACTGATGCAAAAGGAAATCTTTGAACAACCGAAGGCTTTGGCGGATTGTTTGGATTTCAATAAACAGACTTTGACGCAGTTGACAACAAAATTGAAGGCCGAAGGTATTACCAATGTTGTGATTGCAGCTAGAGGAACTTCTGATCACGCGGGTATTTATGGAAAATATCTGATTGAATCTTTGGTTGGAATCCCGGTTGGGCTTTCCGCAGCTTCTGTGGTAACCTTATACGGTGGAAAGATTTCATATAAAAATATGTTGGTTATCGGAATCTCTCAGTCCGGTAAGGCGGCAGACGTGTTGGAAATTTTGAATCAGGCAAAACAGCAGGGTGCTATCACATGTTCAGTGACAAATACTTTAGGTTCTCCGCTGGCTGATTGTGCTGATTATCATTTATATTGCAATGTTGGCTTGGAGTCCAGCGTTGCTGCTACGAAAACATTTGGTGCGCAATTGTATTTAATGGCACATCTGGCTTGTATGTGGGCAGATCGGGAAGATTTGTTGGCTGAGCTGAAACAGGTTCCGGCTTATATTCAAAAGGTACTGGATAAAAACGATGAAATTGCCCAGCTGACTCAGCGGTATCGTTTTATGGATGATTGTTTTATTCTTTCCAGAGGAATCAATTATCCGGTGGCATTGGAGTCGGCATTGAAGGTGCAGGAAACAAACTATGTTCGTGCCAAGGCTTATCCGATTTCGGATTTTCATCACGGCCCATTTGCTATGGTAGACGAAGGAACACCGGTTTTGTTTTATATGCCTGACGGTCCGGCTAAAGCGGATTCTTATGAAATGATTCGCAAATTGCAAGGAGTTGGCGCAGATATTTTGATGATTTCGGATGATGAAGAACTGCTGAAAGAAGGCACGGTTGGGTTCCAGATTCCGGATGCAAAAAAATTGGATATGATTGCAACTTTTGGTTTTGCGGTCTTTGCTCAGTTGTTTGCATGTAATTTAACAGCGGTAAAAGGCAGAAATCCGGATGCGCCGCGTGGTTTGAAAAAAGTTACGGTTACAAAATAAAGGAAAGTTTGGGGTAGAAGATGGTTAAAGCAGTATTGGATGAGCAATTTCAGCCGATGGCGCTGGTTGTTCGGGATTTTGTTGCGGCAGCGGAAAAAGCCGGGAGTCAGGATCTTTCAATCAGTATCGAGAGAAACGACGGTTACATTTCCACTTATAAAACGAAAGTTTATCAAGACGGCATCGGGAAAGATGAGGAGAACTTTAAGTTTGTGGAACGGTTGACCAAAACGTTGCTCTGGATTCGTGGCGGATATAAGATTATTATCGGTGGATCGGAAAAAATTGCAGAAAAAATCCGTCAGGCCTATACCGCGCAGGGGCTGCGTGCGTTTGATGTGGATTTTATGAGTAAAGTATACGAGCGACCGTTTGAAGTGGAGCATGTTGCGTTTAAAGATGCGCCGGAGACCCGCGAAGCTGCGGCGCCTGTCGGTCGGCATTTGGACGGCTGCCGGATCGGCTTTGACGCAGGCGGAAGTGACCGGAAGGTATCTGCGGTAATCGACGGCGAGGCTGTTTATTCCGAAGAAGTTGTTTGGCATCCGAAGATCAATTCAGATCCGATGTATCATTACAACGGGATTTTGGAAGCCATGAAAAGTGCCGCTTCGCATATGCCCAGAGTCGATGCGATCGGAGTAAGTTCTGCCGGTGTTTATGTCAACAACCGGATTATGGTTGCTTCGTTATTCTTAAAAGTTCCGCAGGACGAATTTGATAAGAAAGTCAAAAATATGTATCTGGACGTTGCCAAAGAAATCGGCGATGTTCCGGTAGAGGTTGCCAATGATGGAGACGTAACGGCTTTAGCCGGTGCGATGGATTTAAATGACGGCGGCGTGCTGGGTATTGCTATGGGAACCAGCGAAGCCGGAGGCTATGTGGATTTGAACGGCAATATCACGGGCTGGTTAAATGAATTGGCGTTTGTTCCTGCCGATTATTGTGAACAGGCTATGGTGGATGAGTGGTCCGGAGACTACGGCTGTGGAGTAAAGTATTTTTCGCAGGATGCTGTTATTAAGTTAGCTCCGGCAGCCGGAATTGAGTTGGACGCTTCGCTGTCTCCTGCCGAAAAGTTGAAGGTGGTTCAGCAACTGCATAGCCAAGGGGATGAACGTGCTAAGAAAATTTTTGAAACCATCGGCGTGTATTTTGGGTATGCAGTAGCATACTATGCAATGTTCTATGAGATTAAACATGTTTTGATCTTGGGGCGTGTGACCTCTGGAGAGGGAGGAAATATTGTTCTGGAAAAGGCAAAACAGGTTTTAGAGACCGATTTCCCAGAACTGGATCAGAAGATTCGGCTCCATATTCCGGACGAGTCCAGCAGACGGGTCGGCCAGTCGATTGCGGCTGCAAGTCTGCCTAATATTCAATAATCAGACAGGAGTTGTTGATATGGCCATTACAAAAGAAATGATTGTCGGAGATGTGATTGATCAGTATCCTGATACGGCACAGGTTTTTATGCAGTACGGCATGCATTGTGTGAATTGTCCTTCTGCACGCGGGGAAAGTATTGAGTGTGCTTGCGCGGTTCACGGAATGGATGCGGATGGTCTGATAGAGGCTTTGAACCGACAGATTTCAGAGTAAAGTCAAAAGCAGCCCTGAATTGTTTGTGCAATACGGGGCTGCTTTTTGGAATTGAGGGAGATTGGATGGAACTTGTTTTATCTGCACGTTTGTCTTGTATTGCGGACTTTATTCCAGATGGAGCCGTTGTTGCGGATATCGGAACGGATCATGCGTATTTGCCGATTTATTTGGCCTTACATAACCGTTGCCCACGTATTTATGCGTGTGATGTGCGCGACGGTCCGTTGCAGAAGGCGAGAGACTATATTGCTCAGTATGGGGTTCAAGATCAAATCGAGGTTTTGAAAAGCGATGGGTTTTTAAACGTTCCGGATGATTATTCCACGGCGGTGATTGCCGGGATGGGCGGTGTAACGATTGCCGAAATTTTATCAGCGGCAAACAAACGAAACGGTTGTCAATTTCTTTTGCAGCCAATGTCTAAGCCCGAGATCTTGCGAAAATTTTTGTATGAAAATCATTTTTACATCCGGGACGAAAAGGTCGTTCGTGACCCGACGGGCCGTCTTTATACGGTGATGGATACGGTATTTGGACAACCATGCGGATATGAACCGATTGATTTATTTGCCTCAGCGCCGCTTCGGAGCCACCGGGATGCGTTAACGACGTTATATTTAGAACGTCTGTTAAAAATAGCAGAAACGCAGGTTCAGGGGATTGTTAAAAGCAATCTGCCTATAGAACAAAAAAAACAGGCGGAAGAGCATTATCTTTATTTAAAGAAGTATTTTTTAGAAAATCGGAGGGAGATTGTTGATGAAAGCCAGTGAGATTTACCAGGCAATCGATGAAATGGCGCCGTTTTCGGTGCATGCGTCTTATGATAATCCGGGATTTTTAATTGGGGATCAAAATGCAGAGGTCACTAAAGTATTGTTGGCTCTTGATATCACAGTGCCTGTCGTGCAGGAGGCGGCGCAGCTCGGCGCGGAGTTGATTGTCTCCCACCATCCGGTTATCTTTCATCCTATTCGGCAATTGTTGGCGGGAAGTGTGTGCTATGAGTTGGCCCGGAGTGGAATCAGTGCCATTTGTGCACATACCAATTTGGACGTGGCACATGAGGGGGTGAATGATATGCTGGCTTTGACCGTTGGACTTTCTAGTCCGTATGAGATTCTTTTTGACAGCGAAAATTTGCCGCTCGGCCGAATCGGAAATTTGCCGGCTTCGATGGAACTTTCGACGTTTGCCCAGCAAGTGAAAAATCGTTTAAATGCGGCAGTTGTAAGATTTGCCGATGCGCATCGCCCGGCTTATCGTGTGGCTGTTATCGGCGGTGCCTGCGACATCTCTGATCTTGACACCGCTGTAAAAGCAGGTGTGGACACGTTGGTGACAGGCGATGCAAAGTATCATATGTTTTTGCAGGCTGCAGAATGCGGGCTGAATTTGATTGACGCAGGGCATTTTGCAACAGAAAATGGAATTGTGCCGGCTCTGGCAAAACGGTTAAAAGAGCGATTTGATCAAGTTGAATTTGTTGTTTCCAGCGTGCATCGGGATATTGTAGAATCCGTATAATGAGGTGTTAAAGAATGGCATTTGACGGAATCATGGTTCGAGCGATTTGTTCGGAATTGAATCAGTTGTTGTGCAATGCAAAAGTGGATAAGGTGGCTCAGCCGCAAAAGGACGAAGTGGTTCTTACCTTCCGTGGTATCGATCCGGCAACGCATACGAATGTGCAGCGCAAATTGTTGTTGTCGGCAAATCCGGCGGCAGCTCGGATTTGTTTGACGCGGCAAAATAAAGAAAATCCTTCGGTTGCACCTAATTTTTGCATGTTATTGCGCAAGCATTTATCTTCTGCTCGATTTTTAAGCGCGCGTCAGCCGGGATTAGAGCGGGTTGTGGTTTTAGATTTTGAATGCCGGACAGAATTGTTTGAAACGGTAACCAAGCACTTGATCTTCGAGGTGATGGGACGCTACAGCAATGTTATTCTTGCAGATGCCAAGATGAAAATCTTGGATGCTCTGCGCCAAACAGATTTATCCGACGATAAAAGAAGGATTCTTCCGGGGGTTGTTTATGAGATGCCTCCCGCTCAGCAGAAAGAGGATTTACTGCAAATAACGGATGTTGCTCAGGTTTTAACGTTTTTGGACGAGGGGCGTCTGGACCGATATCTTTGCGCGACGTTTTTGGGCATGTCTCCGTTAGTTGCCCGAGAGATTGCGCTTGGTTGTTGTGGACAAACGGATACGCCCGTTTCTTCTTTAACAGCGGAGGAACGTTCTCTCTGCTGTCGGCGATTGAATGAACTTGCTCAACGGATTCGGAACGAACAATTTTGTCCTGTTTTTATCAAAAGTCATGTTGCAGACCGGGCAGGGGAAGCAAAGCCGATTGAATATTATTGTTTTGATATTGAGCAATATGACGGGACGGCGGATAAGGATTACCCGGAGACTTGTTCGCAGGCTATCGAATTGTTTTTTGAAGAAAAAAGCCGACGAGAGTATTTTACGCGCGCGTCGGCAGATATCCGGAAAGTATTAAATACGGTGATTGCAAGGCTGAGCCGGAAAGTGGAACATCAAAAAGGGGAGCTTTTTGATTGTCAGCGCAGTCAAACAGATAAGTTATACGGAGATTTGCTGACAGCTAATCTTTATTTGGTTCGCGGGGGAGAACGAGAAATTACAGTGGTTAATTATTATGACCCCGAAATGAAAGAATGTCGGATTCCGTTAGATCCCACGCGGACTGCGGTACAGAATGCTCAGCTATATTATCGTCGATATAAAAAGGCACAGACTGCCCAAAAGGTTTTAGAAGAGCAAATTCCGCTGGCTCTACATGAAATTACTTATTTGAACGGAGTTCTTGAAAGTCTGGACCATGCTCAGTCTTTGACGGATATTGCACAGATCCGGGAGGAATTGGTTCGGCAGGGATATTTACATCTACGAGCTAAGAAAATGGGACGGCAGCCTAAAAAAGAACCTTCCTATTTTCCTGCTGAATTTCGTTCTGCGGATGGTTTTGTTATCTATGCCGGCCGAAATAATCTGCAAAACGACTATTTAACGTTAAAAATGGCCGAAAAACATGATATTTGGTTTCATATCAAAAATTACAGCGGTAGTCATGTGGTGGTTTGCTGTAACGGCAAAATGCCTCCGGCACAGACGCTCACGCAAGCAGCTGTTATTGCGGCAACGATGGGTAAAGAAGCTGATGGGGCCAAGGTCGAGGTGGATTATACTGAAGTGAAAAATGTAAAAAAACCGAACGGTGCCCGTCCCGGCATGGTGGTTTATGATCCGTATCAAACAGCGGTTGTCTGTCCCGATCCGGCCTTAATTGATGAACTTATTGTGAAGAAATAATATTGAAAAACAGTAAAACGGAGAAAAACAAAGAAAATCGAAGATATTTCGAGCAGTGATATCAGGAATTTATAAAAATCAACTTTTGGGGTTGACAAGAAAAATAAAGTGTGATATAATATCCCTGTTGCAAATTTGGGGGTATTGTTCCCCTGTGTAAAAATAAAATGCGAAACAGAATATATTTGGAGGGAAAAGCGATGTCAACGTTTATGGCGAATGCAAGCAACATAAAACGCAACTGGTATGTTGTGGATGCTGCAGGCAAACCGATGGGAAGAGTTGCAGCTGAAGTTGCAAAATTGCTCAGAGGAAAACAAAAAACAACGTATACCCCGCACGTGGATTGCGGAGATCATGTCATTGTTATCAATGTGGAGAAATCCATTCTTACAGGGAATAAATTGGAAAAGAAGTATTACAGACATCATACAGGCTGGGTTGGCGGTTTGAAAGAGGTTAAATACGGTATTCTGATGCAGAAAAATCCGGAATTTGCTTTTGAACTGGCTGTAAAGGGTATGATCCCGAACAATGTTCCCGGCAGAGCTGCATTGAGACGTTTGCGTATTTACAAGGGCAGTGAGCATAATCATGCCGCACAAAAGCCCGAAGTTTATCATATTGATTAAGGAGGACCGGAATTATGTACGCTTCAAAGAAACCTTATTTCTACGGAACAGGTAGAAGAAAGAAGTCCGTTGCCCGTGTTCGCGTTTACGAAGGATCCGGCGTGATTACGATTAACGGCAGAGACATCGACGATTATTTCGGTCTGGATACCCTGAAGTTGATTGTTCGTCAGCCGATGATGGTGACCGACACAATGGGTAAGTATGATATCGTTGCGACGGTTGTCGGCGGTGGTGTTTCCGGTCAGGCCGGTGCGGTTCGGCACGGTTTGGCTCGTGCGCTTGTAAAGGCGGACGAAAATATGAAACCTGCGCTGAAAAAGGCTGGTTTATTGACGAGAGACCCGAGAATGAAGGAGAGAAAGAAGTACGGCCTCAAAGCCGCAAGAAAGGCTCCGCAATTCTCCAAGAGATAATTTGTTCTTTGGAACAAATGGGGTTTATATGTTTCTCTTTAAAGTGGAGAAACATATGATATAGGAAAGAAGAACTGAAAACTTTCGGCCTGTTTTGCCGCGCGGAGCCGATCGTAGTCTGGCGGCAACGCGATGTTTCGGTCACACCACCGGGGACGTCGTGTATAAAAAGTCATCACGCCGTTTTTGGATATGCGGAACCACTCACTCCGTATATTCGAGACGGGTTAACATAGATGCTTTGATGTTGTTCGGGTGTAACAAAGATCATAGGCAGCGAACAGATCAAACAATGTTTGAAAATGATTTTTTATTATATCTAACAGCTCATGGAGTTGAAATAATAATTGTTTTCAGATGTTCACAGTGTTGTGTTGACATCCTTGTATAAAATTCCATAAAGTGCACATACTGTGAAAAAAGGAAGATTATTATTGCCAATGAATGATCTGGCAATAACACTGGTGGTGTTAAAATGGATTTCAGAAGAGTTACTCCTGCGAGGGGTGACAAGTCTGTGTTCAAAAAGATCTTAGTAACTTTTATTTGTGTTGCGTTAATGTTTACGTCCTTTTTCGTTTATAACATAACCTTTCAGGCTATGACTGTGCAAAGTGAAGCAGTAACGGACGGCGAAAAAGCTAACGAAACGACTTCGGTACTCGAAGGGTTGCGTGTATACGTAAAAGAAAGCTCGGATTCTTTTGAATACCTTGTCCTGAGCGATACTGCTGACAGCGGATATAATTTGACAACGCTGCAGTATCCGGAGGTTCTTTTAAATGTTGTCACTGACAATGTTTTAAGAATATTTGATTCGTCTGTAAATACAAATGAGACAAATGGTCAGGCAAGTGAGGACAACGGCTGTTCGACGGTTGTGATGTATAAAAATATCGTTACAACGGAAGAGATTCCGTATACGTCACAAGAGATTAAGTATGATACGTCGAAAGGTGGCCGTAAAGGAACAGATGTGACAGGACAGAATGGGCTGAAGGAAGTTCTTCGGCGCCAGAAATATGTGGACGGTGTTTTAACGGAAGATGTCGTTATCGGAGAAACGGTAACACAGCAGCCAGTAAACGCTGTGAAATATGTAGATGTAACGCCTGCCACTTCAAGTGCCGATGTTCCGGCATCCGCCGGGGCTCCCACTTCTTACTCAAGAGCACTTCGTGTTAAATTTACCGCCTATACTTACAGTGATGACGGCGGAATGTACACGTCAACAGGCAAGAAGACCCGGGTTGGGTATGTTGCTGTTGATCCCCGAGTGATCCCATACCACTCCTTGTTATACTGCGTAACGGATGACGGTTATATTTATGGTTATTGTTATGCGGAAGACTGCGGAGGCGCGATAAAAGGTAACAAGATCGACTTGTTTTTGCCTACAGCTTCGGAATGTTATGCATTCGGTGTACGGATGGGAACGTGTTATGTTGTGACCGAGGGTTGAGTACCCGAGGTACTGTAAAATAGGAATAAAAAGCCGCTTCTACAGAAGCGGCTTTTTATCTTAATAAAGAACAAAATCATACCATTTGCTTTAGCGTATTTTTGTATGTGGTTATATGGATTTTTTCAAAAGAGAGTTGTTGACAAAAGATTCTTTTTATAGTATAATAATATAAATTAAAAGCAATGAAGAGAAATAGTACGCATAAAACATCCTGCAGAGAGAAAACGGTTGGTGTGAGTTTTTGGACAGTGATGCGGAACCCGTCTTGGAGCTGCGGCGCGAGGAGCGTTGCCGGGTTCTCCCGTAACAGAGAATAAGAGTGCGGAAGTTTTTCCGAATTTAGGTGGTAACACGGACTTTGGTTCGCCCTAAGCTGAAAGGCTTAGGGCTTTTTTATGTAGAATCGATAAAGGAGAGATGGACATGAAATTGGAAAAACTGGTGGGAGATAGATTTAAGGAGCGGCCGTCGGATTGTGTTATAGACAGTCATGCGCTAATGCTTCGAGGCGGGTATATGAAGTCGGTGGCTAACGGTATTTATTCTTCTTATATGCCGTTGCGTCGAATTACGCATAAGATTGAGACGATTATTCGTCAGGAGATGGATGCGATAGACGGACAGGAAGTACAGTTTCCTGTCGTAATGCCTGCATCGCTGTGGGAGGAGTCTGGCCGGTATGAAAGTATCGGTAGTGAACTATTGCGTTTTGAAGATCGCTCTGGCGGGAAATATGTGTTGGGAATGACCCACGAAGAGGCGGCCGTTCACTTGGTACGCGAGTACGGGCAGACATATACGAAATATCCGTTTATGATTTATCAGATACAGACCAAATTCCGTGACGAGGCACGTCCGCGCGGCGGATTGATCCGTGTTCGGGAATTTACCATGAAAGACGCTTATTCTTTCCATTTGACACAGGAAGACCTGGAAGCTTACTATCAAAGATGTTTTCGGGCATATGAACGAATTTTTGCTCGGGCCGGTGTGCCTGAGGTCATTTCTGTTGCCTCGGATTCCGGGATGATGGGAGGAAAGGTTTCGCATGAATTTATGCTGTTGACAGCAATTGGAGAAGACTCTATTGTGACTTGTCCTGAGTGTGGATATCGTGCGAATATGGAAGCGGCAGAGTGCGTGACGGAAAATGTCCGGGATCCGGACTCTCAGCCGTTAACGCTTGTTTCTACTCCGAATATTCATACCATTGAAGATATTTGTACTTTTTTAAATTCTCCGCTGCAAAAGAGTTGTAAAGCGGTTGTTTATCAGAAAGATGAAACGAATGAATACGTCGTCGTCTTTATTCGCGGAGACCTTGACGTTAATGAGACCAAATTGACCAACTTTTTAAAGTGCAGCGTTCATCCGGGTGTCATCACAGAAGATTGCGGTTTGAATCCGGGATATATCGGACCTTATAACTTGAATTGTTCCGGAACGGTTTTGTATGATCGTTCTTTGCAGGAAACAAACAATTTGTCGTGCGGCGGAAATGTTTCGGAATATCATTATACCGGGTTGGATATCGAACGGGATTTAGGTCCGGTAGAGTATCACGATTTGGCCAAAGTAACAGAGGGCGGCATCTGCCCGGTATGCGGAAAACATACGGTATCGATCAAACGTGGCATCGAAGTGGGCAATATCTTCCAGTTAGGTACAAGATATACGGAAGCTATGGGTATGAAATATTTGGATCAGGACGGGAATTCCGGATATCCGATTATGGGATGTTACGGAATCGGAGTTGGTCGATTGGCTGCTTCGGTCTGTGAAGCGCATCATGATGAGTTTGGACCAATATGGCCGATTTCAATTGCCCCGTGGCAAGTGCATATTTGTGCCGTTCGTTCGGACAATGAACAGGTCAAGCAAACAGCCGATCAGTTGTATGCAGAGCTTCAAAACCGTGGGCTGGAAGTGATGTATGATGATCGGTCCGTCAGCGCGGGCGTCATGTTCTCCGATGCGGACTTGCTGGGCGTTCCGGTTCGTGTTGTAGTCAGTCCGAGAAATTTGAAAAACGAGTGTTGCGAAGTCGTTACTCGAGATAAACGATTTTCGGATCAGGTTTCGGTTGTCGAAACAGCCGATCATGTACAACAGTTGGTTAACCAGCTTTTTCGAGAATTGCAGCCAATTGAGAACGATACGAAAGCAACTTGCTAGAGAAAAGCAAAAAGCGACGATTCTGTCAATGGATTTGACATTGTAGTACTTTCATATTAAAAGACAATCGTTTTATTATGGGCAATCAGAACAAGACTCCTCAATAAAGGCGTCCTGTTTATGGTATAAAAACTCCTGTAGGAACAACCTACAGGAGTTTTTGCATGTTTTGTGAATTTGATCGTTGATAAACGCAAGCTGCTCAGATATTTCTGGTGGGACCGCTGTCACTGACATTGTAATATTGATATAAATCAGAACTTAATCGAATATATCCGCTGTCGGCAAATGAGATATAATCGTCATCGCCAAATACAAGGTGGTCCAGCAAAATAACACCAATGCCCGCCAAGGCTTTTTGCAACTTTTCGGTTGTCTCAATATCCTGTTCGGACGGAACCGCAAAGCCACTGGGATGATTGTGGGCGATAACGACAAACGTTGCTTTTGTGCTGACAGCTAATTCTGCAACCCGTTTGATGCTGATTTGGGCAGAATTAAAACTTCCTTCAAAGATACTGCCGCAGCTAAGTACTTTTTTCTTTCCGTCCAGACATAAAAGAACAACTTGTTCGTTGGTTCTGCCCAAAAAATAAGGCCGCAGATAAATCCCTAATTCATGGACGGAATTTAAGAATTTCATCTTTTTGTTTTTATCATATTCAATGGCACGAAAAGTTTCCGAAAACAAGTGAATTAAAATCGCTGCATTTTTCCCGATTCCGGGAATAGTTTCCAATTCGCTGATAGATGCTTGGAAGACCGCATGCAATGAGCCGAATCGGTTTAACAGGGTATGCGCAAGTTCATTGGTATCTTTTCGCGGAATGGCATAATACAAAATCAATTCTAAAAGCTCATGATTTTCAAAATTTTCGCATCCAAACCGCAGATATTTATTTTTGATTCGTTCACGGTGCCCGGAATGAATGGATTTTACTTTTGCTTTCTTTTCTGACATTATTCACCAACATCTTTCATGATCGTTCGGAGTCTTCTTTACTGGTTCGATAAAGAACCTGCATAAATTTCATATAATTTGTAGTATACGCCCTTTTTGGCCAACAGTTCTGTGTGCGTTCCTATTTCCTCAATGCCTTTTTCAGTTAAAACCAAAATTAAATCTGCATTTCGGATGGTAGAAAGGCGATGTGCAATGATAAAGGTTGTACGTCCTTTTGCAAGCAGATCCAAAGATTGTTGTACGATGCGCTCGCTTTCGTTATCCAGTGCGGACGTTGCCTCATCAAAAATAAGGATAGGTGGATTCTTCAAAAATACCCGCGCGATACTAATACGCTGTTTCTGGCCACCGGATAATTTGGTGCCATGTTCTCCCACATACGTGTTATATCCATCCGGCAGGCTTTTAATAAATTCATCCGCGCCGGCAAGTTTGGCTGCCTCAACAATTTGTTCAGAAGAAGCGCCCGGGTTCCCGTATGCGATATTTTCACGCACTGTTCCCGAAAACATGTATACGTCTTGTGCAACAACACCGATATTGCTGCGCAAAGAATGCTGCGTGACTTTTTTAATATCTGTTCCGTCTATTTTAATGCATCCTTCGGTAACATCGTAAAAACGGGGAATCAGACTGCACAGCGTTGTTTTTCCGCTGCCCGATGGGCCCACAATGGCAATATTACTGCCAGCTTGAACTGTTAGATTGATGTGAGACAATACCGTTTGGGATTCCTGGTCGTATTGAAAACTGACGTTGTCAAAGCAAACGTCTCCTCGGACTTGGGTTAATTGGCTTGCATTTGGTGCGTCGGTTATATCAATCGGAGCATCCATGATTTCAAAAAAACGTTCCAATCCGGTGATACCCCTTTGATACTGTTCCATAAATTGAACAATGCGGCTAATGGAATTTAACAGCATAGAGATAAACAATAAATAGGTGACCAAATCTGCCGTTTGAATGATTCCCCATGCAATAAAAAGTCCGCCGAAAACGACGACTGCCAAATACATAAATGCATCAAAAAAGCGGATTCCGCTGTGAAAAACGCCCATGAAATGATAACTAATACGTTTAATATCCAAAAATTTATCAGAGGTTTTATAGAATTTTTTCTCTTCAATTTGCTCATTGGCAAAGGACTTTACAACACGGATGCCGTTGAGACAGTCTTCCACATTGGCATTAATTTCGCCGATCTGTTCTTTTTGTTGTTTAAATGCGCGGCGCATCTTTTTATTATAAAAATATGCAAAGCAGAACATCAGCGGAAGAATAGCAAAAATAATCAATGTTAATGGAACGCTGATGGTACAGAGCAGGATAAAGGCTCCAACAATTTTAAGTCCCGCAAGATAAAATTCTTCGGGACAATGATGGGAGAATTCAGTAATTTCAAAAAGATCGTTGGTAATTCTGGACATGATCTGTCCGACTTTATTATTATCATAATAAGAAAAGGACAGGTTTTGAAGATGTTGAAACAATTCTATCCGCATATCTGTTTCAATTTTTGCTCCCATGATATGGCCGTGTGACTCGATATAATAGTTGCAGAACATGTCTAAAATACGAATGGCTAAAATGACTGCGCCCATTTGCAAAATCAGATCAATGCGAATGCCTGTTTGGGTATTGATTCCATCGTTAAGAATCACTCTCACTAACATGGGAAAGGCAAGTTCTACAGCCGCTACTATGGTTGCGCACAGGGTATCTTTTATAAAAATACTAAGATGCGGTTTATAATACGGCAAAAATCGTTTGATTAAATTTCTTTTTTTCTTTTGCTTAGTCATATAATGCGTTTCCGCCTTTTTAATCCTATTGTTTATCTTGATTGAGTAATGTTTTTAATTCATCCATAAAAGTATTAATATCTTTAAATTGACGATAGACAGAAGCAAACCGTACGTAGGCAACATCATCAATCCCGCGTAATTTTTCCATTGCTAATTCGCCGATTCTGGAGTAAGGAACTTCGCGGTTCATTTCATTAAGTAATGTGGCCTCAATGTCGTTGACAGCCTGTTCTAAAGTCGCTAATGCGACAGGACGTTTGCTGCAGGCTTTGATCAAGCTGTCTAATAATTTTTCTCGATCAAATTCCTGTCTGGTTCTGTCTTTTTTTATTACGATCAGGGGAGCATGTTCAACAACTTCAAAGGTGGTAAAACGTTTTTGACATTGTAAACATTCTCTGCGACGACGTATGCGGTCCTCCGCCGGACGGGAGTCTATGACCTTGCTGTCAGAATAGCCGCAATAGGGACATTTCATAAAAGTTTCCTACCTTTCGCCAAAAATTTTCTCTAACCTATTTTTGCTGTTTAATATTTCATTTCTTTGCTGATAATTAGAAGAATATACTTCAATCATATAAGGACCGGTATATTGATATTGGGATAACGTTTGTTTGATTGCTGCAAGATCACAGTTACCATAGGTAGGCAATAAACAGGATTGTGAATCATTATAGTCGTTGATATGTACTAAAACAAGCCTTTCCGCCATTGCCTTAGCCATGGAAAGAAGATCTTCTCCTGCCATATGAGCTTGTTTGATATCAAAAGTAAAGGCGATTTCGTTTTGTAGAGTATTTGCCATATTTGATACAAATTCAATGCTGCGGCTTTTGTAATTACGTACGTTTTCTTGTGAGAAAATAAGATCATATTCTTTCGCCATACGGAATAGATCCGAATATATTTGCACGTATTTTTCAAAATCGTCAGGGCGGTCTAATGCCTGCCCATGAAAATTAAAAACTTGTGCTCCTAACATCTGAGCAACTTCAAAAAAAGAGCGGTATAATTTGAAGCCATCTTTTTTGCGGCGTGCATACTCATCAAAAAAGAGATAAGTTTCCATAAAAGAGGTGAACGGGTGCACGGAGTAGATGTGAACATGATATTGATCGCATAGTTTTTTGAGTTGTAATGCGTATTCTTTGCTGAATTCGGAAAAAGTATTAAAAAAAACTTCAACAGTTTGGACTCCGTTTTCGGCTAAATAACGTAAACTTTCTTCTGTTTGTTCCGGATACAGACAAGCCGTAGATACTCCGATCATACAATCCTCCGAACGAATTCTTTAACTAATTTATTATACACTTTTTTTGTAGTCGTGTCAAGGTTTATCCTGTTTATGTGTTAATCCTTTTTTAAAAAGATACCTTATCATTAATAAAAAAGATTCCGATATA
>WHHJ01000016.1 GCA_014872655.1 Clostridia bacterium
CTGTCATAAGTGATCACAATTTCTCCGTTTTTATTGGCATAAACGCTGACCGCTGCATTTTGTAAAACAGGTCCGACTGTGTATCCGGTATACTCGAGCAAGGTTTTATCATATTTTATAATGAATTTTCCATTTCCGGTTTGACTATTTTCTGTAATGTTTAAGCCGATGTTTACAATAGAACCGATGGAGCCCGTTGATGTTTTTAATTCAAGAATGGTTTTGTCCTCCGCGGAAAAGGCTGATGCGTATCCGCATATAACGGCGGCACATAACAGGATGCAAAGAATCTTTTTTTTCATAAAAAATCTCCTTAAACGGAATCTGTTTTTATTATATATCAAACAAAAGAAAATGTAAACATGATTTGAAAAAAAACATTAAAAATATTCCAAAACCTGGTTTTACTATTGACAGAAAGAAAAATATTCTTTATAATAATAAGTAATAGTAAATCATATGGGAGGATTTTGTATGGATAGAGTTTATAACTTTTCGGCAGGCCCTTCGATGATGCCGGAAGCTGTTTTGAAAAAAGCGCAGCAGGAGATGTTGTGTTGCGGTGACAGCGGCATGTCTGTTATGGAAATGAGCCATCGGTCTAAGGCTTTTGACGCCATTATCAAAGGTGCAGAAAGTCTGTTAAGAGAATTGATGCACATTCCTGATAATTATAAGGTGTTGTTTTTGCAGGGCGGTGGATCGACGCAGTTTTCCATGATCCCAATGAACTTGATGAAGAAAAAGAAGATTGACATTGTTGTTACCGGGCAGTGGGCGAAGAAAGCTTGTGAAGAGGCTTCGCGTTATGGTCAGGTCAATGTTGTGGCTTCTTCTGCGGATAAAACATTCAGCTACATTCCGGAGTTGGATCCCGCTACGTTTGATCCCGATGCAGATTATTTTTATATTTGTCAAAATAATACGATTTACGGAACCCATTATGCAACATTACCTGAGACGGGGAATGTTCCGTTGGTGGCAGACTTGTCGTCATGTATTTTAAGTGAGCCGGTTGATGTTTCCAAGTATGGGCTGATTTTTGCCGGAGCCCAGAAGAATTTGGGCCCTGCCGGGTTAACCATTGTTATCATCCGTGAGGATTTGGTTTCTGAAGCTATGGAAGGAACGCCGACGATGCTGAAATATACAACGCACGTTAAAGCTGAGTCGTTGTATAACACGCCGCCGACTTATGCGATTTACATTTGTAAATTGATGTTGGAATGGATCCGCGATTTAGGCGGAGTAGATGTGATCTACGAGCAAAATATCAAAAAGGCAAAGATTTTATACGATTATCTGGACGGGTCTCAGTTGTTCCAGCCGACGGTTCAGGGAACCAGCCGTTCGTTGATGAATGTTCCGTTTGTTACAGGCAGTGAAGAGTTGGATGCCAAATTTGTAAAAGAAGCTACCGCTGCCGGACTTGTAAACTTGAAGGGACACCGTACGGTAGGCGGAATGCGTGCAAGTGTTTATAATGCAATGCCAATTGAAGGCGTAAAGAAGTTAGTTGACTTTATGTCTGATTTTGAGCAGAAGAATCGCTAAGAAGTGGGGGCTGCAACATGTTTCAAATTAAAAAATTAAATAAAATAGCCTCAGTAGGAACAGATCGGTTTTTGCCGGATTTGTTTGTATGCAATGAGGATTGTGAGGATCCGGATGGTATTCTGGTTCGGTCTGCGTCTATGCATGAATATGCTTTTCAACCTCAGTTAAAGGCGATTGCTCGTGCCGGTGCAGGTACAAACAATATTCCCATTGATCGGTGTACACAAGAGGGGATTGTTGTTTTTAACGCTCCCGGTGCAAATGCTAATGCGGTTAAAGAGTTGGTCATCGCTTCGATGTTGATGGCTTCCAGAGATCTGGTAGGCGGTATTGAGTGGGTCAAGTCGATTCAGCACGAAGAAGGTTTGGGGAAATTGGTAGAAAAAGGAAAAAGCCAATTTGTAGGCCCGGAAATTTCAGGTAAAAAATTAGGTATTATCGGTCTTGGTGCAATTGGTATTTTAGTTGCCAATGTCGCCATCGATTTGGGGATGGAAGTTTACGGCTACGATCCGTATTTAACCGTTGATGCGGCTTTACGTCTATCCAAATATGTACATAAGGTAAACGATGTTTCTGAGTTATATGCAGTAAGTGATTATATTACAATTCACGTTCCGTTTATGAAAGAAACCGAGCATACTATTTGCAGTGAGGCCATTGCGCAGATGAAAGACGGCGTTCGCATTTTGAATCTTGCTCGTGGTGAGTTAGTAGATGACGATGCAATCGCTCCTGCATTGGAAAGTGGAAAGGTTGCAAAGTACGTAACAGATTTCCCGAATGAAAAAGTTTTATCCATGAAAAATGTCATTTGTCTTCCTCACATCGGGGCTTCTACTCCGGAATCTGAAGAAAATTGCGCAGTGATGGCTGTTGACGAATTACAGGATTATTTATTAAACGGCAACATTCGAAACAGTGTAAATTTCCCAACCGTATTTTGCGAGAGAAGCACAGGTGTTCGTATCTGTGTGATGCATAAAAATGTTCCGACTATGTTAGGACAGATCACGGCGCTTATTGGAGACGAAAAGTTGAATATAGATCATATCACGTCTAAGTTTAAAGGCGATAATGCTTATACGATTATCGATTTAACTGAAAATCCGGAATCATCTCAGTTGACAGATAAAATCCGTCACTTATCCGGCATCATTCGCGTACGTGAAATTCGGTAAAATTTGATATTGAATAAGAAGAGGGCTATTTTATAAGATAAGCCCTCTTCTTCATTGCATTAAAATAGTTTAAATTGATTGCATGATATAATCTGGTGGTCACTTTGCAACCTGGTATAATTTGACTTTTATGGAAGTGTCTGATTAGGAAGTCGAATATCTGTTTTATATTTTTTAAATATTTGTTGTTTTAGGCGGTAGCGGGAAGATTGCTTGAGAAAATCAAAATGACAGATATATAAATAATATTTTCTGGATGATAGAAAAGGACATTTACTGATATAAACTAGTGGATAGGTTTTCTTGCAAAAAGCGATGTCTTTATTGTTTTCTCCGAGAAGAGTTGTTGAGTAATTGTATTATAATTGAGAACATTAACAACTATAAAATATAAAAAATCCGTAACCTTTTTATAAGGTTACGGATTTTTATGATTAGATTTTATGAATTATTCGTTGTCTGTATTATCTTCAGAAGTTTCTTCTTCAGCTACTTCTTCTGTTTCTTCTTCAGCCGTTTCTTCGCCTTCAACTTCTTCCTCGGTTTCTTCTTCGGAAACTTCTTCCTCAGATTCCACTTCGCCGGCCTTCTTTTTCTTATTTACAGCAACAATGATAATCACAACAACAGCTACAACTACGATTGCTCCCACAACGATCAGAACGATCTGCCATGTTTGCAGTCCGCTTTCTTCTTCGGCAGGAGCTTCGTTTACAAGTCCGTCCGCACCGGATTTATCGTCATCATCATTCGTTGTACCTGCAATTAGTTCATCATTTTCAACCAACAATTTAATAATATCAAATTTGATATTGGCTAATGCTTCTGCATCATCAGTAATTTCAGATCCATCTTCATTTAAGAAGCCTTTTGCCTCGTTTACTTTATCCTGAATAACCGTCCAGTCACCGGAGTTGAAATCAGCTTCTTTCAGTTCGCCAACCACGTCAAGAAGTTCTTTGAGCGTCATGGTTGTTGTCATCTGGATTCTGGCTTCTTTCATGCTGATAACAGCTGCTGTCAATTCTTCTAATGTGTTAGATTCTGTTAAACCTTCTGCTGCCTGAGCTGCTGTTTTGAGGTTTGCGATACTGTCTGCTGCGTAATATTTTTCATATGCAGTATCGCTGGAAATTTTTGTTGCGATTTCCAATTCGCTCTGCAACGCACTGTAAGCTTCTGCACTGTCTGCAAAGGTGATAGAAGAAACATCGTTTCCGTCTTCAACACCCGGGGTTTCCGTTCCGGGTTCTTCTGTTGGCGCTTGACCAAGTTTTTCTACTAACGTAATCGTGTTGTAATATTTAGGATAATTGAAACGATCTTTTCCTCCGCCGAAATCTGCAAACAAGTTGATTAGTTGCTGTGTTTCCGCAATATCTGTTTCATTAATAACAAATCCTTCAGAAATCCAGTCATAATCAATCAAGGTGAAGCCAATGCCCATTTTTGTGCCGACTTTAAATTCAGGCTCTTGCCCATTAACGTTCAAGGCAGATGCCGGTAAGTAAGCCTCGATCCAGTACTCGTCTAACAGGTATTTTCTGTCTATACCATTTTCTTTAATCGTATCTTCTCTTTTATTGGTTGCAGAGCCCATCTGAACGCCGGAGCCCTCATATGCACTTTCCCACATCCAGTACTCAAACCATCTGCCGGACTCTGTCGGACACATGCCGTTTCCGGACATACTGGCGTATGCTGTAAAAGTAAAACACATTGCGCAGTCAGATTTACTTGTACGTCTTTTGTAAAGGGGGTCAATAACAACCTGAACAGCATCCATTGCATTGAATGCGACACCATTAATGTCCGCGGCCCAAGATTGTGTTTCGTCTTTTACATGCCAAGCAAAGTAAAGACCTTCTTTGCCTTCAGCGTTGGACCAAACAGCTTTTAGTTCTCCGCTTGCTCCTGAAGTTGTCGGATTTTTTGCATATCCGCCGTTTGCAACGCAGTCCTTCAGATTTAATTGAATTGTTAATGTTTCTCCGCTCCAAGTTGCATCGCTCAAGTCTCCATCCAATGTCGGAACGGTTGAGGTCAACGGAAGCTCATAATTTTTTGTTCCATTTTCTCCTGTGGTTGTGGCTGCAAATGTCGTAATGCTGAATAAACTCAACATTATGGCAAGAGCCATCATCATAGATAAAATTGATTTTCTTGTCAATTTTAGCCCACCTTTCATTTATTTTCAGATATATAATAATATAAATCTGCGAAAAAGTAAATATGCAAAACAGACATTTTTTTTTGAAGTTTGTGATATAAATGTGAAATTTGACAAGATTTTAGGGTTTGGATAAAAACGGATTGCATTATGTTTTAAAACATCCTTTTATTGCATCGCAAAACCTAAAAGAAGAAGCTTTTTTACAAATTTTTGGTCTTTGTTTGTAAAATTGTCCGGACAATGTCTGTGCAAAATGATATTCCAATCGGGACACGTTCTCTTGTGTGAAATTTGTTTTACAATTTCTTTGCAAAAGAGCGATTTCTCTTTGTGAAAATCAATATCAAAACAATTCCAATGGTTAAAACGGACACAAATATCATGGTTATGATTTCCGGTAATAAGCTTTGAGGTAAAGTCGTATGTGTTATTTTATATAAATTCCCATTTGCAGATTTCAAGGTATCTAATGCTTGTTGGAGCTCTTCTTGGGTTGTATCTTCTCTGGTTAAAACAGCTTTTGCGTTTTCACGTGCTGCAGAAAAAACTTCCCATGTTTCAGGGGAATAATTAGATTCTACATAGTTTTGTGTGCTAATGATAAAGGCATCTAATTGCCCGCGTAACACATCTTGCTCTTCTTTGCCGACTGTATTTTCAGCCTCGGTTAGTACCAAATTTGCGATCGCATCGGCTAAGGCCGTTTTAGCAGATTGTGCAGCAGCACTCTCCGGTTCATTGATATGCAACTTTGCTTCGTTTAATGCAGAAACAAGGTTGTCCCATGATTGTTGTGTATATTTTTCTTTAATTAACCCTTCTGCTCTGGAAATATACATTTCCAAAGTGTCTTGTTGAATCGGAACTAAATAAGCTACTGCATTAGCGATTTTGTCTCGGGCATCCACTAATTCTGTTAATGAATTGGTGATAGATAATTGCTCCGCATAAGCAACCGCATTCTTTAATGCAGTCATTGAAACGTTGGTATATTTATTTTGTGTTTTTGTATTGTTAATATAGTTTGCGTTTGCGTTAGATATTTCTGTCTGAAGCGCTTGATAAGCTTTTTCAGTGTCTTTTAAAACGTCCGCTTCTTTTTCATTTTCCGTTAACGTTCCTTGCGTGTTTCCCAGGTATGCATTGTTATAATATTTCGGCGAATTAAATTTATCTGTTCCGTTTCCGAAATCTGTACACATATTGATTAGATCTTGACTTTCTTCCGGGAATTGAGGAATATAGGATTGCATATCCAGATTATAATCGACTAATGAAAAACCGATACCTAAATTTTCACCCACAACGCCTTCCGGTATATCGTGATTAATATCCATAGCTTTCCACGGGATATAGGCTTCGATAACGTATCCAAATACAAGCCATTCCCGGTCTCCCTGTGTATCTTCGATTTTATCTAATTTTGCAGCTACTTGTACATCTGCATTGCTGATAGCTCCAGCCCAGACCCAATGTTCCCACCATGCAGCCGGTTCACTGGGGACAGAGCCATTGCCGGAAATGGACGTGTAGGGTGCAAATGTAAAGCACATGGCACAGTTTTTTATGCCGGCATATTGTTTGTGCATCGGGTCGATGACAACTTGAACACAGTCCATGGAATTCAGCTGATTAGATGTTTTGTCTACGGCAAAACTTTGAGTAGGGTCATCAACGATCCATCTAAAATATAACCCTTCACGACCTTCTTGATTAGACCAGATAACGGACAGCTCTGCTTTCGCGCCGTCTGTTGTGTCCGGGAATTGTACATATCCGCCATTTTGTAAGCATTCTTCTGCAGATAGATAGATGGTTTTTGCCCCTTCCCATTCAGGATCATAACCAATTCCGTCGATAATGGGTGCAGATTCTCGCAGGGGAATAATGTATTCTTTCTTTTGTATTGCAGCCGAAGAAAATGCAAAACAAATTAAGGCTGCAAGAGTAATAGTAAAAGTTAAAAAATATTTTTTCATATGGCCGCTCACGCTTTTATATAAATAATAGTCTAAATTTTTCTATTTGTATGATATCAAAAAACAATAAATTTGTAAATTTCCGATTCGGACATGTTTTGATATCGTGACTCTTGTGTTTGCCATAAAAATGTGGCAATTAAAGAGCGGTTTCTCAACGGGAAAACCGCTCTTTAAATTTTTATGAATTATGATTTGCTATCTGTTTGGTCCGAGTCCGAAGTGGAGTAATCATCTGTTAAGAAATCTGAAGTAGATTCTTCCTCAAATTCATCCGTATCGCTGTTCAAGAAGGACTGAAGTCTTTCGCTTTTAGGCATTTGATCTTCCTGCGTTGTGTCTTGTTTGTAATATTTGGTAGAATTCTTCTTTTTTGCAACAACTAGAACTGTAATTCCTGCTCCTGCAATAATGATACAAACAATAATAATGGTAATCGGGATCCATAGGCTGGATTTTGATGCTTTTACAAGGGCGTTTCGCGCATCTGTTAATGTTTTTGTCGCTGCGTCCAGTTGACCGGTTGTTGGCTCAGAATCTTGATTTAGTAAAAGATCTTCAGCGGCGGTGAGCGCACGTTTAAATCGGTTCCAACTGTCTTCTGTATAGTCGTTCGCGTTCAGTTTTTGCATTTCAGAGACCAGGTTGGTTAAAGTTTGTTTTGCTTCTTCCGGGGAAGAACTTGTAGCCGGCTGTAAATTTGCAATTGCTTCTATCAAGGCAATTTTTGCTGCGCGGCCTTCTTCACTGTTTTCGTTGCCGGTAATATTTTTGGCCGTTGTTTTTGCACGGACAAAATTTTCCCAACTATCTTGGGTGTAGTCTTCTTGTACGAGCGTTTCCGCACGGGAAAGTAAATCTTTTAAAGATTCTTTCGTTTCCAGTGCAGCATAGGCATTGTCTAATGCTTTTTTTGCGTTGGTAATCTCAGATTCAGAATTGGAGATTGTGATCTTTTCAGCCTGTTTTAAGGCGTTTTCTAATGCTGTCAACGATTTTTCGGTATAATAAGAAGCTGTATTTTCATTGTTCAAGATATTTTGAGCGGTTACGATGCTTTTACGTAATTCAAAAAGAATTTCTCCCGTATTTTCAGAGATAGGAGCGTCATTGGGTTCATCTTCTTGTCCTTGTGTATTCCCGTTTTCGTCAGCCAGCACCAACAGATTGTATTTTGCGGGCGTATTAAAGCCGTCGGTACCGTCTCCGAAATCCGCAATAATGTTAGTCAATTGGGCGCTGTTTTCCGGGTTTTTTTGGTCGTATGTATGAAAATCAAACTGATAATCGATCAATGCAAATCCGATTCCCATTTTTGCACCGACTTTTAAAGTCGGTTCATATCCGCCGATGGATAATATCTGGGTTGGAATATAGGCTTCGATTATATAGCTTTGTACTCTCTGTTGACTGGTGGTTGGATCAGTCGCTTTATTGCAGGAAGAAGCCACCTGTATTTTTCTGGAAGATTCCGATTGTCCCCACGATTCTTCCCAGGAAGCTTTTTCTTGAATGGTAAGTCCGTTTTGGCCTTTTGCAATGTAGGGGACAAAGGTAAAGCAAAGAGCTGTATTTTGAATGGTAGGAGATTGTTTGTACAACGGGTCCAGTACAATCTGTACGCTGTCCATAGCATCTAAGGGATCTTTATCTGGGTCAACTGCATAGCTTTGCGTGTGGTCGACAATCTCCCATTTGAGATATAAGCCTTCTTTTCCTTTGATGTCAGACCAGAGTACATCGACGGTTCCAGATGCATCATCCGCTTCTGTACTGTTTGTATTCAGTACATAGCCACCATTTTGTATACAAGAAGTTTTTTGTAGTTTAACAGTCATTTTGGCCCCTTGCCACGCTTCGTCAGTACCTTTTCCGTCAATTACCGGAACGGTTTGCGTGCGAGGAACGGTATAATTTTGCTTTTGTGCTGATAATGCAGGCGCAAAAGCTGAGATCAGTAAGATTACAAGTGCAGTGGTTATGAATCTTTTCATTTTACACCTCTGGTTGCCGATGCAAAAACGCACGGCTTTTTCTGTATTATTCAATCGTTTTTTTCTTTATTGTATCAGAAAAAAAACCGACTGTAAATACCTGAAAAAAAGTCGTGCGCAATTTTGTGGATTGTACCTAATTTCTCAGTTTGTTTTTCGGCAGTTTTTTTGTCAAAAAAGGCCGAAACTTACCGAAAGGGCTTGGTTAACCTCTGTCATAGCTTCCGTGCCGAGATGCCCCATTTTTTCTTTTAATCTTTTTTATCTAATGTACGAACCTGTTCGAGCAGTATAACGGAGTCCTTCGCAAGACCGTAACTTGTTGCATCGACTTCTATATGTGTTGGTAATTTTGTTTTGTGAAGTTTTGATGTGATGGCTGCGGCAATGACGGTAGGACTGTGTCTGTTTCCGACATCGTTTTGAACAATCAAGACAGGGCGAACGCCGCCTTGTTCGGAGCCTACTACAGGGCTGAGATCTGCATAGTAGATATCTCCTCTTTTGATTTGTGACATGGTTTTCACTCTCCGGAATCATTTGTTTTTCTATCTTTATTTTTCCGCACAATCTTGATTTTTAAACAGTAAAATATTAGAAAAAAATAAAAAATCAGTTTAATCATGGCGTGTGCGCCGCCATTCGACATAAACCGTGGTCTTACTACAGTTTATTCAACTCCGGCAGAGGATGTTACGTAGGTAAATTTATTGTTGCAGATTGTCACAATATTTTAGGATGGGCATAGTATGTGAATGTAGGAGAGTGCGAAGCCCCGACAAAAACGTACTCTTTGTTATTATTCCAAAGGAGGTATATATGATGTGTAATTGCGGCTGCAATAACGGATATTATTTCTGGACATTACTTATCGCTGCGGTCATCGTTTACTGTTTCTCCATGAATCAGAGCTGCTGCGACTGATCGTAACGGCGGATAATACAAAAGCGACAGGAACTTCCTGTCGCTTTTTTTATACAACCAAAACCGTGCGGATACCACGCGGTTTTTTAATTGTTGTGAATTGATCGTTCTCTTCTGCGTACAAATAAATCAATTGTCTGGATGGCAGATCTGTTTTGTTACGTGTTTGCATATTTCCTGTGTATCAATCACTGTATGGGTATTTATGATCATTCGTAAACAGTTTCTGTTTTATTTAAAGTTCGATGGATTGATTGGCATATGCGTTTAGATCTTCTGCGGCAATGTTACCGTTTAAAAATTCATAATAACCCTGGCTGGCAATCATTGCAGCGTTGTCTCCGCAGTATGAGAAATCTGGAACAAATAGGTCAATATTTTGTTCGGTACATGCTTGCGTCAGCTTACTGCGCAGTGTTTTATTGGCTGCTACGCCGCCCGCAAGAACCAGTTTTTTACAGAATGCGGAAGCTGCTTTTACTGCATTGCCGACTAGAACTTCACATACAGCCTGTGTAAAAGAAGCTGCTACATCGGGAATGGAAAGGGGGTCCTGCACTTGCTGACAGTGATGAACATGATTGATGACGGCGGTTTTTATGCCGCTGAAACTGAAGTCAAATTCATTGTCTTTAAAGTGTACTCGGGGGAAAAATATTGCATTGGGATCTCCGGTTTGTGCCGCTTTTTCGATCTTTGGGCCACCGGGATAACCTAAGCCTAAAACCCGCGCCACCTTGTCAAAGCATTCTCCAGCCGCATCATCGCGTGTTCGGCCGATAATTTGGTATTGAGTATAGTCTGAAACATTGACAATGTGGCTGTGTCCTCCCGAAACGATCAGTGCGGTAAACGGAGGAGTCAAATCGGGAAAGGTGAGGTAATTTGCCGCAACGTGCCCCCGAATATGATGAACAGGGATTAACGGTTTTTGTATTGCAAATGCTAAGGATTTTGCAAAATTGACGCCCACCAGCAATGCCCCGATCAGGCCCGGTGCGTTGGTTACAGCAATCGCGTCGACTTTTTCGATTCCTCCGATAGGTTCAACCGCTTCTTCAACCAGTTGCGAAATGGCCTCAACGTGTGCTCTGGATGCGATTTCCGGAACAACACCGCCGTATAGGGTGTGAATGTCGATTTGCGATCTGATTTGATTGGTCATTACGTTTCGGCCGTCAGCAACAATGGCTGCCGCCGTTTCGTCACAAGAACTTTCTATTCCGAGTATAAACACGATTCGGTCACTTCCATATGCATAATATATCCGTCTTCTTTAGGAAAATCATATAAGTTTTTACGTATACCGTCACAAATAAATCCGAGTTTGTCGTATACATGTTTTGCAGCTGTATTGGAACAGCGAACTTCTAAATAAATGCAATTTGCCAGTTCGTTTTTGTGCAAATTTTGAATGCATCGAATTAACAGCGCCGAGGCATACCCCTTATTTTTTTCGACGCTAGCAACCGATAATATTTGCACTTCCTGTGCCACGATCTGCATAACAACATAAGAAAGAACAATATCGTCTGCGATCCATGCATCAATGCGATAATCCGGCGATTGTGCACAGCCCCGCAACTGCGCCTCAGATAACGGTTGCGAAAACGCACCGCGCTCAATTTTTGCAATCTGTTCTAAATAAGCTGTATGTTGCGGAGTCAAACAAATCAATTCAGGACTCATCTTGTAAGTCCTCTGCAATTTTGATCAATGCCTGTCTGATTTGCTCGGCGCAGGTTCGATAAGCCTGTACATCTTGCCCGAAAGGGTCGGAGATTTGGGCGTTGGACAGCTGCTGGATTTTTTTTGCAAATTGTGGATAAAGCGCCTGTAAGATTTGCTGCTGTTGGCCGGTCATGACATAAATTCGGTCGGCATCAGCCAACATGGCTGCCGTTAATTGTTGGGCGCGATGCTGTTGCAGATCGATGCCTTGTTCTTTCATGACCGTGATGGCGTTTTGTGACGCCGGCGCGGAAACAGGAACAGAAAGTCCTGCGCTGCTTACAAAGATGTTTTCTTTTTTTTGATCTTGAAGTATTTTCTTAAAAAGGCCTTCTGCCATAGGGCTTCTGCACGTGTTGCCCGTGCATACAAAAATAATATTCATATTTTCATCTCTTTTTTAGAATGGACGATTTACTTTTTTGCATCAAACCAGGTGTTTCCTATGCCGATATCAACAACCAGCGGAACGGATAAGTCTGCCGCGTGTTCCATTTGTTGCTTTAAAATAGCCGCTGCCTGTTGGGCTTGTTCCTGTTTGGCTTCGATAATCAGTTCATCGTGTACTTGTAAAATCAGTCTTGCGTCCAAGCCGGATTGACGCAGTTGATCGTCTACCCGAACCATTGCCAATTTGATGAGATCTGCGGCGGTTCCCTGGATCGGGGTATTCATGCAGACGCGTTGTGCAAAGGCTTGAAGTTGCTTGTTCTTTGCGTGAATATCCGGAACATATCTTCGGCGGCCGAATAATGTTTGGATATATCCGTTTTGGTCTGCAAAAGCTACAATGTTTTTCATGTATTCCCGTACGCCGCTGTACGTTTCCAGATAGTTTTCGATATATTGCCGCGCTTCTTTTACGGACACTCCGATATCTTGGGACAGGGAATAGTCTCCGATCCCGTAAACGATTCCAAAATTAACGGCTTTGGCTCTTCTGCGAAGTTCCGGGGTGACCATTGGCTCCGGCATTTGGAATACCTGCGAAGCAGTAATGGTGTGAATATCCTTTTCTTCAATAAATGCCTGCTGCATACGCGAATCGTTAGCGATATGAGCTAGTACGCGCAATTCGATCTGGGAGTAGTCCGCATCAATCAGGACATAACCTTCTTTAGCAATGAATGCCTTTCGGAGCTGTCTGCCCAGGTCGGTCCGGACCGGAATATTTTGCAGATTGGGTTCAATGCTGCTGATTCGGCCTGTCTGCGTGACCGTTTGGGTAAAGCTGGTATGAATCCGATTGGTTTGATCTAACTTGGACAGAAACGCATCTACGTAAGTGGATTTTAATTTGGTGAGCATGCGGTAGTCTAAGATGTTGTCTATGATCGGATTTTGTGTTTTCCATTTTAATTTTTCCAACACTTCCTTGCCCGTGCTGTAGCCGGTCTTTGTCTTTTTGGTCGCAGGCATGCCAAGGTGCTCAAATAAGATTTCACCCAATTGCTTGGGAGAATTGATGTTGAACTCTTGTCCGGCTTGTCTGAAAATTTCATCACTTAACTGTCCGATCGTTTCGGTGAGCATTTTTCCGAAAGATTCCAGGAAGTTTCGATCCATCGCAAAGCCGCAATATTCCATATCAGCCAATACGCGGCAAAGCGGCAGTTCAATTTTGCGGTAAAGGTCTTCTTGTCCGTCTTGCTGTAGTTTTTGTTCCGTATTTTTTTGGATTAAATCCAGATAAACAACCAGGTGTTCCGGCTGCTGCGCCGAGTGTCCTTCGGCATATTCCTGTGCCAGCATGGGTAGAGGATAAGAAGATTGGGACGGATTGATCAAATATGCGGCCAGCATGGTGTCGTATTCCAGCTGAATCGGCAACTGTGCCCGGTTCATCGCATGCAGTAACGGTTTGGCATTGTGAGTTACAATTTTGCAAGAAGAAAGTTTTTTTAGGATTTCATCGGAGCAGGGTACACAGACTACTTGATTTTTGTCTTTGATATAGAGTTGATCTTGTTCATGCAGTACATATAAAGTCGGCTGTTCAAAGATTTCGTCACGATAAGTGCCTTCTGTAATCAGTTGTTCCTGCTTTTGTATGGTTGAAGTTTGATCCAGTTCAAACTTTTTGACCATCGAGGACATTTCGAGTTGGGTAAACAGATTTAGCAATTCTTGTTTGTCGAAATGTGGTTCGGGAATGTCCTCTGCTTTGAGGTCTATATCCTGATCCCGGACGATGCGTCCGAGCTCACGGCTTAAAAAGGCACTGTCTTTTCCGTGGAGCAGTTTTTCTTTTAATGCTCCTTTTTCTTCCTCTGCGTGGAGGAAAACATTTTCCAGTGTCCCGTATTTTTTTAACAAAGTGATGGCTGTTTTTTCGCCGATTCCGGGTACGCCCGGAATGCGGTCGCTGTTGTCACCCATCAAGGCCTTTAAGTCGATCAGTTGCTTGGGGGACAACCCGTATTTTTCGTAAATTTTGTCCGGTGTATAAACCTCATCTGATGAAGTGCCGGATTTGGTTACCGCTAACTTGACAGTGACGTTGTCGTCGATTAACTGGAAAGAATCTCTGTCCCCGGTCACGATGACGCACGGTGTATTATTTTGCGTACACTGATTGCTTAGTATACCGATCAGATCATCGGCTTCCAGTCCTTCTTTTTCCACGCGGGGAATGCCCATGGCATCAAGAATCTGCTTTAAAACCGGCATTTGTTCATATAATTCTTGGGGCATGGGTTTGCGTCCGGCTTTGTAGTCGGGATACAATAAATGTCGATATGTTTTTGCTTTCAGGTCAAAAGCAACGCAAATTTTGCAAGCACCTTCGTCCTGCATATGTTTGTATAAGATGTTTAAAAAGCCGTAAATAGCGTTTGTATTAAAGCCGGAAGAAGTGGTAAGGGGACGGATCCCATAATACGCTCTGTTGAGAATACTGTTTCCGTCAAAGATAAGCAACTTCATGTTTTTCCCTCCGAAATCTTAATTTTTGTGACGGTGCTGACAAAAGCACCAAAAAGTCTGAACGCTATTTATTATAATACCTATATATAATATCATACACTTTCAGGGCTGTCAAGAATATTTCTACCGCATTTTAATCGAGCAGAAAAGCGTATTTTTTGTCGATTGTGCAAGTTGCATAATAATTGGACGGAAATTTTTTGGAAAATTTATTTTGAAACTATTGCAAAAAAAAGCCAAATCATATATAATAAATGTAAAGTGGAGCGAAAGTGTAGGAAAAGGGAGTAAAGTGGTTCAAAATCCCTAAAATAAGAGTGGAGGTGAGCAAATGGCACTGAATGCTTTTATCGGAAATTATCAACATTCTATAGACACGAAGGGCCGTTTGTTTTTACCTGCCAAACAGCGGAGTTATGTGGGAGAAAAAGTCTATATGACCCGGGGATTGGACGATTGTATCTTCTTGTTTTCTGAAGAGGGATGGAATGCATTTGTGGAATCTCTGATGAGCCTTCCTACTTCTAAAAGCCGCACCGCTTTGCGGTTTTTCAGTGGAAACGCTGCGCTGTCCGATGTTGATGGGCAGGGGCGTATCACCATTCCGCAATCGCTGCGCAAGATTACGGGGATTGAAAAGGACGTTACCGTGGTCGGCGCGTTGAACCGGATTGAAATCTGGGATACCGAACGTTGGGATTCGTTCAATTTACAAACAGACAGCTCTGCGGTTTCTGAGCTGCTTGAGGAAGTCGGTTTTTAATGATGGATGGGCGATTTGAACATGTTCCGGTATTGTTAGAGGAGAGTATCACTGGTCTGAACATAAAAAAGGACGGCGTATATGCGGACGGAACTGCCGGAGGAGGGAATCATTCTCTTCGTATTGGGCAGAGTTTGTCTTCAAACGGGCACCTGATTTGTGTGGACAGAGATATAGAAGCTATTGGGGCGTGCAGGGACAAGCTCGGCAGCCTGGACTGTACGCTTACATTATTGCATGATACTTTTTGTGGACTGCCGCAGTATCTGTCCGAAAATGGCCTGATGTTGGACGGACTCTTAGTGGACTTGGGGGTTTCTTCGCATCAGTTAGATACTGCAGACAGGGGATTCTCGTATATGGTTGATGCAGACCTGGATATGAGAATGAACAAAGACGATGTGTTTGATGCAAAGCAGCTCGTAAATACATATTCAAAAGAGCAGCTGGAGCGTGTCTTTTTTGAGTATGGAGAGGAGCGATACTCACGTCCCATAGCCTCGGCTATTATAAAAAGAAGAACAGAAAAACCGATCCAAACAACTTTAGAATTAGTCGATATTATTAAAAAGGCGATGCCTGCGAAAGCTTTGCGTGAAAAGCAACATCCTGCAAAGCGTGTATTTCAGGCAATTCGAATAGAAGTCAATGATGAGTTGAAACAAATAGACCGGTTGCTCCATGAGATTTTTCCGTATATCAATCCCAATGGACGCATTTGTGTGATCACGTTTCATTCATTAGAGGACAAGTTGGTAAAGCACATTTTTTCAAAAGCAGAAAAGCCCTGTACTTGTCCGCCGGATTTTCCGGTATGTGTGTGCGGCAAAAAGTCGTTGGGGAAGGCTGAAAAAGTGATTCTTCCAACCGAGGAGGAAATTGCGAGAAACCCTCGGTCAAGAAGTGCAAAATTAAGAATTTTTATCCGAAACGGACAGGAGTGTGAGACGGCGTCATGGCAAAATCAAGAGCTGAAGAAAAACAGATGATGAAAAAGAAACAGCATGTTGAAAAGAAAAAGTCCTTTGACGCACTCAGCGCATTTTTGGCGCTCTTGATTATTGCAATCAGTGTTGTTGGTGTAAATTGTTATATCAGTCAATATGAGAAAAGTTACCAAAACACACGGTTAAGTGCGGAACTGGAAGAAGTGCAAAACGAGGGGAAGCTTTTAGATATTGAGTATCAGTCGCGCTCCAATTACCGCAATATTGAAAAGTATGCATCTGAGAATCTGTCTATGAAAAAAATCAGTAGTTATCAAATTGAATATATTGATGATCAGAAACAGGAAAATATGCAGGTGATCGAGCATGAGCAGAATGAGAACTTTTTCTCAAGAATCTCAAAGGCATTCTCTGTTATTCTGGAATATTTTCAATAGGCCGGCCATATTTTTGTTGTGTAAGAGATGAGTTTAAAAAAGGAAATACGGAACGATGGCGATTAGACCGAGTGAGAAAAATCTGCGTAGATACAGCGTAATGCGCATATTGGCATTATGCATGTTTGGGGTGCTTGTTTGTCGGCTATTCTTTATCCAGGTCATTGGACACGATATGTATGAGCAGCGTGCGATTAGTCAGCAGACTCAAGAAATTACAATTGAAGCAAAGAGAGGCTCCATTACTGACCGAAACGGAAATGCACTTGCTGTAAGTGCAACTGCGTATAAGGTGGTAATGGCGCCGTCTGCTATTCAGGACGATGACACGCGGGAAGAAATTGCTGACGGGTTATCTTCTGCGTTGGGAATGGATCGGGATAAAATTTATGAGATGACCCAGCGGAATGTTCAGAGCGTAGAAGTTGCCAGACGAATTGAAAAAGATGTTGCGGATAAGGTCAGCGAGTTTATCAGTTCGGATAAAAGTTTTTCTGGAATTGTTTCATTGGCCGAAGATCCGAAGCGATATTATCCGAATGGTCACTTATTATCTACTGTATTGGGGTTTGTCGGAACCGATAACAACGGTTTGGAAGGCGTCGAATACATGTATGATGAATATTTGAAAGGTTCTTCCGGAAAATTGATTGCCGCAAAGACTTCGGTCGGAACGGCAATGCCGTTTGAATATGAAAAAGAAATAGATGCTAAAGATGGTTGCACGGTAGAGTTGACAGTCGATATGGAAATGCAGTCGTTTTTGGAAAAACATTTGGAAAATGCTCGCGTAGAGCATAATGTACAAAATCGACTTGCCGGAGTTATCATGAACGTTAAAACCGGTGAAGTGTTGGCGATGAGTTCCAAGCCGGATTATGATCCGAATTCTCCATTTACAATTACAGATGAAATGACATTGGAACTGCTCAAACAGTATGGAGAGGGAACCGAAGAATATTATACAAAATACAACGAATACGCCAAAGTGTATCGTGAAAATAAAGTTTTGCAGCAATATGAACCGGGCTCTACCTTTAAGATCTTTACGGCGTCCATGGCGTTAGAAGAAGGTTTAGTTAGCTTAACCGAGACATTTAATTGTGTAGGTTACCTTAATATCGGGTCCATCAAAGTTCGTTGTCACAAAACAGATGGGCACGGAACGGAAACATTAAAAGACGCAATTGCAAATTCTTGTAACCCGGTATTTATGACGCTTGGAGCCAGAATTGGCCAAGATAAGTATTATGATTATGTAACACTTTTTGGATTACGTGAAAAAACCAATGTGGGGCTTCCCGGTGAATATTCCGGGTACCATTTCCAAAAAGGAACAATGTCTGCATTAAATCTGGCTAACGCTTCATTCGGCCAGTCATTCAAAATTACACCCATGCAGTTGATTGCCGGTGTTTGTTCGGTTGCCAACGATGGACAATATATGCAACCCTATATTGTGAACCGGATTATCGATGCAGAAGGCAATGTGATTAAAGAAAATACGCCGACTGTGGTTCGGCAAACCGTTTCAAAGCAAACTTCGGATATTTTAAAAGAATATCTGGAGTATACAGTAGAAAAAGGAAAAAATGCATACGTTGAGGGATATCGAATTGCCGGAAAAACCGGAACCTCGCAAAAATTGGATACTCGGGAAGATGAAGAAGATAACGGTAAGAGAATCGCATCTTTTATCTGTTTTGCTCCGGCTGACGATCCCCAGATTTGTGTACTGGTGGTTGTCGACGAACCGAATTCCGAAGTGCAGTACGGTTCTTATATTGCAGCCCCGTTGGGTCGAGATATTATTGTAGACGCTCTGGATTATATGGGTATTGAACCCGACTATGCACAAGGAACACAGGAGGAAGTTTCTGTTCCTAACGTTGTTGGGGAGAGTATTGGAGTGGCCTCGTCTAATTTAGCCGCTTCGACATTGCAATATAAATTAGTAGGTGACGGAGAAACGGTTCAATATCAAATTCCGTCCTCCGGAAGCAAATTGCCGGAAGGCTCTACCGTATTGCTTTATACAGATAAAAACAGCGTGCAGGATACGACAGTGGTTCCGGATCTGACCGGAAAAACGGCCGCGGAATGCAATCAGTTATTGACAAACAGCGATTTAAATATTAAAGTAGTAGGAGATAATATCAGTTACTCGAATACGGTAGCTGTTTCGCAGGATGTCGGAGCAGGGCAAACCGTTCCGAAAATGACAGTCGTCACCGTTACTTTTAAACAGAAGGAAGAGTAAAACAGGAGCCAGGCTCCCAGAAACAGAAAAAACAGGAAGCAAAAAGAAAAAAATCTTTTTTTCGGAGGGCTTTTATGTTACTGGGAGCATTGCTTGAAAATATCGCATATACCGGTACGCCGGATTTAAATGCAGAGATCCGATATATTTGTTCGAATATCAATGATGTGCGCGAAGACTCGATCTTTGTTGCCATTAAGGGACAACATACAAATGCCGCGGAGTATATTCCGTTAGCGATTCATTTGGGTGCAAAGGCGATTGTATGTGGCCCCGATGCGCCGATTATTTTATCTGATTTTATTGTTGTGGAGCAGCCTCGACAGGCATTGGCTCTGCTGTGCTCCAATTTTTACGGACGTCCATCGGATGATTTGCATGTGATCGGTGTAACTGGGACAAACGGAAAAACCACCACTTCTTATATGATTCGTCATATCTTAGCCAATGCAGGAAAGAAGACCGGATTAATCGGAACCATTGAAGCTTGTGGCGGAGAAGACTGTGTTGGCATGAATAATACGACGCCCGAGCCTTGGGAATTATACGGTATTATAAAAAAGTTAAGGGATGACGGCTGTCGGTATTTGGTAATGGAGGTCTCCTCTCAGGGACTGCATCAACACCGCACGGACGGAATCCGGTTTGATCAGGGTGTCTTTACTAATTTTTCCGCAGAACATTTGGATTACCATCAGTCGATGGAAGAATATTTAAAGGCAAAAATGCTATTGATTCCACAAAGCCGGAATATTATTGCCAATGCAGATTGTTCCTATTTTAATGCCTTTTCTGAAATGGCGTCTTGCCAATTTTTTTCGATAGAGAAGCAAGCGGATTATCAGGCTGTTGACATTTGTTGTGAATTGTCGGAAAGCCGATATACGTTTTGTATAAAGGATCAACATTATCCGGTCTGTCTTTCGGTGCCGGGAATTTTTAATGTGGCCAATTCATTGGCGGCGCTTGCCGTTTGCAGTCATTATGATATTGATTTGCAAGAAGCCTGCAGTTGTTTAGCCTATTTTAACGGGGTACGCGGACGTATGGAATTATTAAAAACCGATACGCCGTATTCTATTATGATCGACTTTGCACATACGCCGGAGGGCCTTCGACAATTGCTGACGACCGCTCGGCAATTTATTCGGGGACGAATGATCGTGGTGTTTGGGTGTGGCGGTGATCGCGATAAATCTAAGCGCAAACAGATGGGGAAAATTGCCGGGGAACTTGCCGATTATTCTGTAATTACCAGCGATAATCCCCGTACAGAGGATCCGGACCAAATTATCTTTCAGATCCGAGATGGGATGCCGGACGGCGCTCGCTATACTGCAATTACCGATCGAACACAGGCCATTGCTCATGCGCTTCGATATGCAAAAAAGGATGATTGTGTCATACTTGCCGGAAAAGGTCATGAAGAATATCAATTGATCAATGGAATAAAGCATCATTATGATGAACGAGAAGTCGTTCGTGAACTGCTGCAAACGAATTGTAAGATTTAGATGGTTGGGGAACCGGAATAAAACAGGAAACAGAGATAAGGGGAAATGGAAATGCGTCTGTCTGATGTAGCAAAGGTATTAATGGGAACGTTGAAAGGAGATTGTGACTTTCAACGATTTGTTATAGATTCCAGGCAGGTTTGTGCCGGAGATGTTTTTGTTTGCTTAAAGGGCGCTCGTGTGGACGGACACGATTTTATTCGGCAAGCGGAAGAAAACGGAGCGGTGGGCTTTTTATGCGAAAGACCGCTGCAAACGTCGTTGCCGTATGTGATTGTAAATTCCTGTTTGGAAGGATTGCAGCAATTTAGTGCCTGGTACCGAGACGGATTAAACGTGAAGTTGGTCGCCGTAACAGGCAGTGTAGGAAAAACGACGACGAAAGAATGTATTGCCTCGGTGTTATCGCAAAAATACAAAACGCATAAAACTGACGGAAATAAAAACAGTGAAACAGGGCTGCCATTAACATTGCTGGGTATTCAGCCGGACGATGAGGCCGCTGTTGTAGAGATGGGCATGTCTGCTCGGGGAGAAATCCGTGTGCTGTCGGATATTGCACGGCCTGACATTGCTGTGATTACGAATATAGGGATGTCGCATATCGAGAATTTGGGATCTCAGGAAAATATTTTACAGGCAAAACTCGAAATTTTATCAGGACTGAAGCCCGATGGATTGTTGATCATAAACGGCGACGATGAATATTTGAACCGAGCCTACCAGGAGCAGCTGCTTGGAAAAATTCCTCAAAAAATAATGCGATATGGAATCAATTCTTCAGACTGTGATGTTACCGCTCAGGATATTGTAATGGAGTCCGACAGTCTGCGATTTCTGATTCAAACGCCACAGGGGGAAGCCACGGTAATCATGCCGTGTGAAGGCGTTCATAATGTTTATAATGCACTGGCAGCGGTTTGTGTGGGAATCAGCATGAACGTGCCGTTGGAAGACATTTGCCAGGGTTTAAATTTGTTTAAAAACGTTCCGCTGCGTCAGCAGACTTATGATAAAAACGGATTTCATATCATTGAAGATTGTTATAATGCCAGCCCGGCCTCTATGCAGGCCGCTGTGGATATGTTGAACCGGCGGCCCGGTCGGAAAATTGCCATCTTGGGCGATATGTTAGAGCTGGGGGATTTTGCGCGGGATTTACACGTGCAGGTCGGTCGCATGTTAAAAAATGTCGATCTGTTGATTGCTTTTGGCGAATTTGGGGAATGTTATATTGAAGGCGCTGTTTCTGTTGGGATAAAGGCTTCTAATTGTTATCATTGTAAGGATGTAGATGAAGTTGCCCAAACGCTTACTCAGTTAGCAAATGTGGACGATCATATTTTAATTAAAGCAAGCCGCGGGATGCAAGCCGAAAACGTGATGAAAAAATTCTTTGAACTAAAAAATGGAGGAGCCGACTGATGGATCAGTATTTATTGATTATCGTTGCCTTTGCAGTGGCATTTATAGCAGCGCTTGTGATCGGAAAAATATTGATTCCGGTTTTGAAAAAGCTGCATTTTGGACAGCAGATCTTAACCGAAGAAGGACCGTCCTGGCATGCTTCCAAGCAGGGAACGCCGACCATGGGTGGGTTTATCTTTATTATTGCAGTTTTAATCGCATATTTTGCAACGGCTTTCTCTTATTATACACAGGGTAATACGATTAGTTCTGCTATTCCTCTGCCCACCGGCACGCTAACCGGCTTGGTTGTTGCTCTTTTGTTTGGCTTTATGGGATTTATCGATGATTTTGTCAAGGTGGCCAAAAAACGTAATTTAGGCTTGACCGTTGTACAAAAAATTTTGATTCAGATTTTTATTTCGGCAGCCTATCTTGTTTTTCTGGGGATCCAAAGTGGTGGAGACACGCGTATGTTGATTCCCTTTACACAGATTTGGGTTGACTTTGGATATTTCTATTATGTAATTGCCTTAGTATTGATTGTCGGTTTTACGAACGCTGTCAATTTAACCGATGGCATAGACGGTCTTGCAGGAAGTGTAACCGTCCCTGTTTGCTTGTTTTTCACGGTAGCGTCTATCGGTGGCGTATTTGGAAACACTGCGATGCCCGAAACAGCTATTTTGGCTGTGTCGGTTTGTGGCGGTCTGTTAGGATTTCTTGTTTACAATTGGCATCCGGCCAAGGTCTTTATGGGCGATACCGGTTCTATGTTTTTAGGCGGTATGGTGGTTGTTTTAGCATTTGAGCTGAAGATTCCGTTGATGTTAATTGTTGTCGGATTTATTTATTTGGCCGAGGCTGCTTCGGTTATGATCCAAGTTGCCTATTTCAAAATCACGCACGGAAAACGGTTGTTTAAAATGACTCCGATTCACCACAGCTTTGAGTTGAGTGGATACAGTGAAGTCAAAATTTGTCTTTTGTTTACTTCTGTGACGGTCATTTTGGTTGCCCTGTCATTGCTTTGGTTATTGCTTTAAAAAAATAGATAGGTTTAGGTGTACAGATGGATAAGAAGAATACGGCAAAAATAAAAAAAATCAAACACCATTTGCCGATGTTTGACATCCCGTTTTTTGTTGGTGTTATGCTTCTTTTGTGTATCGGATTGATTATGTTGTTTTCAGCCGGATACGCAGATGCATTTAATAAGCATAACGGGGATAGTTATTATTACATACGCAAACAACTCATTTTTGCAATCATCGGAGTTGCGATTATGATTGTGTTGTCGTTTATCAATACCAATCTGTATCGGCGGTTTTCAAAATTATATTATTTTGTTTGTATTTTTCTGTTAATCCTTGTTCTTATTGTTAGTAAAGACAGCGAAAAAAGATGGTTATATATCGCAGGATTTCAGTTCCAGCCTTCTGAGTTTGCCAAAATCGGTGTCGTTATTTTTATGGCAGATTATATTGCAAGGCATCGGGATAAAATGCAGTCAGCGATTAAAGGTTTTTTGATTCCTGCATTGATTTTTGTGGTTCCTACGGTTTTAATTGGTGTTGAAACGCATTTGTCGGGAGCTATTTTAGTCATGGCTATCGGTACCATTATGCTGATTGCCGGCGGCTGTCGTATGCGTTACATCATCTTGGTGGGGTCTCTTGGCGTTGCAGGCGGAACCACATTGATTTTCTTTACGGATTATATGCAAAAACGAATTCAAACTTATCTGAATCCGGAATCGGATTTGTTGGGTGACGGATGGCAAATCTATCAGTCACTGACAACGATTGGATCCGGTGGATTATTTGGGTTGGGTTATGGAAAAAGTCGTCAAAAATATTTGTATATGTCAGAGCCTCAAAATGACTTTATCTTCTCCATTGTATGTGAAGAATTGGGACTGATTGGAGCCGTGTTTATTCTTGCTCTGTTTGCTTTTTTAATTTGGCGAGGTATACATATTGCACGAAATGCACCGGATATGTTTACATCCCTTGTCGTTGTGGGTATTATTTCCCGAATTGCCGTTCAGGTTATTTTTAATATTGCAGTTGTCACCAATACCGTGCCGGTAACAGGAGTCCCTCTTCCGTTTTTCAGTTATGGGGGAACGGCGTTGGTTGTACTGTTGGCAGAAATGGGAATTGTTTTAAGGATTTCAAGGTATTCGTCCGTGGAAAAAGGGACGTAGGAGGAGATTATGAGATATTTAATAGCCGCAGGGGGTACTTCCGGGCATGTAAACCCTGCAATAGCCGTTGCTGAAGTTTTAACGGCACGCGATAAAAATGCCCGGATCCTATTTGTGGGAACAAAAAATAAAATTGAAGCCTCTTTGGTTCCAAAGGCAGGCTTTGACATGGAGTTTATTGAAGTGATCGGGCTCAGTCGCCGGAAAAGTTGGTCCGGATTGAAACAGAATATTTCCGCGGGAATAAAATACCGGCAGGCTAAAAAGCAGATTGGGGCATTGATCAATCAATTCCGTCCGGATATTGCAATCGGAACAGGTGGATATGTTTCGGCACCGGTTATTTCCGAAGCAGCAAAACGCGGGATAAAAACCGTAATTTTGGAACAGAATGCTTTTGCCGGTGTGACCACTAAATTGTTGGCTAAAAAGGTCGATAAAATTTTGTTGAGTTTACAATTGGCAAAACCGCTGAATGTAGCGCCTTCAAAGGTCAAGGTGGTAGGAAATCCGGCCAGACCGGAGTTCTTAACGATGACGCGAGCAGCAAGCCGCAAAAAATTAGGTTTGCGTGCAGAAGATATCGTGGTTTTATCCTGCGGTGGAAGTTTAGGAGCCACATGTATTAACGACGCTTTTTGCCGGATGGCCGAGAAGAATGTCAAAGAAGGAAATTTGATCTTGTTTCACAGCGCATCCCGTGAGTATCAGCAGGTTTTGGATCGTTTAGGGGAAGTTGCACAGCATCCGTGTGTTCAGGTGTTTGAATATATTTATAACATGTCTGAAGTGATGGCGGCGGCCGATTTGGTGATTTCCCGTTCGGGAGCGACAACGCTGACGGAACTTTCTGCGTTGGGACGAGCCGCAATTTTGATTCCTTCTCCCTATGTAGCTGAGAATCATCAGTATTTTAATGCAAAGGCATTTGCGGATGCCGGGGCAGGATTATTGATTGAAGAAAAAGATCTGCCCCAGACAGACTTGTTCCAAATGGTTTGCGATATTGTTTTTGATAAAGAAAAACTAAGAAAAATGGAGCAGTCCGCTCGAACCTTGTATAACCGTAACTGCTTAGACGATATTTACAACGAAATACAAACTCTTTAACAATTAGAGCCGTTTCGACATATTATGTAATGTGTAAAAATAGCGAGAGGATTTGAACAATATGTCGAAACTTGTAATAAACGGCGGACGTCCGCTATGCGGGGTTGTTTGCATCCAGGGGGCTAAAAACAGCGTATTGCCGATTATGGCAGCTGCGTTGCTTGCGGATGGCGAGTGCGTGATTGAAAATGTTCCGGATATCAGTGACTTGCATTCGGCGGTTGAAATTCTTACTGCCCTCGGAGCCAAAACCGTTTTGTATAAAAACAGAATTGTGATTAACAGTAAGTATGCTGCCGGGTATGAGATTCCGGATACACTGATGCGTAAGATGCGTTCTTCTATTATGTTTTTGGGCGCTATTTTATCTGTTTCAAAACGGGCAAAGGTTAGTTTCCCGGGAGGATGTGATATCGGCAATCGGCCTATAGATTTGCATTTGTCCTCACTCAAGAAAATGAATGTGGAAATCACCGATGCATACGGATATTTAGACTGTAGTACCAGTGGGTTAAAGGGTGCCAATATTACATTGTCTTTTCCCAGTGTTGGGGCAACGGAGAATATCATGTTGGCAGCTGTTAAGGCGGAAGGAGAAACGATTATCAACAATGCCGCCAAAGAACCGGAAATTATGGATCTGCAAAACTTCTTAAATGCCATGGGAGGAAAAGTTCGGGGAGCAGGAACGGGAGAAATTGTGATTTCCGGAGTTAAAAAATTGCATGGCGCGGATTATCGAATTATTCCGGACCGGATTGTTGCTTCTACATATCTGTGCGCGGTCGCGGCGACGCGCGGAAATGCGTTGCTGAAAGATGTTAATAAGGAGCATCTCTCGGTTGTTTTGTCTCTACTGCGGGATGCCGGCTGTAAAATTGATGTATATGCAGACAGTGTCAGTATCGAATGTGATAGGGTACATGGGGTAAAAACAGAAAATCTGATTCGAACAATGCCGTATCCCGGGTTTCCGACAGACTGCGGTCCTCCGTTTGTGGCCTTGATGTCTTTGGCGCGCGGCAGTACAGTTTTTGTTGAAACTATATTTGAGAATCGTTTCAAGTATATGGGTGAACTGTTGCGGATGGGTGCTAATATCAAGACGGAAGGTCGGGTCGCGGTCATCGACGGAGTAAAATCGTTGTATGGAACGACGGTTGAAGCGAATGATTTGCGTGGTGGAGCCGCCCTTTGTGTCGCCGGTCTGGCCGCTGAGGGGATAACGGAGATTGATCATGCAGAATATATTGAACGTGGATATGAACATATTGATTTGGACCTGCAGGAATTAGGCGCAGGTATAGAGTTGATCAAGTAATGCAGCTGCGGCTTTTGCCGCTGCTGCTGTTGGAAAGGAAAGTAAATGCATGGCAGCAAAAGAGCGCAGAAGTGCGGATTTTAATAAAAATCGTTCTTCTCACAGCCAAATGGACAAGCTCAACCGACGGGCTAAACGTCGAAGAAGATTGAGGATCATTCAGTTTTCGTTTTTGGCTGTAATTGTTTTAATTATTGCGGCGATTGTGATTAATCTTTTGGTTGTTGTTAAGAATATGACCGTAGAAAATAATACGCCATATTCAACCGACGAACTTTTAAATCAAATGGGATATCATACGGGCAGCGGATTATATTCAATCAATAGTGAAAAGGCTCTTAAATTATTGTCGGACAAGTATCCGTATATCAAATCGGTATCGGTTCAGCAGCATTTTCCGACCGGGGTGTCGATTTGTTTTGAAAAGGGGGCCGCTGCTTTTTGCGTTACGTCATCGGATGGAAAATATGTTTATTTAAATCAAGATTTAAAGGTCTTGCAGATTGCGGATGAAGCGGATGCCCAAGCCGTATCTGTGTTAGGCTTTACTGTTGACCAAGCGGTTGTGGGACAAGTCATTGAAAATTCGGATGAGACAATGGATGTGGAATTGCTGCAGGAGGTGTATGCCGGAGTTGTCGCTGAGGGATTGCAGCAACAACTGACCGAAATTGATTTGACAAAAAATTATGACGTAAAATTAACGGTAAACGGGTTGATTTCTATTGAAATCGGAACCAGTGAAAACATTCAAAAAAAGCTGCAAACGGCAAAATTGATTCTGCAGCGCAACGATCCTACCAAAAAGGCCAGAATCAATGTGAAAAATTTTGAACAGGGCCGATATACTGAGTTGGAGACCTCTGATTCAGGGGCATAACGAAAGCATAAAAGATTTGCTTTTTTCGCCAAAAAAAACGAATAAAAATGATAAAAAAGTGTTGACTATTTTGTAAATATATGGTATTATAAAAGGGAATAAGAAAGGATGTAGTATTATGGCATTCACAAGTTTGGAAGATAAGACACTGGTTAATATTAAAGTCATTGGTGTTGGCGGCGGCGGAAATAATGCCGTGGACAACATGATCCAATCGGAAGTTCGTGATGTTGGTTTTATTGCCATAAACACGGACAAGCAGCAGCTTGAAAAACGTTGTTTGGCACCTGAAAAAGTAGCCATCGGCGAAAAGATTACGCGTGGTTTTGGCGCAGGTGCAGATCCTGAAGTAGGACGGAAAGCTGCAGAAGAAAGCAGAGATGCAATCACGGCTGCCATTAAAGGCGCCGATATGGTCTTTATTACAGCTGGTATGGGAGGCGGAACCGGAACAGGAGCCGCACCGTTGGTTGCTCAGATTGCAAAAGAACTGGGCATTTTAACAGTTGGTATTGTAACAAAGCCGTTTGCTTTTGAAGGGAAAACAAAAATCGCCCGTGCAGAAGCCGGCATAGAGGCATTGTTGAATCAAGTAGATACGCTCGTTGTTATTCCCAACGAGAATTTGAAACTTGTTTCTGAAAGTAAAGTAACGATGCTAAATGCATTTAAGGTTGCAGATAATGTTCTTCGTGAAGGTGTGGAGAGCATTACCACATTGATTCAGAGCCAGGGTATTATTAACTTGGACTTCAATGACGTAACGGCAATCTTGAAAGACGCTGGATATGCGCACTGGAGTGTGCAAACGGCGAAAGGCAAGGATAAAGCAGAGGCTGTTGCTAAAGCTGTTATTCAAAGCCCGTTGTTGGAATCTTCTATTCGCGGTGCAAAAGGTGTTATTTTGTACTTTAATGCGGATGTCGATGTGACGATGGAAGATATCGAACTTGCCGCTCAGATTATCCGTGAAAGTGCAGCTCCGGATGCCAATATTATCTGGGGTGTTAATTTGGACGACAATCTGGAAGATGAATTGCAGGTAACGGTTATTGCGACACATTTTGATGAAGACGGTAAGTCTTTGTCGCTGCCGAAGGATTTTGAGATTCCTGCAGCAGATGTCGCAGTTGATTCGGAAAAGGAAGAAGAGAAAAACGTTGAAGAAACATCTGCGTCCTCTTCTGATGAAGATGATGACTTTCTTAAATTACTCAATGATATCACCAAAGGCAAATAACCAGTGCTTTTTATGATTATATAAAAAAGGGCAAAACAATCATGGTAAAACAAGAATTGTTTTGCCCTTTTTGGTTGTTGCAAAGAAATCATTAGGACGAAAATGATTGTTTGATGAAAAGAAGAGAAGGAGCTTATATTGATGAAACAGAACATTTTGTTTGATTTAGACGGTACAATAACCGATCCTTTTGAAGGAATAACAAAGGCTGTTGCATACGCGCTGAGAAAGTTTGGGATAGAGATTTCGGACCGAACACAGTTACGGTCTTTTATCGGGCCTCCGTTGCGCGATTCTTTTATGCATGATTTTTCATTCTCGGTAGAACAGGCAGATGAGGCGATTCGCTATTACCGTGAGTATTATTCGAAAACCGGAATTTACGAATGTTATGTATATGACGGGATTGAATCTTTGTTTTCGTTGTTATGTGAAAAAGGCGCTCGAATTATTATGGCCACTTCCAAACCGGAGCCTTTTGCAGCAGAATTGATGCGTCATTTCGGATTGGATTCTTATTTTTATCGTATTGTAGGTGCAAGTTTCGATTACAGTCGCGCCCGTAAAACGGATGTTATTGGCGCTGCGATTGAAGAGTGTGAAATTTCAGATATCCGAACAGCAATCATGGTTGGAGACCGTGAATTTGATATCCAGGGTGCAGCCTCTTTTGGCATGGCGGGGATTGGTGTCAGTTACGGCTATGGCAGCCGGGAAGAACTGATTGCAGCCGGAGCTGTGGCTGTGTGCGAAAGTGTAGCGCAACTGAAAGATGTTTTGCTGTCTGAAAAAACACTTTAAAAAAGATGTCGTCGCGTCGAGAAGAATTGTTCAGAGGCACGAACTTGCGGCCGGGTTAACGTTGGGATGCTGCGTTTGAAGAACAGACTGTTGTTTTGTTGAATTTTATAGTTCAACATTTTAGAATATGTTGAGGTTCTGATTGGGTGCAAAGGTGTGGTGAAGCGATGACTTTTTATCACGGAAGTCCTGTTGGAGGACTGAATGAATTAAAACCATTTTTATCAGAACATGGTAATCCATACGTTTATTTCACGACAAATCCATTAGTTGCACTTTTATATGCCGTAAAGCCTGTACCAAAACCGTTTAGTTTTTATCCTTATGGTTTTGATGAAAAAGGGACCGTTTTTTATTCAGATTATTATGAAGACGCTTTTTATAATTTGTATAAAAACAGAGTGGGGTATTTATACGAGTGTGACCATTTAAAGGGTTTAGAGAAACCTACTCAAATAAAGGATGTGTATACTTCTACTCGACCAATAAAGGTTGATAGAATGACAAAGATTCCAGATTTGTATGTGTTTTACAAACAGCAAGAAGAAAAGGGACTGTTTAGAATAGAGAAGAACAGTGAAATTCAAGATAAAACAATGTGTTTTGCTTTTGAAGAATTAAGAAAAGAAATAGAAAATAACAGCTTGAAGCATAATCCACAACACGCTATGAGCATTTTTATAAAAGAGCATTTTCCTGTAGTTTGGGAATCTGTTAAGAACTAATTTTTGGTAAGTGTCAATAGGGATATATTGCTGCAATGCTGCGTTAGTATATATCATAGGGTTCGATTTTGATATAAAACCCTATCGTTCATGATAGGTTATAAAATGATGAAGAAGTTTTAGCGTCCCCCTTTATAAAGGGGGACGCTAAATGTAAAGGTCATTTTGTACTGTTTAAATAATTTTTCAAATCTTTGACAAGAGCAAATTTTTATAAATATATTGAAGAAAATGTGCAACAAAATAAAAACCTCACTTTTTACCGACCAGCGTCTTAAAAAGGCGCTGTAGGGGAAAGTGAGGTTTTTTGTTATAGAGTAAAAATTAGTTCCACAGCTTTCGCTTGGGAGAATTGATTTTTGTTTCGGAAAGGTTGTCAATGTACTCGACGGCTTGGCCGGCGCCTTTTACCACACACGAAACAGGGTCGTCAGCAATATATACCGGGATTCCGATCTTTGCGGAAATTACTTTGTCAAACCCATACAGCATGCTGCCGCCTCCGGTGAGAATGATTCCGTCTGTAGAAATATCGGCAATTAAATCCGGCGGAGTTTTACTCAAAACATCGTGTACGGCGTCTGTAATGATTTTTACAGAATCCTGCAATACGGATAAAACTTGCTCTGAAGAAATCGTAAACTCTTTGGGCAGACCGGTTGACATACTGCGTCCGCTTACCGTCATCGTCAGACGTTCCGGACGGGGAGAGACACACCCGATTTTGATTTTGATTTCTTCTGCGGCGCGTTCTCCGATTACAATTCCGTGCTCTTTGCGGACATATTTTACAATGGCTTTGTCAAATTCGTCTCCGGCGCATTTGACCGACTCCGAAACGACAACGTCGTTGAGTGACACCACCGCAATGTCTGTGGTGCCTCCGCCGATATCCACGACCATGATTCCTCGCGGACGACTGATATCCAATCCGGTACCCAGTGCTGCGGCCATCGGCTCTTCGATCAGTTCCAGATTGCGTACGCCGGCATTGGTTGCCGCCTGCCGGACGGCGCGTTCTTCTACTTCATTGATCCGGGAAGGAACGCAGATAACGGCATTGGGCTGAAAGATCGAATTTCCGTTTGCTTTTCGGATAAAATAACGCAGCATCTTTTCGGTGCAGTCATAGTCTGATATAACGCCGTCGCGCATCGGCCGTACGGCAATCAGATTTTTAGGCGTTTTTCCGATCATCTCCTGCGCCTCAAACCCGATTTTAATAATTTTTAAGGTTTTTTTGTCAATGGCTACAACGGAGGGCTCCCGCAGGACAATTCCTTTTCCGCGAATATATATGAGTACGGATGAGGTACCTAAATCAATACCCATATTTTTTCTAAACATTTTTTTCTCCTCCGTTTTGTGTTCTGATTTCAAGCTCCGGGACTTCTGTCAGACCTGCTTCGTACAAAACATAGTCTGTATTCATTCCGCCCAGAAAATGCATCGGGCCAACGGCTTCCATAATTTTGGGAACACCATGAAGCGGTCCGAACATATTTCGTCTGGTCAGGTAAACGGTCAAAAAGACCGGTTGTTTATTTTGAATCTGTTCCGTTACGTCATATTCCATCGGTTCAAAGCCCTTTACAACTCCGTTGACTTCATAGCAAGCAACATTTTCAGCTGCTCGAAGTTTTAAAACAGCTCTTTGATTTGGTTGCAATTGGGTATGGAATTGTAATGCATAGGTCAGTTTCCCGCCATAAAACGGATAACCTTGTTCTGTGAGTGATTCAAAGCGGAAATCTTGCTGAGGTGCTGTGATTTTTTTGTCCGGCATGGATACCCCGAAATTGCCCAATAAATAAATCGCCTCAATATTGGATCGATTGGTGAAATCGGTTTGTAAGCAAATGGTGTTGACGCCGGTCTGGATGTAATCACTGATTTGAACGCGCGTAAAACACTTATCGATAAAGATTCCTGGTTCAGGTTTCTGATTTAACGGGATTCCGTTGATACTAACCGCAAAATTTTCGGGTTCTTCATACATCAAGTAAATGGGGCTCTCAACCAAATCTTCCGCTTCAAAACTGTAATACAACGTAACTTGGCCTTTTTTCTGGGGTGTTTGTTGAGCGATAAACCATGGCTGCAGCATCTCTCCGCCGCGTTCGGGTAGACCAAAAATCTGTCGGATTTTGGAGTCGGCAATTAGCACTTCCGTTTGTGGTTCAATCGCGCCGTCATCGATTTGCCAGCTTGCATAATCCAAAACCAAAACATTGGGTTCGTCAAACTGGATTTGTGTATCGGGATCGGCCTTGACTGTTTGAATAATCTGTTGGGATTGATGTTCCGGAACAATTTCAAGATTTTCGGAACAATCAACAAATAGCCGCAGCTGTCCGGCTTCAAAAGTCACGCAAAGATGATTGTTTTCTGTCTGGAGTGATTCGGCATTTCCGGTTTCAGGATCCCATTCCTGAATGCAGACATCTTCTCCAAAATCAATGTCTACCGATTCGACTCGATGGGTTCGATCGGTGTTTAACATAAAATAGTATTTGTGATTTTCATCTTGATATGTTTGCAGGATGATTTTTTCTGATTGAATTTGAACCTGGTCATTCAGTGTTTTTAATTGTTCAATCGAAAGTGTTGTACAGGTTTTTGCAAACTCACAAGCCGCATCGCTTTCCTCCGCGTCAACCAAGAACGGCGGTTCGTCTGCAAAAAGAACCTCTCCGCCGGCGTTTTTGAAGTCCTGTAAGATTTTGAGGGTGGAACTCCGGATCGTACTCATTCCAGAAACAATGACTCGTTGATAATCAGCCTTGCCAATCCACAGCCGCCCGTCTTGAATATGATACAAACGGCTTAGCATCTCTTCATCCGCATAATCAAAATCAACATGTGCGGCAAGTAAATGAAGATAGGTATCTGCAAATTTTTTGTCCACTTGCGCAATGGTTTCGTCCAGCGCCTGCATGTCTTTGGCCCATCCGGCATAGATTTGAACCCAAATACTTTCTACCGGCATAATAACCGCTGTTTTACAAAGACGATTGCTGTTGGTGGTGATTTGCCCGATTCTGGCATAGTAATCTTCCAATGCCGCATACGCCGGATACCAGGCCGATTGGTGCAGAATGCTTGCCGGATAATCACGCTTTGCCTCGGCCTGCATGGTGTACCAGGATAAATGCGGACAGCGCAGATTGATGCCCATGATTGCCTGCCAGTCGCCAATGGCTTTATAGTTTTGGAACGTCATTTGCCAGCCTGTGCAGCCGTCCAGCTCGGAGAGCATCCATTTTTTTCCGGTTTGCCGGGCAACGGAAGCTAACTGCTTGACGATGCAGTAATTAGTATTCTGTTCCGTTAAAACGTCAACTCCCGGATAGTCCATATGTTCGTAGTATCTCATAACAGACCCGTTTGTTGCGGTTTGACATGTTAAAGAATCTTCGTGCAGCACATGTCCGGTCAGCAACATGTGATTATCTGTGCACCACTGTTGATACGGCTCTGCAAAGTTCTTTAAAAATAATCGAGTCAGCAATTCGGTGTACTGCCATTTAACGGGCGAATATCGGTTACCGTCTTTTTGTAAGAATAATTCCGGTAACCGGATTTGAAGGGGATATCCGTATGCTTTTTCAAATTCTTCAAACAAATCATCCGTATAGGGACACAAATATTGCGGGTCGTGATTGGGCACGGCAAAGCCGCACATCAGTGCACCTCGATGCGGTTCGTCCGTAAAAATTCCCTGGATGCTGTCTGAAAGACGATCCGCACAATGCTGTTTATATTTTTCATGTGTAGATTGCAAGTAGTGCAAGGTTGCCTGTTTGCTCATGGTATCTAAATAAGCGCTGCCGTTATACGTATCGGTCGGGATCATGCGTTCATGCGTAAAAAACAGAACATGTTTTGCATCTAACGCAGAAATATCTGTATGTTCTGAAATCTGCATGCAGTTGGTTACATAAACACCGTCAACATCTGCGGCAAAAGCGGAGATGATATCATCACTCCATTCGAATGCCTCTTTCATGGCCAGATTCAGCCGAATATATTGCATGCGGTATTTTTCTTCTTTTGTCGCGATACCACCGGCAGAACCGCTGGGCCACCGATCTTCATCATACAGCCAGGATTCCATATTTTTTTCTTTGGCCCGGTCAGCACAGGCGTTAATCAGGTCAAACCATTCCTGCCCGAGATATTCTGTTTGCAGCCCGGTACGGGAGTGCATAAAAAATCCGCCGAAACCCATCTGCTGCATGATATCAATCTGCCGTAGTAGTTCCTCTTTTTCTAACTTTCCGTTCCATGCCCAAAAGGGTTTTGCCGAATATTGTCTGCGGTCAATTTCTTTAAACATGGGTAGCCCCCTATAATACTTAATAATACTTTATAATAATATCACCCTTTGAAATGATTGGCAAGAGCTTTTCCAAAAGATACCGAAAGAAATTTGTCCAAAAAGGCTTTTCACATCTTGGCAATCAGCAAAGG
>WHHJ01000017.1 GCA_014872655.1 Clostridia bacterium
ATTATAAATCGGTATCATTTTAACTAATGTTTAACAGCCCCTTTTTTTTATTTTTTCTGAACTTCTGTTCCGTTTTTTGACTCTTTCTTTTTTATAACTTTGAAAATTTTGTATATCTGCTTGCGAAACGACGCGTAATATGATATAATATATTATAATATTATATATAAGTATATATATCTGTAAATCGTTTATGGGGGACGAAAAAATCATGCAAAACTTTAAAAGTATTTGGGCCTGCGCAGTTGAAAAGATGAGAGATTCTTTTAACGACACCGCGTTTGATTTGTGGATTTCTACAATCGAACCACTCAAATATGAAGACGACTGCGCGATTTTACGTGTAGAATCTGATTTTCAAAAAAGTATCATTATGTCAAAATACCGGGATATTATCAGACAAGCTCTTTTTGACACCGTAGGTTTTGATATGGACATTAAAGTTGTTGCATCAGAAGACGGATCCAAAGAACATTCTTTTTCTAAAAAAACTTCTGAACCTGACTTAGAAGACGACATGATGCAAATGGATTTTCCGGAGTATACTTTTGAAAACTTTATTGTAGGAGATTCCAATAAACATGCTTATGCATCCTGTCTTGCTGTAGCAAGAAATCCGGCAAAAGCTTACAATCCTCTTTTTATCTACGGAAATACCGGCTTAGGTAAAACCCATCTTTTGTTTGCGATTAAAAATGAAATTCAAAAGAATTTTCCTTCTTATAAAACCCTTTACGTAAAAAGCGAAGACTTTACCAACGAATTGATTGAACTGACCCGACAAGGCAAAAGTATGGCTGCTAAACCGGAAGGGGAAGCCAGAAACATGGCCGACTTTAAAAATAAATACCGCAATGTCGACGTTCTATTGATGGACGATATCCAATTTATCGCCGGTAAAGAACAAACACAAAACGAATTTTTTCATACCTTTGACGCTCTTTACATGAATCATAAGCAAATTATTCTTGTTTCGGACCGTCCTCCCAAAGATATTCAATTTTTGGACAAGCGGTTATGTTCTCGTTTTGAAAGCGGACTGACCACGGATATCTGCATGCCGGAATATGAATTAAAAGTTGCTTTCATCAAACAAAAAGCGATGCTTTATAACATTAAAATTTCGGAAGAAATATCCGATTACATTGCTCAGCGGGTAAAAAACAATATCCGCCAGTTGGAAGGGGTTATGAAAAAATTGATGGCTTTCCAGCAAATTTCAAATCTCCCTCCCAACATTGCCATTGCACAGGAAGCCATCAAAGATATTACGAATGAAAATGAACCGCTTCCGGTAGTCGTTGATAAAGTCATTATGGAAGTGGCATCTGAGTACGAAGTATCTGCCGAAGATATTAAAAGCCGGCGGCGAAATTCTTCTAATATTGTCTTTGCTCGTCATATCGCCATGTACATACTCAAAGAAATCACCCCGATGTCTTTACAGGAAATCGGAAAACAGTTTTCAGGAAAAGATCACTCTACCATTCACTATGCCGTAAAAAAGATTGAAGAAAAAGTAGAGATCGATCACGTTTTAAGAGCAAAAATAGACAATATCATTAAAAAAGTCAGAAGTTATTAATTTCCACATGGTTATCCACTGCTTTTTACACAGTTTGAATTTTTTTTCAAAATCCGTTCACATCTTTATTCACAATTCAACGTGTTTAAACACTTTCCACACAAACAAAAAATCGAAAACAGAAATATTTTTCTTTTTTCCCTTTTTATTCAAACTGGTTAAAGAAAGAGTTTTATCATAAAAAAAAGAGATTTCCACATTTTCACAGTCTCTACTACTACTAAAATTATTATTTATTTTTATTTTATATCAATCAGGAGGAGAAAACATGAAATTTTCCTGCGAAAAAAACATGATCTTAGATGCATTGAACAAAGTAATAAAAACGATTCCTCCCAAAGCAACTATGCCCATTTTGGAAGGAATTCTGATTGACCTTGCCGCGGACGGACAATTAAAATTAACCGGTTCAGATACGGAATTAAGTGTAGAAACTTACATCCAAGTTGAAACGGACCAAGCGGCTCGTTTTGTGGTACATGCAAAAACGTTTTATGATATGCTTGGAAAATTGGATAGTGGAACTGTCTTTTTTGAATTGGATGAAAAGCAGATGCTTCATATTATAAACGGCGTAATCAAATATGATTTGCCGACGATGGATGCGACACTGTATCCCAGTATTCCGATGGTGGAAAAATCCAAGACGATTGTATTAAAAGAAAAAGTGCTGGGTAGTATGATCCGTCAAACATTGTTTTCTGCTGCGGAGAATGATTCGACGCGGTCGGTATTAAAAGGGGAATATTTTCAGATAGAAAATAATGAAATAACGGTAGTAGCTAGTGATACTTATCGTCTTGCGATCAGAAAAGAAACATTTGAAAACCAAAATGGGGAAAATTGTTCTTTTATTGTTCCAACCAAAACACTGTCGGAACTGATTAAGATTATGAAAAATGAAGATGAAGAAGTTAGTATTGGTATTGCAAGTACTCATATTGTGATCGAATTTGAACAAACCAGAATTACTTCTCGTTTAATCAGCGGAGAATATTTAAGATATCAGGCTTTGTTAAATAAAACATATAAAACAACTGTTAAAGTAAAATGCGAAGATTTAGTTCGTGCGATTGATCGGGCCAGTGTTATTATAACGGATAAAATTCGGAATGTGATCAAAGTCAGTTTTGAATATGATAGTATTATTTTATATTGCAGAACGCCGGAGGGACATAGCTTTACTGATGAAATTCCTGCAGAAAAGACCGGAGAAAATATCGAGATGGGCTTTAAGGGAAAATATTTGGTAGAAGCGTTAAACGGCAGCGAACAGGAATCTGTGATTTTTGATATTGATTCGCCGCGATCTGCGATTTGTATCCGTCCTTTGGAAGGAGATTCTTTTATGTATATTGTTTCTCCGATGAAATTATCAAACGATTGATATGTATATTAAGCAGATTCGTTTAGAACAGTTTCGAAACTTATTGGATCAAGAAATTGAATTTGATCCGGGAATCAATATTCTGACGGGAAATAACGCGCAGGGAAAAACGAATATTATCGAGGCAATTTGGCTTTTTTCGGCCTGTAAGTCTTTTCGAACCAACAACGAAAAAGATTTTATCTTTTATCAGGCCAATCATGCCGATTTAGATTTGCTTTTTTATAAAAATAATCGGTTTCAAAGCGCAAGTTTTCGTTATTACGAACGTAAAAAACGAGAAATGTATTTGAACGAGATCAAAGTCAAACCCAGTGAGTTGATCGGTAATTTTTTAAGCGTTTTGTTTTTTCCGGAACATTTGAATTTAGTCAAAGAAGGACCGGATGTACGCAGAAAGTTTCTTGATTTTGCAATTTGTCAGGTCAAACCGCGTTATTTTGCGCTTCTTTCGGAATACAACAAAACATTGTATCAGAGAAACAATGTTTTAAAAAGTGAAGAAGAATCCATTTTTAAAACATTGGACGTGTGGGACGAAAAATTGGCTGTTTTGGGAACAGAGATTTTTTTGTTCCGTAAAAAATATGTGCAAATGCTTCATCAATACGGCGCAGCAGTGATTGATGAGATGACGCAGGGCCGAGAGACCTTGTGTGTAGAGTATAAGAGTTTTACCTTAGAGTCGGATGACCGAAATTGGATACAACAGCAGCTTTTGAATAAAATTCGAAACAGCCGGGAAAAAGATCTTCGATACGGATATACCAATGAAGGTCCACACAAAGATGATTTAGAATTAAGTTTAAACGGAAGATCTGCAAAAGCGTTTGGGTCTCAGGGACAACAGCGTTCCTGTGTGATGGCATTAAAACTGGCGGAAGCAGAGATTTTAAATGATTTTTATGATGAATATCCGGTATTGCTGTTTGATGATGTTTTTTCGGAATTGGATCAGGAAAGAAAAAATTATATCATACAAAAAATAAAGGAAAAACAAGTGATTATAACAGCTTGTGAGCAAATCCAAGATTTTTCCGGAGCCAGATTGTTTGAAATAGATCACGGAGAGGTGAAAGTCTTGTAATGTTTTTACATATCGGAGGAGAATATCTGATTCAAAAAGAAGGTATTCTCGGTATCTTTGATATAGAAAACACAACCGAAAATAAAAGTACCAAAGAATTTCTTTCTCATGCGCAAAAACAGGGAAAAGTGGTTACGGTTGCAGAAGATTTACCAAGATCTTTTATTCTGTATCAGCATCAAAAGGAAACGACCGTGTTTATTACACAGTTTTCTACCTCTACTTTATTGAAAAGATCCCGTGAAGGAAACGAAGCGGAAGACAAACGAAAGGAATAAAAAATGGAGCAGCAGAATCAATCTCATTATGACGAAAGCCAAATCCAGGTTCTGGAAGGGCTGGAAGCGGTTAGAAAAAGACCCGGTATGTATATCGGTTCTACTTCCGTAAAAGGATTAAACCATCTGGTTTATGAAATTGTGGATAACGCCATCGACGAAGCACTTGCAGGATATTGTAAGCATATCGGCGTAACAATCAATCCGGATAATTCGGTAACGGTTACGGATGACGGAAGAGGTATTCCGACAGGAAAACATCCTAAAATGGGTATTTCTACGCTGGATGTTGTTTTTACCATTTTGCATGCAGGCGGAAAATTCGGCGGAGAAGGATACAAAGTCAGCGGAGGTCTTCATGGAGTAGGTGCCTCCGTTGTTAATGCGTTGTCTGAATGGCTTGAAGTTACGGTTTATGATTCTCGGACAAAGACCGAATATTATCAAAAATATCGGCGTGGTGTTCCGGAGGGAAAAGTGCGCGAAATTGGTCCTACAGAAAAAAGCGGATCGACGATTACTTTTTATCCGGATGCAGAAATTTTTGAGACGCTTGAGTTTGAATATGATACGTTGTTAAAGCGAATGAGAGAACAGGCATTTTTAAATGCGGGTATTCATATTACATTTACCGACAAACGACCGGAAGAACCGGTTGTCAACGAAATGTGTTATGAGGGCGGTATTATTAGTTTTGTTGAATATATCAATGAAAATAGAAAATGTTCTCCGCTTCATGACGTCATTTATGTTTCTAGACAAGAAGAAGATTGTTCGGCCGAGATTGCGATGCAATATACGGATTCCTATAATGAAATGATTTTGTCTTTTGCCAATGATATCCGGACCACGGAAGGCGGAACCCATGAGGCAGGCTTTAAAACAGCGTTGACAAATGTAATTAATGAATATGCCAGAAAATATAAAATTTTAAAAGACGCGGATGCGAACCTTTCAGGAGAAGATGTTCGGGAAGGATTAACCGTTGTTATCAGTGTAAAATTGACAGAGGCTGAATTCGAAGGCCAGACCAAAACCAAATTGGGTAACTCGAAGATGAGAGGCGTTGTAAGCGGTCTGGTCAGCGAGAAGTTTTCTGAATTTTTAGAAGAAAATCCAAGCGTAGCGAAAGTTGTTTTGGATAAAGCGATGACGGCTCAGCGCGCGCGCGAAGCGGCAAAAAAAGCGCGGGATTCCGAGAGAAAAAGAAAGACCTCTTTAGAATCGGCTTCTTTGCCCGGAAAATTATCTGACTGTTCCGAAAAAGATCCGGAATTAACAGAAATTTATATCGTCGAGGGAGATTCGGCAGGAGGATCTGCTAAAGACGGACGGGAACGTAAGTTCCAGGCAATTTTGCCCTTGTGGGGAAAAATGTTAAACGTAGAAAAAAGCCGAATTGACAAAGTATACGGCAATGATAAATTAACACCGGTTATCACGGCTCTTGGAACTGGAATCGGTCCGGATTTTGATCTTTCCAAACTTCGTTACGGAAAAGTCATTATTATGGCGGATGCCGATGTTGACGGTTCCCATATCCGAATTTTGCTGTTAACGTTTTTCTATCGGTTTATGAAACCATTGATTGAAGAAGGACACGTTTATCTTGCACAGCCGCCGTTGTTTAAACTGAGCAGAGGAAAACAGGTTCGGTATGCTTACAGTGATGAGCAAAGAGAACAATACTCTGCGGAACTGGCGGGAGAAAACAATGCTAAAGTAGAAATTCAGCGGTATAAAGGTTTGGGTGAAATGGATCCGCAGCAATTATGGGAGACCACGATGGATCCTCGGTCGCGGACCATTATTAAGGTGACGCTGGAAGATGCGATGGAAGCGGACAGTATCATTTCTGTTTTGATGGGCGATAAGGTAGAGCCAAGACGGGAATTTATTGAAGCAAACGCCAAATATGTGAAAAATCTTGATGTGTAAAGACAGGTGATACGAAATGGCGAAAGATAAACAAATGAATCATGATGATATACAGGAAGATCTTTACGAGATTTTCCGCAATCAGACCGTTGTAGACCGTGAACTGACAACGGAGATGAAAACGGCGTTTATGGATTATTCGATGAGCGTTGCTGTTGCACGTGCACTGCCGGATGTCCGCGACGGATTAAAACCGGTTCACCGCCGGATTGTTTATACAATGTATGAGGATAATCTGCTGCCCAATCGGCCGTATCTGAAGTCTGCAACGACCGTCGGAGACGTTTTGGGACGATATCATCCGCATGGTGACAGTTCTGTATATGACGCGATGGTGCGTATGGCGCAGCCGTTTTCGCTGCGGTATCCGTTGGTAGACGGACACGGAAACTTTGGTAATATCGACGGAGACGCTGCTGCGGCTTATCGTTATACAGAAGCCAGAATGGCAAAACTGTCGTTGGAAATGGTGCGGGATATTGATAAGCAAACGGTTGATTTTATCCCGAATTTTGATGAGAGATTAAAAGAACCTGCGGTATTGCCGTCACGTTTTCCGAATATGCTGGTGAATGGTTCTGTTGGAATTGCTGTTGGTATGGCAACAAGTATTCCTCCGCATAATTTATGCGAAGTAGTAGACGGATTGATTTATCTGCTTGAAAATCCCGAAGCGTCTATTGATGAGTTGATGGCGTTTATTAAAGGACCTGACTTCCCCACCGGCGGTATTATTATGGGAAAAAGCGGATTACGGCAAGCTTATCATACCGGTCGCGGAAAAATCGTGGTTCGGGCTAAAACAGAAATTCAGGAATATAAAGACGGCCGATATCGGATTGTCATTACGGAAATCCCGTATCTGGTCAATAAGTCCAAGTTAGTTCAGGACATTGCCGATCATGTAAACAACAAACGCATAGAGGGTATCAGTGACTTGCGGGATGAGTCCGACCGAAAAGGTTTGACGGTCGTTGTTGAATTAAAGAGAGATGCTAATCCTCAGGTTGTTTTGAACCAATTGTTCAAAAATACCCAGTTGCAAGATACGTTTTCTATTATTTTGTTGGCTCTTTCGGGCGGAGTACCGAAGATTCTGACACTCAAACAGATGATGGAAGAATATCTTGCCTTCCAGAAGAGCGTGATTTTGCGCCGGACACAGTATGATTTAAAGAAAGCACAGGAACGAGCCCATATTGTACAGGGTCTTTTAAAAGCGTTAGATCATATTGACGCGATTATTGAATTGATTCGTGCAAGCAAAACTGTTGCTCAGGCTAAGGAAAGCTTGATAGCACAGTTTGAGTTTACCGAGATTCAGGCCCAATGCATTGTAGAAATGCGGTTAGGACAATTGACTGGTCTGGAACGCGAAAAATTAGATACAGAATATCAGGAATTGACGGCTTTAATTGCTGATTTAACAGATATTTTGAATAATGATGCCCATGTTGCGCGTATTATTAAAGAGGAATTACTCCAGATGCGTGAAAAATACGGCGATGATCGCAGAACGGAATTGGCAGCCGTAGAAAACGAAATTGATGTAGAAGATTTGATTGAAGAAAAAACATGCGTTTACACGTTGACAAACTGCGGTTACATCAAGCGTCTTCCGGAAGATACTTATACCGTACAAAATCGCGGTGGAAAAGGTATTAAGGCGATGACCACCAAAGAAGAAGACTTTGTGGAAGAATTATTTATCGGATCGACGCATGATATTATTCTGTTCTTCACCAATCGAGGAAGAGCTTATCGGATAAAAGGTTATGAAATTCCCGAAACTTCCCGTCAGTCGAAGGGAATGAATGTGGTCAATTTGCTGCAACTGGAACAGGAAGAGAAAATTACAGCGATGATTCCCGTAAAAAATCTGGACGATCAAGGGTTGTATTTGAACATGATCACGGCTCGTGGAATTTCGAAGCGCTGCGCGCTTGCCGCTTTTAAAAATATGCGTCGAGCTGCCGGATTGATTGCTATCAATTTGGACGAAAACGATGAATTGGTCAGCGTACATTTGACAGACGGAAACCAAAAAATTCTGGCTGCCACCAATGCAGGCATGGCGATTGAGTATGAGGAGACGCAGGTTTCCGTTGTTGGAAGAACGGCAAGAGGCGTTCGGATTATTCGGTTAAATGCGGATGAGCATGTTGTGGGCGCAGTATTGGCAGATGAAACGAAGCAGGTTTTGACCGTCACAGAGAACGGATACGGGAAAAAGAGTTCGTTTGATGAATATCGGCTGCAGCATCGCGGCGGAAGAGGCATTAAATGCCATAAGATCAGTGAAAAAACCGGACGGCTGGCCGGCATTAAAGCGGTAGACGATACACAGGATTTGATTGTTATTTCTTCGGATGGTATTATTATTCGGATTCGTATCGGGGATCTTCCTACATACGGCAGAACTTCCGGAGGCGTTCGTATTATGCGGTTATCGGAAGGTATCCATGTGGTAAATATTGCCCCGGTTAATGCAGATGATGAAGAGGGAACCGTATCGGAAATTCAAATAGATCCGGACGAAGCACAACAGGCGGCACTGGAAGGAAAAGAAACCGATTCTTCTGACCAAGATGAATTGGCTCAATCGCAAACACAGGAGTAAGGGTGATAAGATGAAAAATCAGGAAAAAACAATGGAAAAAATTGTAGGGCTTTGTAAAAACAGAGGCTTTGTTTATGCCGGCTCTGAAATTTACGGAGGCTTGTCCAACACCTGGGATTATGGTCCTCTGGGTGTGGAACTGAAAAACAATGTAAAAAAAGCCTGGTGGAAAAAGTTTGTTCAGGAAAGCGAGTATAATGTCGGATTAGACTGTGCGATTTTGATGAATCCTCAAGTTTGGGTTGCATCCGGACATGTTGGAGGTTTTTCCGATCCGTTGATGGATTGTAAAAATTGTAAGACGCGTCATCGGGCCGATAAACTGCTGGAGGATTTGGGCGTCGACTGCAACGGCTGGTCGAATGAAAAAATCAGCCAGTATATTAAGGAAAATAATGTAACTTGTCCGAATTGCGGAAAATCTGATTTTACGGATATTCGAAAATTCAATTTGATGTTCAAGACTTTTCAGGGTGTTACCGAAGATGCAAAAAATGAAATCTATTTGCGTCCGGAGACGGCTCAGGGAATCTTTGTAAACTTCAAAAATGTACAGCGCACCGCACGTAAAAAGCTTCCGTTTGGAATCGGTCAAATCGGCAAAAGCTTCCGAAATGAAATTACCCCGGGTAACTTTACGTTCCGCACCCGCGAGTTTGAACAGATGGAACTGGAATTCTTCTGCAAACCGGGAACAGATTTGGAATGGTTTGCGTATTGGAAAGAGGCTTGCCGTTCATTCTTACTGTCGTTGGGGCTGAAAGAAGAAAACTTGAAATTGCGGGATCATGAAAAAGAAGAACTGTCTCATTATTCGAATGCCACGACCGATATTGAATTTTTGTTCCCGTTTGGTTGGGGAGAACTTTGGGGCATTGCCGATCGTACCGACTTTGATTTGTCTCAGCATCAAAATACATCCGGAGAAAACATGGAATATTTTGACGCAGAAACCGGGGAACATTATTTGCCGTACGTCATTGAGCCGTCTTTGGGTGCGGATCGTGTTGTTTTGGCCTTTTTGTGCGATGCTTATGATGAGGAAAACCTGGCAAAAGAGGGCGAAAAGGACGATATCCGAACCGTGCTGCACTTCCATCCTGCCTTGGCTCCGATCAAGGCGGCTGTGTTGCCTTTGTCTAAAAAGTTGAATGATGGTGCATTAGAAATCTTCCATGCCCTGCGCAAAGACTTTGTGGTGGATTTTGATGATGCAGGTTCGATCGGAAAACGGTATCGCAGACAGGACGAAATCGGAACTCCCGTTTGTATTACTGTTGATTTTGATACGGCACAGGACGGTTGCGTAACCGTACGGGATCGTGATACGATGAAACAGCAAAGAATCCCGGTCAGCGATTTGAAGGGCTATTTGACGGAATTAACTCAATTTTAATTAAGAAAAGCAATGAACGGGAAAACCCGTTCATTGCCCATTTTTCGTGAGGGAAATATGATTATTTTAGATGAATACAAATTAAAAACAGAAGCCTTAAAAGAAGAGGCTCAAACCCTTGGTGCAACGATGGGGATTGAACAACTTCGTGCGCGGCTGGCGCAGATCGAGAAGATCAGCTCGGATCCTGATTTTTGGAATGACACGGAGCGTTCTCAGAAGATTTTGCAGGAGCAAAAGCAAGTAAAAGAAAAAATTACGGCATACGAACATCTTTGTACGCTTTGCGATGATGCAAATACGCTGGTGGAACTGGCTTTGGAAGAAAACGATGAATCCATGGAAGCAGATATTACGTCTACTTTTGAGCAGGCACAGCAAGAATTGGAAAAACAAAAACTTGCCACGTTACTGACGGGAGAATATGACGCAAATAATGCGATTTTGACCTTTCATGCCGGGGCCGGTGGAACGGAAGCGCAAGATTGGGCAATGATGTTGTTTCGGATGTATTCGCGTTTTGGTGAAAAGCACGGGTATAAAGTAAAAGTGATGGATTATTTAGACGGAGAAGAAGCCGGAATGAAAAGCGGGGTACTTCTGATAGAAGGCCCCAATGCATACGGGTACTTGAAATCGGAAACCGGGGTGCATCGGCTGGTTCGTGTCTCTCCGTTTGATGCGGCAGGCAAACGGCACACTTCCTTTGCCTCTGTTGAGGTAATGCCCGAAATTGACGATGAATCCAATAACATTGTAATACGAGACGAAGATATCAAGGTAGAGGCGCATCGTGCGTCGGGCGCCGGCGGACAGCACGTCAATAAAACGGACAGCGCAATTCGGATTATTCATATTCCGACCGGGATTGTAGTAGGGTGTCAGAATGAGCGTTCTCAAAAGCAAAATAAAGAAATGGCGCTGAAAATGCTGAAGTCTAAACTGGTTGAAATTAAAGAGCGCGAGCATCTTGAAAAGATTGAAGATATCAAAGGCGATCAGAAAAAAATTGAATGGGGTTCTCAAATTCGGTCGTATGTTTTTATGCCGTATACGCTGGTAAAAGATCATCGTACTGGTTTTGAAAACGGAAACATCAACGCCGTGATGGACGGAGATTTGGACGGATTTATTAACGCCTATCTGAAATATTTAAAGGAACAGGGATAATATGAATTTAACTTCGCCCAAACAGATTGCCGCTTTATTAGAGCAGTTCGGCTTTTCTTTTTCTAAAAGTCTTGGTCAGAATTTTCTAATCAATGCGGCTATTCCTGTTAAAATTGCCGAGCAGGCCAATCTTTCGGACGAAACTACCGTGTTGGAAATCGGGCCGGGGATAGGGTGTTTAACCCGCGAACTCGCAATCCGGGCAAAAAAGGTGATTGCGGTAGAAATCGACCAGCGGCTTTTACCGGTTTTGGATTATACCCTTTCAGATTGTTCAAATGTACAGGTGATTCATTCCGATATTTTAGATGTGGATATCCGCAGGCTGTTTGACCCGCAGGAGCGCGTTGTGGTCTGTGCGAATTTGCCGTATTATGTTACGACACCGATTTTGATGTATCTGTTGGAAAGCGGAGCCCGTTTAGAATCCATTACAGTAATGGTTCAAAAAGAAGTCGCGCAGAGAATTTGTTCTGCGGCAGGGGGAAAAGAGTACGGTGCTGTCAGCGCGGCGATTCGATACTATACCGAACCGAAAATGTTATTTGGCGTGTCACGAGGTAGTTTTATGCCTGCGCCGAATGTGGATTCTGCCGTTATCCGATTAGATCGTCGGGCAGAAAAGCCGTCTGCCCGGGATGAAAAGATGTTATTTGGAGTTATTCGGGCCGGCTTTTCTCAGCGGCGCAAGACTTTTGTGAACTCGGTCAGTTCCGGTTTGGGAATCGAAAAAAATCGTGTAGAAGCTTTGTTGCAGGAATTAGGCCTGGATCCGGCTATCCGTGCCGAGAAATTGTCGATAGAAGATTTTTGTCGGATCAGTGATCGATTGTCGGAGAAATAGCTCAAAATAAAAGATATCCAATCAATATTTTAATAAAAAGGGAGGCTGTGTTCAGCCTCCTGTTTTTTTATTTTTAGCGCGATAGGCACTGGGTACCTGCCCGGTGGTTTGCTTGAATGCTTTGTAAAATCCGGTATGCGTGGCAAAGCCGACCAGATAAGAGATTTCTTCAATAGACAGATCGGTTTGCGTAAGTAGACGTTTTGCTTCTCGGATACGGAGTTGCGTGAGATGTTTGTAAAAGGTGGTTCCGTATAGCCGGTTGATGATCCGGTTGAGCTGTTTGGTGCTTAAAAGAACCTTTTGGGCTAACATTTCCAAGGTTAGATTTTCTTTGAAATGTTCTTCCAGATAAGAATCAATAAAAATGTCTCGCATGTTGGAGCGTTTGTATTTGTGGATTTGAGGTTTGGATTCTTCTTCCTGAAAGAAGGATTCATTGGTCAAAACAGACAGTGTATCAAACATTAAAAACAGTAAACTGCCCAAGTGTGTGCGTAACCGATAAAGAAAACCGGGAGCACGGTCGGACAGGTCTTGCAAAATATATTGCGCGGCCGCGCTGTATTCGGGTTGGTTTTTTAGGTGGACGTACTTCTTTTCGGACAATAATTCATGAAAAACGGCGTATAAATCTTCATTAATCTCTTTGTCCAGATATTGATATTCCAACTCCATTTCCAGACATTCGCCTTGTCCGGATATCGAATAAATCGACGTGGACAGGTTGGGACAGATCATGAAAAAATCATCGGCATGCAGTTTGTACTGTTGATGTTCGGTCTGAACTTGAGCGGTTCCGGATAAAAGAATGTAAAGAACAAAGCGATTAAAATGTTTTTTTTGTACTCTGGTTTCGGAAGAGATGGTATACTCCGGGTTAATAAAAAACAAAAAACGGATATTTTCCATTTGCAGTGAAAGGTCAATGAGGTTTTTGTTTTGCTTGAGGTTCTTTTCCGAGTTCATTCACATCTTTCCTTACCTTATTACATTAAAGTTTGTTGTGCGTCGTACCCCAGGTGTGCGTACGCCGCAGCTGTAACGCATCTTCCGCGCGGGGTGCGGTTGATAAATCCGAGTTGGAGCAGATAAGGCTCATACACGTCTTCGATGGTGATGGCTTCTTCTCCGATCAATGCGGCCAGGGTGTCCAGTCCGACAGGGCCGCCGTTAAAATTGCGTATAATTGCTTGCAACATTTTGCGGTCGGTTTGGTCTAAGCCCAATTCGTCAATATCCAGTTTTGCCAACGCGTGCATCGCAATCTTTTCGTCAATTGTTCCGTTGTTCATGATTTGGGCAAAATCACGCACACGTTTTAATAGGCGATTGGCAATTCGGGGCGTTCCTCTGGAACGGGACGCAATTTCCATGGCTCCGTCCGGCGTGATGGAAATGCCTAAGATACCGGCAGAGCGCGTAATAATTTGCGCCAGCTGTTGCGGGGTGTATAGTTCCAATCGAAAAAGAACTCCAAATCGATCCCGAAACGGGGCGGAAAGCTGCCCGGAGCGTGTGGTGGCCCCGATTAAAGTAAACTTGGGCAGGTCAAACCGAATCGAGCGGGCCGATGGTCCTTTTCCGATGATGATATCGAATTCATAATCTTCCATGGCCGGATATAAAACTTCTTCTACTGTTCGCGATAGCCGATGGATTTCATCAATAAACAAAATGTCTCCGTCTTGTAAGTTGGTCAGCAGCGCAACAATGTCTCCGGTTTTTTCGAGTGCGGGGCCGCTTGTGATACGGATGGACACCCCCATTTCAGAGGCAATGATATTGGCCAGCGTTGTTTTGCCCAGCCCCGGAGGCCCGTAAAGCAGAATATGGTCCAGAGAGTCTTCTCTGGCTTTGGCTGCCTCAATAAAAACCGATAAATTCTCTTTTACCTTTTCCTGCCCGACATAGTCTGAAAGTTTATGGGGGCGCAGGCTGGTTTCGGACTCATCTTCGTTTTTGATGGTTCTGGCCGATAACAGTCGTTCATCTATTTGATCCATAGGTTCTTTCTCCGTTGTTTATTGGTGCATGGTCTGCTGTTGGCTTAGAGGGAAGAAGACAGCAGGCGCAGTGCTTGTTTGATTAAATCGTTGGTGTTTTCTGCCGGACATCGCAAAACCGCGTTTCGCGCTTCGGTCTTAGAGTAGCCCAACGTAACGAGGGCTTCGACCGCCTCTGTTTTGGCGTCCGAAAACGTTTCGCGGATTTCTTCGATGTCTGCGCCCGATGCAGAAAATGCACTGCCGGCAATTTTATCTTTTAATTCCAGACAGATCCGCTGTGCTGTTTTGGTTCCGATTGACGGAACTTTTGTTAACCGCTTTGCGTCATTGGTGGCGAGAACGGCTGCAAATTCGGATGCGGACAAGTCTGATAAAATGGCAAGTGCCGCTTTGGGGCCTACCCCATTGACGCCCAGCAATAAAAGAAAAAATTCGCGCTCTTCAACATCGGCAAATCCGTACAAATCCATTGCATCTTCTTTGACGTTAAGGTAGGTCATTAATTTGACGGAAGTCTTCCCCGTTATTTTTTTATAAGTGTTGAGCGAAATAAAACATTTATATCCCACGCCGTTACAGTCAATAACTGCCTGTTTCATATCTGCGTAGGCTAATTCTCCTTTGATATAATCGTACATTTGTTTTATCCTTTTATTTTTAATCTGCGCATTCCCATGGAATGTGCGTGGCAAATCGCTACAGCAAGCGCGTCTGCCGCGTCGTCCGGCCGCGGGGTCTTTTCTAAATGCAATAGCATTTTTACCATGGCCATGACTTGCTGCTTGTCTGCTCGGCCATATCCGGTTACGGATTGTTTGACTTGCAGCGGGGTATATTCAAAACATTCAAAGCCTTTTTTTGCGGCAGCCAGTAATAATACTCCCCGGGCTTGCGCGACTTTGATGGCGGTGGTGATGTTGGTATTAAAAAACAGTTCTTCAAAAGCAATGGTTTCGACTTGATAGTAATCAATCACCTTGCACAGTTCATCAAAAAGTTGTTCCAGCCGGGATTCAATGGGAGTTTTTGCCGGCGTGACAATGGCTCCGTAATCGCAACTGACAAACTTGTTGCCTACATAGTCTACGATCCCGTATCCTACGGTTGCGTATCCTGGGTCGACTCCTAAAACTCTCATAGTACAATCTCTTTTTCTCGTTTTTTCAAACAATTAGTTCCCTTTCAGTTTGTTGGCAAATTCGCGACGAATATTGCGCTGCGCGTCTCGGGCCGCAATGCTTTCTCGTTTATCATAAAGTTTTTTACCTTTGCACAGCCCGATTTCTACTTTTACTTTTGCATTTTTTAAATACAGCGAAAGCGGAACTACCGTCATCCCCTCCTGTTTGACTTGAGAAAACAGTTTAAGGATTTCTTTTTTGTGCAACAGCAGTTTTCTCGGACGGAGTGGATCTTTGTTGAAAATATTCCCCTTTTCGTAGGGGCTGATATGCATGCCTAAAATAAAAATTTCATTTTCTTTAAAAGAACAGTAGCTGTCTTTTAAATTCACTTGTCCCAGACGCAGGGATTTGACTTCCGTTCCGAACAGTTCAATGCCGGCTTCTAGTTTTTCTATCACAAAATAATCGTGATAGGCTTTTTTATTTTGCGCAATAATTTTAGGCATATCTTATTCCTCATTCGTCTGATTTTTCAGACTGTAACACAGCAGCATCAACGAATCTCCCATATGCATATTTTCTACGCAGGCGTGCGGAACGTTTAATTCTACGTTAGAAAAGTTCCAAAATCCGCGGATTCCGTACGATGCCAGTTTTTGCGCCATGTCGTGCGTATGTTCTTTGGGTAGCGTGAGAATGGCGATGTCCGGAAGATCTCTTTTACAAAAGTCTTCGAGTTGGTCGGCGGACTGGATCGTCAAATTCTTAATTTTTTTACCGATTTTTTCTGGATCTGTATCAAAAAGGCCGGTAACAAAAACGCCGCGCTTTTCAAATTTCATATTATTGGCCAGTGCCAACCCGATATTTCCGACGCCGACAATAATGGCTTTGTTAACGCGATCTGCACCCAAAATACTTTTGATTTCGCCTAAAAGCAATTCAATATTGTAACCGTATCCCTGCTGGCCAAAAACGCCGAAACAGTTTAAATCCTGCCGGATTTGTGAGGCGGTGATATTCATTTTTTCGCTAAGTTCTTTGGATGAAATTCGGTTTACCCCGTTTGCGTATAATTCGTTTAAGTACCGAAAATATCTCGGCAGCCGTTTTATCACATACGGTGAAACATTTTCTTTTTTCATATCAGGTTCTCCCGTATCTTCAGTTTCATAATGTTATGCCGCAAAGGAGCCCTATGACCCCTTTGCGGAAAACAATTATTTGTTTTGTTGTTTGGTGTAATTCAGCATTCCGCCGGCTGCAATAATCTCGATTTGTCTTTCGAAGAATGTGACCTTTAACGGAATGTCAATGTTCTTGGTTTTATTGTGCATCACGACAGGCAGTCCCTGTGTGATTTTGGTGCGAATATTTTCAATCACCAGTTCGTCGCCGAGATCGATTCGGTCATAATCTGCCTCATTTTCAAACAAAAACGGAATAATACCGGAATTGATGAGGTTTGCCATGTGGATTCGGGCAAACGATTTGGCGACAACGGCTTTGACTCCTAGATAAAGCGGAACCAGCGCTGCGTGTTCACGCGAGGAGCCCTGCCCGTAGTTTTGTCCGCCGATAATGATACCTCCGCCCCATTCCTGAGCCCGTTTGGGGAACTCTTCATCACAGCGGGTAAAGCAGAATTCGGACATCTTGGGAATGTTAGAACGATAGGGCAGAATTTTTGCTCCGGCCGGCATGATGTGGTCGGTGGTAATATTGTCGCCCACTTTCAGCAGTGCCCGTTCATCCCAATTTTCTTCCAACGGTTTGTTTACGGGGAACGGTTTGATATTCGGACCGCGTACCACTTCAACGTCGGCGCTGTTTTCTGCCGGGGCTAAAATCATATTGTCGTTAATGAAAAATCTTTCGGGCATTTGTACAGAAATCCCTTCCGGAATAACGGTTCTGGGATCTGTCATTTCGCCGGTAATTGCCGAAACAGCCGCTGTTTCCGGGCTGACCAAAAAGACCTGTGCATCTGCCGTTCCGCTCCGGCCTTCAAAATTCCGGTTAAATGTACGCAGCGAAATGCCGCCGCTGTTGGGCGCCTGGCCCATTCCGATACAAGGCCCGCAAGCACACTCCATAACGCGGGCGCCCGCACAGATCATATCTGCAAGTGCTCCGTTTTGCGCTAACATGTTAAAGACCTGTTTAGAGCCGGGAGCAATGACTAAAGAAACGTTGGGCGCAACGGTTTTGCCTTTTAAAATGGCCGCAACTTTCATCATATCCGTATAAGAAGAATTGGTACAGGAGCCGATGCAGACTTGATCAATCTTCATCCCGCTCAGGTCTTGAACGGTTTTGATATTGTCCGGGCTGTGCGGACAGGCTGCCAACGGCTGTAAAGAAGCCAGATCAATATCGATCTGTTCATCATATTGTGCGTCTTCGTCTGCAAAAATCGGGGTAAAGTCTTCGGGACGTCCTTGCGCGGTTAAGAAGGCCAACGTAACTTCATCAGCTGGGAAAACGGAGGTCGTTGCGCCTAATTCTGCACCCATATTGGTAATGGTTGCACGTTCGGGAACCGAAAGCGTTTTTACGCCCTCACCTGCATATTCGATAATTTTGCCCACGCCGCCTTTTACGCTCATCAGGCTGAGGACTTTTAAAATAATGTCTTTTGCCGCAACCATTGGGCTTAATTTACCGGTAAGATTTACTTTTACCACTTTGGGCATTGTCAAATAATAGGCTCCGCCGCCCATGGCAACCGCAACGTCCAGTCCGCCGACTCCAATAGCCAGCATGCCGATTCCGCCGCCGGTCGGTGTATGGGAATCGCTGCCTAACAGTGTTTTTCCGGGCTTGCCGAACCGTTCCAGATGAACTTGATGGCAAATTCCGTTGCCTGGGCGTGAAAAATAAATGCCGTGTTTGCTGCAAACGGTTTGAATGTACCGGTGGTCATCGGCATTTTCAAATCCGCTTTGGAGTGTATTATGATCGATGTACGCCACGGACCGTTCGGTTTTGACACGATCAACGCCCATGGATTCAAATTGCAGATAGGCAACCGTTCCGGTAGCGTCCTGCGTTAATGTTTGATCGACCTTTATCGAAATCTCGGTTCCGGGAATCATTTGCCCTGAAACCAAATGACTTTTTATCAGTTTCTGCGCGATATTATACCCCAAGGTAATGGCCTCCTAATCGTTTATATAATTATATATATTATATAATAAATATCACATTTTGTCAATATCAAAGCAAGTGGAATGGTTGAAAGAAGGCAAAAGCGAAACGGTTTTAACGCGTTTCGCTTTTGCAGTTAATCATTGTCTTTGTAATAAAGCATGCAATGGCAGAACCCTGTAAAATTGGGGTCTTTGATTTGTTCTCGGAATTCCTTGCAGATACATTTGGTGTCTTCGGTTTTTTCGAGCCGGCACGGGCAATATCCGCCGGTGCGTTTTAAGCCTTCCTTGATGGTTTTTACAACTTCTTGGTCCGGATTTAATTTTACGCCCATCATTAACACTCCTTTGCAATTTTTAGCAGTTCGTCTTTGGGACGAAAGCCTACCACGGTTGCTGCCGGAAATCCATTTTTAAAGACGATAATAGTTGGAATCGCAGAGATCCGATAATGTGCGGCAAGGTTGGGACACTCGTCAACATTGACCTTGCCCACGGTAAATTCTTCATTTTCTTCTGCAATTTCGTCCACGATCGGGGACATCATTTTGCACGGACCGCACCACTCTGCCCAAAAATCGACCAGTACGGTTTTGCTGTTGTTGAGGACTTCTTGGCTGAAGTTTTCTTCTGAAAGTGTTTTTACCATCGTAAAACACCCCTTTCGTTATGGAATGATAAAATGTTTCGGGATACCGTTTTGATAAGGAACTTCTGTTTGCCCCTCAATCAACGGCTGTAAATAGGTCAAAAGTTCTTTTTTTACATTATTTGAGGTGATCCATTCGGAGGGAACGGTTCTGATTTTATTGGCAACCTGCGCTACCGGAACACAGTCAATGTGGACGGCATATTTTTCACCCGGTTCTCTTCGAATCGCCGCAATGGAGGCCGTCTGCCCCTCGACAGCGTAGCGAACGGCTTCGCGTCCGACTAAAACGGAGTCTTCAATATCTTGTTTGGACTGTAGATGTCCGGCACATCGCTGCGGCAAACTCAATTCTACAGAGCGGACTTTACATCCGATCTTTTCTTTTACCAATTGTTCTAATTGACGTGCAGTTCCCGCCAGGTATTTATGTCCGAAAATATCCGTCGATCCGCTTTGCGTAGCTTCCCCAACATATTTTCCGTTTTGGTCTTTGAGTCCCTCGGAGACGGCAATGACCAGATTGGGTTTTTGCGTGAGTTTTTGGCGGATATCGAGAATAAACTGATCGGCGTCAAAAACCCGTTCCGGCAAATAAATAAAATCGGCCGCCGGTTCGCCGCTTAATGCCGGAAGTCCGGCCGCTGCGGTTAGCCAGCCGGCATCTCTGCCCATAATTTCTACAATGGTAACAGCCGGGATGGTATAAACGGCGCAGTCCCGCGCAATTTCGCAAACCGTTGTTGCAACAAATTTTGCCGCCGAGCCAAAACCGGGGGTGTGGTCGGTCCCCTCTAAGTCATTGTCGATCGTTTTGGGGACGCCCATGAAATAAATTTCATAATTTCTTTTCTGTGCACAAATCGATAATTTGTTGACAGTGTCCATGGAGTCGTTACCGCCGATGTAGAAAAAGTAGCGGATATCGTATTTTTGTATCAGTGCAAAAATTTGATCATAAATCGGATCAGACGGATCAGCCGGCAGTTTTTTGCGGCAGGAACCGAGCGCTGCTGCCGGAGTGCATTCCAGCAATTTGTGATCTTCTTCGGTGCAAACCAATTGGGTTAGGTCGACAAGCTGTTCGTTTAAAAAACCCTCAATTCCGTTTTTCATACCAAAAAGCGTTTGAATGCCCTTTTGCTCTTTCGCTCCCCGAATCACGCCGCTCAGCGTTGCGTTGATCGCGGCTGTCGGTCCTCCGGATTGCCCAACGACAGCGTTTCCTTTCAACATGTTTTTCATCCTTTCTGTGGCGGATTATATACGCCGGTGTTGTTGGTTGCGGACACTTCGTCCAAGTTCATATCGTATAATACGGTAAAAGACTCAATTCGATTATTGTCTGCACGGAAAATACGCAGTGCTGACAAGTTTTTAATCGGCGAAATATCTGTTAGAATATTGGATTGCACATTGAGTTCTTGCAGCTGTGTACAGTCAGACAGTGCAGATAAATCTTTTATGCTGTTATCTGTTAGGGTTAAAACCTGTAAGTTTTTTAACGAAGCAAAGGGGGTTAAGTCTGAAATCCGGTTTGAAGAGACATCGGCTGTTTGCAGTTGGGTCAATGCTGAAATCCCCGTGAAATCAGAAAGTTCAAGTCCGGATGCATCTAAAGTTTTTAAGGTTGGCAGATTTTCTAAAAAAGAAACCTCTGTCAGAGAATTTCCGCTGATGTTGAGCGTTTGCAGTTGCGGGTAGTCATTTTGTGCCAACACGCGAAGTTGCGTGGTATCGTTTTGTGAAATGTCCAGATATTCCAGGTTGTTCAATTGTTCTAAAAAGGTAAAATCCGCAATGGAATTGTTTTTTAAACTTAGACGTTTGAGGTTGGTAAGATTTTTTAATTTAGAACCGGAAGAAATCTTACAGTAATTGGCACTAAGTTCTTCCAAAGAAGTTAAAAATTCGATTCCGTCTATGCTCTCGAGAGCATTGTAATCGAGAATCAGTGTGGTAAGGTTGGGGAAAAACTTTAGTCCATACAGGGATTGAATTTGTTGGGAAGTATCTGTTTGGTCCCCGGTATACGTAAGGTCTAATTGGGTAACTTGTGCCAGGGTTTGCTCTGAAATTTCGCCGTCGGGCAGGTTCAGAATTTGTCTGACACGGGTTTCAAAAACGTGATCCTGAAAAATCGAGGCTTGATCCAGCTGCTCGCGTTGTTGCTGTTGCTGCTGCTGTTGTTGCAGTTTTTCTTGTTGTTGTTCTTGTAAGCGCTTTTCATCGTCCCGATTCACAAAAAAGATAATAGCCACAGTGGCGATTGCTGCAACGATAACAAAGAGTAGCGCAAGTTTTAATGCTTTTTTCATTTTTATAAACTCCGGCAGTTGAAATTTTTAGTTTTTTATGCTATACTGAAACCGCAAAACAGACGGATCCGGAATACGGATTCTTTTATTTATTATACCATATAGGTACTCAGATTGCAAGAATTCCATACTTATTTTGAAAGGATTTTGTTTTTTTTATGCGTGCCCGTAAAAAAAAGAACACGGTTCCTCGTTTGGAACGGGTAAAAGAGTATTTGACAGATCATATTGAGCCGAACGACACGTTGCCTGTTCATGTTGAGGTCGGTTGCGGAAAGGGCGCTTTTGCGCTGTTTATGGCGCAGTATACGGAATGTATGTATTATGCGTTGGAGAAAGTGCCGGATGTGATGGTGATGGCCGTGGAAAAAGGCGCGGCAGCGGAGTTGAAAAATATTCGGTATGTGCTTGCGGATGCGTCGATGCTGCCGGAAATTTGTCCGGAAGGAGCAGTGGATGTGCTGTATTTGAACTTCTCGGATCCGTGGCCGAAAAAGCGCGATACCAAAAAGCGATTGACTTATAGTACTTTTTTGGAGATTTATAAAAAAATACTAAAGCCGCACGGAATTATTCGGATTAAAACGGATAATGAAAAATTATTTGATTTTTCGTTAGAGCAATTACAGTTGGCCGGGTTTCGGCTATTTGATTTGACTCGGGATTTGCATCACAGCGATATTGTCAATGAGTGTATGACCGAGTATGAGACGCGGTTTTCAGAACAGGGACAGCCAATTTTCAGTGTAAAAGCAACATTAAATAGGGAATAGAAACAGAGGGTGAAGAAACATGATTTTAAAAAATGCTTCGGTCTTTGACAAAAACTTTGATATCGTAAAAGCAGATATCCAAACCGAAGGGGAAAAAATTGTTCGTATCGGCGATTGTTCCGGCGCGGAAGAGTTGGATTTGAGCGGGTTGACGGTTTTGCCCGGGTTGATTGATATGCATATTCACGGTTGCGGCGGCGCGGATACGGGAGACGCCGTTCCGGAGGCGCTGGAAGCGATGAGTCAGTGTTTGGTGCAGCGCGGAATTACGTCGTTTTGTCCGACGTCGATGACGCTTTCGTTTGAAGAATTAAGCCGTATTTTTGCGAATGTAGAAAAGATGAAAGACGCCGTCGGCGGGGCATATATTCATGGAATCAATATGGAAGGCCCGTATATTGCCATGTCTAAAAAAGGCGCACAGAATGCGCTTTATGTCCGCAATCCGGATAAGGAAGAATTTCGCCGGCTTTATGACGGTTGCCATGGATGTATCCGTATTGTAGATATTGCGCCGGAATGCGAGGGCGCAGAAGAGTTTATTAAAGAGGTGCAGCCGTATTGTCCGGTTTCTACGGCGCATACGGCTGCCGGATATGATGAGGCCGTTAAAGCCATTGAGTGGGGCGTGCGGCATACGACGCATTTGTATAATGCACAGAGTGGGTTAAATCACCGCTCTCCCGGCGTTGTGGGCGCGGTTTTTGATAAGGCTCAGGAATACGGCGTCCGTGCGGAGTTGATTTGTGATGGATTCCATATTCATCCGGCGGCTTTAAGAATTGCGTTCCGGATGTTGGGAGAAGACGGTTCCGTTATTGTCAGCGATTCGATGCGTGCGGCCGGTCATCATGACGGAGAATATGATTTAGGCGGACAAACGGTTTACGTCAAGGACGGGAAGGCGTTGCTTGCTGACGGGACGATTGCCGCTTCGACTTCGAATTTGTATGAGGAACTGAAGAATGTTATTTCTTTTGGTGTTCCGGTAAAACAAGCCGTAAAATCTTGTACGATCAACCCGGCGAAAGCGATTCGTGTGGATCATGAAACGGGCTCGATTGAAGAAGGAAAACGAGCAGATTTGCTGGTGGTCGATGAAAACTGGCAGATCAAACTGGTTGTAGTGAAGGGCCAGATTAAAGTGAATCATCTGTAAAGAGACTAAAAAAAAGAGGAACGACTGCGGTCGTTCCTCTTTTTTTATTTTTCCTGAATCATTTTATCCAATATTTCAAACCCGTCTTTGACATAATGGCCGGTTGTTTTGCAGACGCGTTCACAATAAGGTCCAACACCGGATTGTTCTTTTGTGCTTTGATAAAGCAGATAGGGAACATCGTCGGAACTGTGCGCTCGGGTCGACAGGGGCGTGGGATGGTCCGGCGTGATTAAGATCGCAAAATCTTCGCCGCATGTTTTTAGGTAGTCATATAGAGGGCGCAGAATTTTTTCATCGATCAACTCGGCTGATTTTACTTTTCCTTCAATATCTGCCTGGTGTCCGCATTCGTCCGGCGCTTCCAAATGCATATACAGCAGGTCTGCGCCTTCTTCAAAAGCGCGGATCCCGGCTTGCGCCTTTCCGTCAAAATTGGTATGTACCGTACCGGTTGCGCCTTCGACCTCGTAAATTTTCATTCCGGCGCAGACGGCAATTCCTTTAATCAAATCAACTGCGGTGACAACGGCTCCGCGAATTCCGTGCCGTTCCTGGAAAGAAGGCAGTGACATCTTTCGACCCTGACCCCACAGCCAGATGGAATTTGCCGGCCGCAGCCCTTTTTCCTTACGCTTGATGTTGACAGGATGTTCGGACAGGAGTTGGTTGCTTTTTTTCATCATATCCAAAAACTGTTCATGATAATCGCCCTGGGGCAAATAGTCCTCAATACACTTGCCGGTAATGTTGTGCGGCGGAGTAAACGACATATGGTCGGTGGCATGGTGTAGAATCAGGCAGTGACGGTAACTGATTCCGGTGTAAAATTCACAGAAGTCGCTCTTGAACTCCTTATTGACGGCGCAGATTAACTCGTCGGCTTCTTCGGTGGTGATTTCTCCGGAGCTGTAATCTTCCATGATCTTTTTTTCATAGGGCTCCGGTTCAGACAAGCAGACCAAATTACAGCGCAAAGCCAGGTCGTCTTCTGCCATGTCAATCCCGATAGAGGCCGCCTCCAAGGGGGAACGTCCGGTTAAGAATTTTCTCGGGTCGTATCCCATAATACTCATGTTCCCGATCTCGCTGCCGCCTTTGCAGCCGTCCGGCGTAACGTGGACAATGCCCAGTTCGCTTTTACTGGCCAATTCATCCATGCAAGGGGTCTGGGCAGCTTCCAGCGGTGTTTTTCCGTCTAATTTTTCGATAGGCAAGTCCGCCATTCCGTCGATTAAAAGTACAAGATATTTCATATCGATCCTCTTTTCCGATCTTCTTATTTTAACGCCTCGATTGCAGAGGGCAAATCTCCTTTGTAAAAAACGGTTCCGCCACGCACCTTTTGTGTGGTTTCCTGTCCTTTTCCCGCCAGTAAAACGACGTCCCCTTTTCGTGCATGCGTCACGGCATAGTGAACGGCTTGTTCGCGGTCTTCAATCCGCGTATAAGGAATGCCGGTCATTTTGAGCTCGGCTTCCACTTCGTCTATAATGGCTTGGGGCTCTTCGTTTTCGGGATCGTCCGAAGTGATAACGGCAAAATCCGCATATTTGCCCACTACTTGCGGCAGCTCGGTTCGCCGGTCATACGCCTTGTTACCCTGACAGGCAAACAGACAAACGATCCGCGATGTGGGATAAAACTTTTTCAAATGCCGAAAAACCGCTTCAAAACTTAGTTCGTTGTGCGCGTAGTCGACGACGACGGTGATTCCGTTCTTTTCGTAAATTTGCATTCTGCCGGCAATGACGGTGTCGAGCAGTCCGTCTTGAATACTTTGCAGATCACAGCCGGCTAAAAAAGCGGCGGCAATCGCGGACAAGGAGTTGTAAATGTTAAATTCTCCGGCTATGCGCAATTCGATAAATACGTTGTTCAGATAAGCCCCGGCCAGTTCAAAACTGCTTCCGTTTTTGGATAAAAGAATATTCTTGGCATAAAAATCTGCCGGCTGCCGGATACTGATCGTATATTTTTTTTCACAACGGGCCGACTGAAGAAACTCTTCTCCGTACGGGTCGTCTATGTTGATCACGGCGTTTTTGCATAAAGAAAACAACTGTTTTTTGGCCTGCTTATACTCTTCAAAACTTTTGTGTTCGGTCGGACTGATATGATCGCTGCCCAGATTTAAAAAAATGCCGGTGTCAAAATCGACTTCGTCTACGCGGTGATATTGTAGTCCCTGCGACGAAACCTCCATGCAGGCGGCTTTGATCTTTTGCCGGGCGAACTGATTTAAGATGCCAAACCGCTCAAGCGCTTCGGGTGTGGTTCCGGTTTTTTCAAGCTTTTTTTCGCCGCAGATTGCCTCGGTCGTTGAGATCAGTCCGGTTTTGTTTTTTCCAAACGCTTTGTCAAAAATACTTTTTAACATATATGCGCAGGTTGTTTTTCCTTTAGTTCCGGTAATTCCGACCAATTGATATTTTGCACTCGGATTTTGATAAAAGATATTCGCGGCAAGGGGCATGGCTTTGCGGATATCGGTGACTATAATCTGCGGCAGGTTCGAGTTTTGTTTTTGTTGACAGACCAAGGCGACAGCGCCGTTTTTTTCGGCTTGTTGAAGATATTCCGGTTTGAAGTGTACGCCTTTTACAAAAAATAATTGTCCGGGTGTCACAAATCGTGAATCGCAGCCGATGGACTTAATTTCTAAATCCGCATCGTTGCCGAGTTTTTCCGAAAACAGATTTTTTTGCTGAAAAATGGATAAAAAATTCTGTAATTTCATAGAACCTCCCAGATATTGTGTCAAGACTCTTTTTTTACAAAAAAAGACAGGGATATTTTGCGTGAGACGAAAAAAAGCTGTAAACATTGCGAGTTATCCACGTTATCCACAGGGTTATCAACATTCGAAAAAGTTATCCACGTGGAAACTGTTGATAAATTGTCTCGCCCGAAACCCGAAATAATCGTAGTTTTTATTTATCGATTCTTTTTTTGTATCAAAATTGAGATGCGTCTCATTAGACAAAATAAAATCATAAAAAGGGATATCGAAGATATTTTGTGTCAAGTCTTTTTTTGAAATAATTTTTGATGCCGTTTGTGTTTTCACAAAAGGTGAAAATCAGTATCCCCGATGCAGGTCCAGAGAGTCGTCTTGTTCGATCCAATCATGTTGTACGTTTACTTCGCGGTAAGAAGTCGCAGAGTCCCGGACAAAGACTGATCGGATTCCTGCGTTGATAATCAGTCTTTTACACATCGAACAGGAAGAAGTTCCCGGCGTTAGCCGTTCTTCTTTATCTAAGCAGACCAGATATAAATCCGCGCCGAGCGTCTCTTCACGGGAAGCGGCAATAATAGCATTGGCTTCTGCGTGTACGGATCGGCACAGTTCGTATCGTTCACCGCTGGGAATTTCATATTTTTCTCGCAGACATTCGCCCAGGTCGCAGCAATTTTTTCTGCCTCGGGGGGCGCCGTTGTAACCGGTGCTGATAATCGAATCGTTTTTGACGATCACGGCACCGAATTTTCTGCGCAAGCATGTGGACCGTTCTGCGACGGTTTGTGCGATGTCCAAATAATAATTGGTTTTATCTATTCTCATGTGACCCCTCTTTCTCTAAAAAGAAACATCCGGATTAAAGGTTTTGATAAAATCGGCAACAATAGGTTCTGCAAGATGCTTGTCAATTTTGGTGCTGGCAAATACATATCCCCGCCAGTTGGTCAGATTAAAGGCTTCCGACCATTCTTTGATATAGATAAACTGGTTGACTTCCGGAGTTTCAGACTGCTTGGAAACAACCGGAAATTGTGCTTTGGACCCGGTAATAGCCGGGAAAACGATATATAAGTCAAAAATATCGAAATCCACGGGTTTCCCGGCATCGCGATAAGCGCCGGCAATTTTTTCATATAATTGTTTACGAAGCTGTAAGTTTTTTTCGTAGTCTTGAAATCCGAGAATATCCGTAAATTTTTTAATATTTGCGCGCAGGATGGCATTTTCGGAATAGGTCGATCGAAAGTCTGCCAAAAAGGTTCTCAAAAGGTTTGTTTTTTCAGAAAGCGTTCCGGCGCTTTCCACCTGTTCGATACAGTCTGCCATGGCTTTTTCCTGCAATTGCTGCTTGTTTGATAAAACAATAGACTCTGCTTTTAATTCAAAAATTCGTTTGGGCAGCGCACGGTTCTGCACGGAGGTGACTAAATGTCCCAACGTTCGGTTGGGTGCGGTTGCTTCAAACGGACAGACGGTATCTTTTGCAAATAAGGCGATATCCGCATCGGTTAAATTTAAAAAGTCACAGGGGTGCGACAACTTTTTGGCACGGATCAGCCCCTGGATGATGTCTCGGACAACCGCTTCCACAGCCAAAACTTTTTGATGGCGGTACATATATACATAAAGCATGTTCCGGTTAAAAATCAGTTCTTCTACGGTGGTGACCGCGTCGGAGGTAATCGCCATACGATACTCGGTTAAATCGGCCGTTTGCTGCCGGCAGAGCATGATTTTCATCAAAAATCGCTCAATGCCGTATGTCAGCGCAATACCGGAGGTGTAACTGTCGCGTTGAGTATAATCCAGTTTATCGGCGTCAAAATCGCTGTTTAAAATATCGGTCAGATAGGTCAGCGCAATTTTTTGCCCGTATTGTATTTGAACATTTTTTTGTCCGACTACCATATTGGCACAGGCGTGCAACAGTGCCCGGCAATCTTCTTTCGTTCCCTTTTGCGGGTAATTGATGTATTGGTAAAAGAAAGATAAAAAGGCTTCGCTGCGAATAATCATATAAGAAAACAGTTCATGCGGTTTGGGCTTGACTTGCGGATCTAGCTGTTGCTGTACTGCATTGCGAAGTTGTGCAAACTCTGGTAAATTCCCATATACGTTTTCGGATAAATGCGAATAAAAACAATGACCGACATCATGCAGCAGCGCCGCCAGTCGAACCATGTATTTTTCTTTTTTCGTAATGATTTCGCCATTGCTGCGCTCGGCCAGTTTGTCAATCATCCGGGAAGCAATCGCAACCGTTCCCAGCGAGTGTTCAAAACGGGTATGTCGCGCTGCCGGATACGTCATCTCCGCCATGCCCAACTGCCGAATATCGCGCAGCCGCTGAAACAGCGGCGAATCGATAATCTGATTTTCCCAGCCGTAATAAACGACAGAGCCCCAGATGGTGTCGTGGATCACTTTATCGGCCAGATTTTCCGGAATATATTGGCTCAGTTTCGATTGAACAAATTGTTCGATTCTTTCACAAAAGTCGAGCGTCTTTTTCTCCATATCCAGCCTCTTTTCTTTTTAAATGGATTTCCATTTTTTCTCATTATATCACACATATTGCAAAATATCAAGCGTAAAGGTTTTGTTTCTGTTGTTTTTGTGATTGACAGCCGGACTTTTGTGTTTTATAATAAAAGCAGAAAAAGGGAGGGGTTTCGGTGCGGCATGTTTTTATTGTGAATCCAGCGGCCGGGAAAGGCGAAAAGAGTTTGCAGATTGCAGACAGCGTTCACGCTTTTTTTCGGCAGAGCCGACCCAATGAGGATTATCAGGTTTATCAGACATCCGGGCCCGCAGACGCGGAACGGATTGCGCAGCAGGAGGCGCAGAGCGGGAAGCCGGTGCGGCTTTATGCTGTCGGCGGAGACGGAACGCTGTGCGAAGTACTGAACGGTATGTTTGGCTATCAAAATGCGCAGTTGGCACATATTCCGGCCGGTTCGGCCAATGATTTTTTGAGATCGTGGCCGCAACGGGATTATACCGATATCGAGGCGTTTGTAAACGGAGAAGTCTATCCGATGGATGTGATAAAATTTGCTGATCGTGTTGCGTTGAATACTTGCTGTATCGGGTTAGATGCGGATGTTGCAAGAAAGATGGTCAAATATAAAAACTGGCCCTTTGTCAGTGGTCCGGCGGCGTATTTGCTGGCTATTGCAGATGTGTTCTTTCATCGGATTGGGAAAGAGCTGGACGTGGTCATTCAGACGGCGGATGGACCCGTTCGTCGGAGCGGAAGATTCTTTTTTGCTTTGGCGGCAAACGGCCCGTATTACGGCGGCGGGTTTAAAGGGGCTCCCGCAGCAGACCCGACAGATGAGCAGCTGAATTTTGTCTTAGTGCGAAAAATGTCTCGGCTCAAGGTTCCTTTCTTTTTAAAGAAATATAAAAATGGTCAGCCGCTGCCGGCCTGGCTGCGAGAAGATTTTTGTGGCAGCAGGATGTCTGTTGTTTGCAAGGATGGCGCTGTCGTTGCGGCGGATGGAGAATGTTCCGTACAGACGCAGGCTGTGTTTGAATTACTTGCGCATGCGGTTTCCTTTGTTCTTCCGGCAGTAAAGAAATAGGGCTTATATATAATATACCCGGACAGAGAGATTCTCTGTCCGGGTTCGTGTTTTTTATTCCACGGTAATTTTGACTCGCGAACAAATGTCAGGATTGCTCTTTAGATAAAGAGTGATGCGGGTGGTTCCTTCTTGAAGCGCCGTGATTTTACCGTCTTGAACGGATACGATTTCGGGGTCATCGCTTTTCCAGCCAAAATCAGCGGAGGCGCCGGTCGGAACTACTGTATAGGACAAAGTGAGTGTTTGACCGACCTGAAGGGTGCGGTTGGTTCCGTCTATAATGACGTCTTCGACTTCTTGGTCGGAGTCTTGTTTGTTTCGTTGCATGATAATTTTACAAGAAGCTTTTTCACCGGATGCAATTTGGTATGTAACGTAAATCTGCACGTAGTCAAACTGTTCGCCCTGTGGCAAAGGTTTAAAGGTCACCAGTCCGGTTTGATCTACGGAGGCATACGTGGTGTCGCTGACCGACCACTTTCCGTTGCGATCCATGGCTGTCGGCGAGACCGAGACGGAAAATTGCATTTGTTGTGTTTGTCCGTCGGTGATAGAAACGGAAGCCTGATTGAGTGAGACGGAAGTTTTGGTTTCTCCTGTTACGCGAACCGTACACGAGGCGGTCTTGTCTCCCGCAGAGACCTGAATTTCTGTAGTTCCGGCAGAAATGGCTTTTACAGTTCCGTCAGAAACTTTTGCTACGGCAGGATCGGAACTTGTCCACGCAATTGGGCCGTCATAAATAATAGGATCAATTTTGAGTTGAATTTGTTTTGTTTGGCCTGCTGTTAAAGAGATTTCGGTTTCGGATAATTCTAAGCTTTCCACAACGTCGTTGACAGAAGCAACCGTCAGCGTGATCGAGGCCTGGATCTCCGGTTTATCGGTAAGACTTGCTGTGATTGTTACGGATCCTCGTTGTACTGCCGTAACGATGCCGTCTTGAACCGTAGCAACGGTTTCGTCGCTGCTGCTCCAGGTTAATTGTGTTTGTGTTGCGTTATCGGGGGTGAATTGTGCGGATAACGAAACGGTCGTTCCGGGCTCTATGGTGGTATAAGGACTTGTGAGGGTAAAAGACTGTGTTTGAACTTCAAAGTTGCCAACCACGACTTTACATGTCATGTTTTTTTGCTGCGAACTTCCATTTTCCTGTTTAACCGTGGTAACGGCTGTAATTTCAGCTTCTCCTTCGGAAATTCCGGTCAATAATCCATCTTGAACGGATACGATATTTTCGTTACTGGTTTGCCATTGTGTTGTGTATTCGAGGGATTTTGTCGAAGTGTTGCATACGGATAGGGCGTAAACCTGCCCAACATTTAACTGGACCTTTTGGGCGCTGAGTGCTACCGGTCCCGAAAAAGCACAGCCGGATAATCCTGTCAAACAAAAAGCAGATAATAAAAAAGTAATCCACAGTTTCTTGGCGTATCTCACAGTTATTCTCCTTTAATGATTTCTCATTTATATGGTAGCATATTTTTGGTATAAAGTCAATTCTTATCCAATATTTTGCATGGGCTTGATTTGTTTTCGGTTTTTCGATATAATAGGACTTGAAAGAATAAAAGAATCAGGGGTTTTTTATGAAGACTTTTCTTGCCGCCGTCAACAGTAAATTTATTCATACCGCACTGGCCGTCCGCAGTTTGAGTGCGTTTGTAAAGGATCGGTTTGAGGTTTCTTATGCCGAATATACGATCAATAATGAACCGGAAAAGGTGGTCGGGCACCTTTATGAACAACAGGCGGATATTTATGGTTTTTCGGTTTATATTTTTAATGTCGATTTTGTACGACGTCTGATTCGGACGTTGCGTCTGCTTCGGCCGGACTGCATTATTTTTGTCGGGGGCCCGGAAGTTTCTTATCATTGCCGGGAATTTTTGGTTTCGGAACCTGCGGTAGACTTTATTTTAAGCGGAGAGGGTGAGCAGACTTTTGCGGAGTTTCTTTCTGCCGTGCAATCAGGTGACAGCCGATCTGCCTTGAAAAAACGGTTGCGTGAAACGCCGATTGCAGGTATTCATTTTTTAGAGAATGGGGAATATTTTTGCGGGCAGCAGCGAGCGGGAATCTGTGATTTGTCGGTTTTGCCGTTTCCGTATTCGGACGAGGAACTGATACAGCTCAAAGATCGGATTTTATATTATGAAGGTTCGCGCGGGTGTCCTTTTCATTGTTCGTATTGCATGTCGTCGGTGGAAGGCGGCGTTCGGGCGATGCCGCTGGAGCGGGTTTTTGAAGATTTAAACCGATTCCTTTCCGCTCGGGTGCGGCAGGTAAAATGGGTAGATCGAACATTCAATTTTGATCGGAAACGAGCGCTTGCTATCTGGAAATACCTGTGTCAGAACGATAACGGGGTGACAAATTTTCATTTTGAGATTTCGGCCTGGTTACTGGATTCCGAAAGTTTGGATTTTTTAAAAACAGTTCGGCCGGGACTTTTTCAGTTTGAAGTCGGTGTTCAATCTACTTATGAACCCACTTTGTCGGCCATTTCCAGATCTGTTTCCTTTGAGCGGCTTCGAGAAGTATTATCTGCATTGTCCGGGACAAATATTCCCGTTCATGCTGATCTGATTGCCGGATTGCCGTTTGAAACCTATCAGCGCTTTGGTATTTCTTTTAATGATGTGTTGCAACTTGCGCCGGATTGTTTGCAGTTGGGCTTTTTGAAAATGTTGCATGGCGCGCCGATTGAATTGCAAACGCAGCATGGATATGTTGTAAATCCGGAGCCGCCGTATGAGGTGCTATATAATAGGTACATATCTTATCCGCAATTGCAAAAGTTAAAACAAATTGAGGTGCTTTTAGAATGGTATTATAATTCGCATCTGTGTCCGCGAGAAATTCTATGGATCGGGCAAAAATGGTTTCATCAAGATTATTTTAGCTTCTTTGAACAGTTGTCGTCTTTTTTATCCGAAAGCGGATTTTTCGATGTTTCACATCGGCCTGCGGAATTGTTTGAGGTTTTATATGCGTTTCTGTCCAAACATTTTGGTGCTTCTGCCGCTGAACAGGTTGTGGGGCGTGCTTATTTTTCTTATGAAAAAGCGTCTGTTATTCCCTGCTGGATTCAAACCATTCGTATTGAACGGGATGCTTTGGTTGAGTTGCTCAAACAGCCGGAACAGTTTTTAGACTTGCTGGATCCAGCAGATCGAACCCGGTTTTTGCAGATGGAATCTAAAAAATGGTTTCGTCACGCAGAGCTGGTTATTTATCCTGCCACAGAAGATTTTTCGGAAGAAAAGATCCTATATTTGTATAAAGACATTAAAAAGGGGTATCATATTATATAACTGCTTTGGGGCGATTTTGAAAGCTTCTTGTGCAGATATCACAAATAACGCCGTTTTTCGATTGATTTTTAATTTTTTCAAAAAAACAGTTGACAAGGGTTAAGAGATGTGGTATAATAATCAAGCCGCGAAAG
>WHHJ01000018.1 GCA_014872655.1 Clostridia bacterium
TTTCCATAACGGGAGCAAGCAATTCTTTTCCGTGAGAAATGGCATCGGTAAGCTCCGGCTCGGTAAAAATTTTCGCCGCCGACCAGTCGTTTTCTTTGAAAAAATCCTGCATTTCTTCCAAAGTCGGAAGCCGGTCAAGGTCAAGTAAGGTTTTCTTTTCTGCCATTTCATCACATCCTTTCGAACCATTTCGCCCATGCTGCCCATATTATAGCATAAAGGTGTGTACGAAAAAACGGACTACAAGTGAATTTTTCAAAAAGCAAAAAGCGCCCCGTCAAGAGCAGAATGTTCTGTTCAAGACGGGGCGTACAGTTTCTATTCGCACATTCGACATCGTCGAGAAGACGGGTGAATATTTAGTGATATACAAAACCGCAAGTGCAATGCACCTGCGGCAATAATTCGTAAAGTATGTCACTTTATGGCGTTTTCGAAAGAATGATCAACTCCTTATAATTATACTTGATGGTGTCGGATTTGTCAATAGATTATCGTAAAATGTCGAAAAATATTTGAAAATTTCTCATGTAAACGGGTTGTTTTTAGAAATTAAGCATTTTATGACCGTCAATTCTCCGTCACCATACATAAAAGGAGGAAAAGCAGATGGCTCGAAAAGGTGAAAACATTTACAAAAGAAAAGACGGTCGGTGGGAAGGACGCTACACAAAAGCATATAGCGATCTTCAAAAACCGGTGCATGGATATGTTTACGGAAAGACTTATGCTGAAGCAAAGCAGAAACTAACCGAAGCAAAAGCCAATGTGATTTATGGGAGATTACCCGCTAATACAAAGGTCGTATGCTATAACGATGTTTTGTCAGCGTGGCTATTTTCGGAAAAACTCAAAACAAAAGAATCAACATTCGCAAGGTATTCGCATTTGGTTGACTGCCATATTCGAAAACCGTTAGGAACCAATATGTTGAATATGATCGAAACCGAAACGGTTGAGAGTTATATCTTATCCTTATTATCAGAAGGCAGAAGCGACAACACCGGCGGTCTTGCTTCAAAAACGGTCTCGGATATATTGTTCATCATCAAATCTTCAATGGAGTATGCAGCAGATAAGGGCTATACCGTAGTTTGCAACACGAAAAAGCTCTCTGTAAAAGTCAGCGAACATGATATAAGAGTTTTTTCAAAGATCGAACAAAACAGCTTGACAAGTTACCTTCTGAATGATTTGGATGTTTCAAAACTTGCCGTCTTGCTCTGCTTATATACCGGTATTCGTATTGGAGAACTGTGCGCTCTGCGGTGGGAGGATATTGACATTGAAAATAAGGTTTTATCCGTCAATAAAACGCTGATACGAATACAAAACACTAACACTTTGATTGCGAGCAAAACGAAAATCATTATTTCTGCACCGAAAAGTAAGTGTTCTATCAGAAAAATTCCGTTGCCTGATTGCATAATACCATTATTGAAAGCGTTTGTTCAAAAAGGCGATACTTTCTTTTTGACCGGTGAAACGGAAAGATTCGTAGAACCCAGAACTATGCAAAATCGATTCAAGAAATATGTAAGTGCGTGCAACATCGCTGATGCCAATTTTCACGCCTTGCGTCATACTTTTGCCACTCGTTGCGTTGAACTCGGATTTGAAATTAAATCATTAAGCGAAATTCTCGGACACGCCAATGTCAATATTACACTAAATCGGTATGTTCATTCTTCGTTTGAGTTAAAAACGCTTAACATGAATAGACTGTCGTTACCGGCATAAGCCGTCAAAAAATTGGTCAGCAAAACTCAAGAAAGCGCATTAACACACAGAAAATTTACTGCCAATCATAAAGTGACATACTTTACGAAAGCGGCAGGAAGGAGTTGAAATGAATGGAAAACCTCTCAAAATGGCAGATTACCGATGAAGAAAAAGACCATTTCATTTCTGCTTTGACTCCTGAACTCGTTTTGCTTAGGACGAAAGCAGAAATATCGCAGGAAGACTTGGCTTCAATTGCGGGAATTTCCCGGCAGACCTACGGGGCAATAGAGCGAAAAGCCCGTAAGATGACTTGGAACACCTACCTTTCTTTGATTATGTTTTATGATTACAATCAAAAAACGCACGGGATGCTTCATTCAATGGGGATATTCCCGAAGGAAATCATCAAAAGATTCAATGATGGTGCAGAGCCGACAACGGTAGATATTGGCTCATTTTTAAGCGGTGATATGAAAAACATCGTTGAAAGTCTTGATGAACAAGCGCTTCGTTCCATTCGCACGATGATAATGGTCGAATATGCTCGTTGCACCGAAACACCGGGTGAGGTAGTCGTCAAATCGTTTGACGGTATCAGCTTTACGAACGGTTCTTCTCCGAATGAAAAAGAGGCAATGATTGCCCTTAAAAACATCAAAGAAAGCAGGAAAGCAAATGACCGGAAATGAGATCAAACAAAAAATCAAGTCATTTTGCAAAGAGTACAAATTAGCAGAAGTATCCTGCCAATCCTTAAGGGCGGTTATTGAGAAACAAGGATATACCATCGTAGAGTACAATCAAATATTTAACGATGAAAATACTGCAAAGCTTATCGAATCTTTAAATCTATCCGATGCTATTTCGCACACCAAAGGATTTACTTATGCGACCGGCAGTTACCGTATCGTTTTTGTTCACGAAGATCTATCGGAAGATGAAGAGCGAATCGTGTTGGCACACGAAGCAGGACATATTTATCTGAACCATCTTTCCAACGCACCAATCATCGGGAGAGATGTTCGTGAGGAATATGAAGCAAATGAGTTTGCTCACTTTTTACTTAACCCGTCGGGTAATATCAAATTGGCAAGTGCGGTCAAGAAACACAAGAAAGCAGTTATTGCTTGCTTGATTACCGTATTGCTTGTTGCCGGAGGTGTCGTCGCTCTTTCCGTAATTAACACTGAAAAACAGTATTACGGAGAGTATTATATTACATCAACGGGAAACAAATATCACGAAAAGGACTGCGTTTTTGTAAAGAACAAAGATAATGTCCGAAAATTAACCAAAGAAGAGTTTGAAAGTGGAGATTATGAACCATGTCAAATTTGTTTGCCATAGGTGGTGATGAAATGGATTTCAAAGAATGTAGTTTATGCGAAGACTTTTTAAGTTTTTTCAATAATGATGAGCAAGCATTTCGGCATACTAATTTTTATCATTACACATCGTTGGAAAATGTTGACCGTATATTAAAAGCAAAACAAATTCGGCTTACAGCACTTTCAAAATCAGCTAATGATTTGGTTGAGAAAGACAACTACAAAAAACTCGGTGACAATATTTTCTCTTTATGTTTTTCAACAGGAACAAGCGAGTGTTTACCGTTGTGGTATTTATATTCCGGAATTGATGGGCGTGGAGCAAGAATAGGACTAAAAAAGAAAATGTTCCGTCAATTGTATGAAAATCCAGTTTTTATATTACAGGAAGTCGAATCAAGCTATCCATACAACGCAATTGGTAAACCGATACTACTCAAAACAACTGATTTTATATTTCAATGCCGAGATATTTTATACATAGGTAAGGATTCTCAAAAAGTCAATCTGTATAGAGTTAAATATAATGGTCAGGTCACCAATAATCTTACAAAAGACATTGCAGACAAGTTGCAAAGCGAATATCAAAGATTTATAAAAGGATTGATTTGGTTTTATGAAAAAGAAACTCGGTTACAAGTTGAGGTTACGAACAAGGAATTATTAGAGCCTGCCAAAAACTATGTTGTAATCTTGAAACTTGATGATGTTTATGACGATATTTCCGTTCGCCTTGCACCTGAATATGAAGAAATCGAAACGGAAATATTTGAAAAATATGACGGGATAAAAGATTGGGCATATAAAAAACTACAAACAAGTGAATTTGCAGGTCAATTACATATGGGATTAAAAGAAAAATTGTGCAGAGAGTGTTATCAAAAAATGGAGGATAACTAATGCAAAGTACACAAAGACACAAAGTTTTGTTTGAGCAAAAAGAATGCTTTTGGCAAACCGATGTGCCGATAATCATAGAAGAAACTGTTTTAATTGGCGATAAACAAACCGGAAAACTCTATGTCAGAAACTCTTTCAGAAGCATGTCTGAAAAAATAATATCAGCAGTAATGGTCGCAGTTGCTTGTAAAGATGTTTGGGGAAACAAACTCGAAAATAACGAAACATTTCAATACCTTGACCTAAAAGTCGGAAAGAATTCTTTATTTGGTCAAAATGAACCGATTGAAATCAAAAACAACAATACTCGTTCTGTTTTTTCATCTATTCAAAAAGTACTGTTTGAAGACGGAAGCATTATAGAATGTAGCCAAGACGGTATTCGTTTCCCGACGCCTTTACCGCTTTCTGCTCAACTTGGCAATCAAGAACTTGCTTCGGAATATGCTCGTGAATCTGTAGCTACTGCTAAGTATGTACCAACCAATTTGGGCGAGTATTGGAGATGCACTTGCGGAACAATAAACTTGAAAGAAACTCCTTCTTGCGAATTATGCGGCTCCGACTTTTCAGCATTGACAGAATTATTGAATACAGATGCTCTTTCCTCCAATCTTCAAATTTACAAAAAAGAACAAGCGGAAAAAGCAGAAGCGGAAAGAATTGCCGAACAAGAGCGGATAAAAGAGGCAGCGCTGCGAGCTAAACAAGAACAAGAATCACTTCAACGAAAGTTAAGAATTGCCGAAGAAGAAAAGGCTGCCGTAATCAGGTCAAAGAAAAGAAAAAAAACAGCACTAATTTCTATCATAACTATTATTGTTGTAGCAATCGCATATTTTGCATATATCGGACCTGAAATAGTCCAGCCCAAAATAACTTATAATCAAGCATGTAGTTTGTTAAGTAACGGCCAGTACGAAGAAGCCATAACAAAATTTCAAGAAATACCCGGCTACAAAAACAGCTCAGAAATGATCGATGAGGCAAAGTATTGTCAAGCTAAAGCGCTATTGGATAAAAAGCAGTATGCCTCCGCCATTTCAAAATTTGAGAAAATTACTTATTACAAAGACAGCAAAGATCAAGTGCTTGAATGTAAATATTCTTATGTCTCAGCACACAAAAATAATAATGACGCTACAACATTTGATTATTTGAAGGACTTGAAAAATAAAGGATACAAAGATTCATATACTATTTACTCGGATTTATACGATTGGAAAATTGAAATGAACTGTTGTAATACAAAAAGCGACGATTGGACTACTAAAAGTACTTCCATCAGTAAGTATTGCAAATATATGCATATCAATTTTCAGCTTTCAGGCGGAACGCCAAATGAAAAAATAAATTTGACTCATACAGTAATTTTTCCAGATGGAGATAGCAATGTATCTGATTGGGACTGGGAAAATAAGTATGATGGCGATAATTTCGGATTTGAATATGCTTCCGGGTTATATACATATCCAGAATACGGAGCCACCGGCAGTATGATCATTAAAATATATAATGCCGATACATACACTTTGATGGATACTTTTACAATCAAAATAACCAACTGATATAAGGAGGAAAACAAAATGGCAACAGTGTTCAAAATCGGAGCGGGGGCAGAAAAGTATACTTGTCCCTACTGCAAAACTCAATTTAAGGAGGGCGACAAAGCAATTTCATGTCCGGCATGTCAGACGTTGCATCATGCAAGTTGTTGGGAAGAAAATAAAGGTTGCACAACCTTTGGTTGTTCTGAACAGCATTACGAAACTCAAGGAACAAATCCGACAGATGTTTGCCCAAACTGTGGATCAACCTTAGGCGATGGTCAAGAATTCTGCCCGAAATGCGGCACCCCGAAGGGCGGAGTTAAGAAAAATATTTGTAGCAAATGCGGTACAGAATTACAGGATGGTCAAGAATTTTGCCCGAAATGTGGACAGAAAGCTGATCTTCAAATTGATTCAGGTGTCAATTCGGCGATTTCTCAATTTAATGCGAGTGTTACAAAAACAAACGAGAAGAAAAAGAAGACTCCTTTGATTGTTGGTATCATCGCTGGTGTTGTGGTTCTTGCGGTAGTGCTGATTATTGCTCTTGGCGGCAGTGGCGGCAAAAAAGATTTCCATGACATGTATGGTGATATTGCTGCCGAAAGTTGGTGCACGATAGCTTCTGATGGTTCTTATATGAAAATCGATACAAACCCCGATAATATAGATTATTACACAGATGATACAGCTTATTATAAAATTAAAACAATTAATAGTGATCTTGGATTTTCAAGTGCACTGTTTGAAGAAATGGGGCAAACTCGTGCTCTTGATGGTCGTCAAAGTGACTCAAACGATAAGTATGAAGTGTCTTGGTCGTATCATCCGGATAACGGCCTTGAAGTAATGTACAAAGTCAAAAGTAAATAACCATAAGAAATATTAAGGAAAAGGAGACATTATCATGAAAAAATTAACTGTCGTAATTGTCGCAATTTGCTTTCTCATGTGCTGTGTTCTATCCGGATGTGGTTCATCTTCGAAAGCCGCAGAAAAATACATAGGTGTTTGGTACGGTTATAAAGAAAGTACATCAGAAGGCGATATAGTTTTTGCTGAGTATGCTCCATTGATTAAACTGGAACTGACAGCTGAATTTGCATCTGATGGTAAATATGTCCTACGCTATTATGTTGACGGTATAGAAGAAGAAAAATCTACTCAAGAAGGCACTTATACAATGGAGGGTGAAAAAATAGTTTTGACAGAAAACAATGGGGTTGGCGAAATTATCAACGGTGAACTGGTATTGAGTTATGATAACGGTGCAGTAAAGCAGTATTTCAAGGAACATTAAAAGTTCAATGTAAAATGAAAGCAAAAGAGAATTTTGAAGAACGATTGAAAATGGCAGAAATGCATAATGATGTTCTTCAGCGAATTGAAAAATCAATAAAAAACAAACAGAGCATAGAAGCTTGTTGGCTTTGCTATTCATGCTTTGAAAGCAGAATAACTCGGACACTTGAAAAAGTGTCCGAATGCTGTGCTGAACGCAGGTGCTATCAAAATCATAAGGTTGGGATAAAAACCCGCATTGAATGCTTGAAACGACTCAAAAAAACTTCATATTTAGGCACGGACTTATTTGATAACCAGTTGTTGGGACAAATAATAGGATGGTGTCATGAGAGAAACACCCTCGTGCATGCATTAGTTACTCTTAATAATTATTATGGAATGGACGAGAAGTTTTTGCAACTTGCTATTAAGGGCAAACCTTTGGTTGAAAAGCTATATGCTCAAACAACAGATTTTAGAAACAAGTACTATCAAACAGAAGAACTTTCGGCGTTTCCAGAAAATGCACATAAAAAATGTTGCCTTCTGAAGAAAGAACGCAAAGTTAAGGAGGAATAAAAATGGGAAAAGTAAATGTTGTAATCGTTGATGCGACTGGAAACAAGGAGCAAAAGGTCGGACTTCCTGATGATATCAAATGCGGTATCATCATGGTCAAACTGGTCGAAAAAATCAAGCTTCCCTCTGTAGGACCCGATGGAAACCCCATCAGCTATAAGTTCATACATAAGGTAACCGGTCGTCAGCTTTTGGAAGCACAAACACTTGGCGAAGCCGGTATCAAAGACGGAGATGTTCTCCGTTTGCAACCGGAAATAACGGCGGGTTAAGAAATGGATAATAAAATTGAACTAAACTCTGCCGATTTTGAGGAAGACCGTTATAGCCGCTTGCGTTTAATCCCCTGGTGGGATCAGGAAAGACTGAAAAACGCCACGATTATGGTAGTCGGCGCAGGTGCTATCGGAAATGAACTGATAAAAAATCTTACTCTGCTCGGAATCGGCAAAATACTGATTTTCGATATGGATGATATCGAAAATACAAATCTGACAAGGTCTATCCTTTACCGTCGTAAGGATGTCGGCAGATATAAAGCGGAAGTTGCCGCAGAACGGGCAATGGAAGTCAATCCGGATGTCAAAGCCAAAGCTTTTGTCAGCAATATAATCAACGATGTCGGTCTCGGCGTATTCCGCAGAATGGATGTGGTTCTCGGCGGGTTGGACAACCGTGAAGCTCGACTTGCTATCAATCAGTCCTGCTACAAAGTCAATAAACCGTGGATCGACGGTGCAATTGAAGTGCTGAATGGTTTTGCACGAGTGTTTATACCTGGCAAAGGCGCTTGCTACGAGTGTACGATGACGGATACCGATTGGCAACTTATCAACAAGCGCAAGTCTTGTGCGTTATTGACACACGAGGAAATGGCATCCGGCAAAATACCGACAACACCGACTTCTTCATCAATAATCGCCGGTATTCAAGTGCAGGAGATGCTGAAGCTTCTCCATTCAGACAGAGATTTGCCGACATTAGCAGGAAAGGGATATGTTTTTAATGGACTAACCCACGATTCTTATGTCGTTGAATATCAACGCAAAGATGATTGTATGAGTCATGATACCTACGAAAAAATCATTGAAAAGCAGTGGTCGGTATCGTCAATATCCTGGAAAGAAATACTATCGGAAATCCGTTCCGAACTTGGAGAAAAAGCCGTAATCTCTCTTGATAGAGATATAGCATCTACTGCAAAATGTTCCTGTGGCGAATGCAAAGAACTATATACACCTGTTCACAAATTGAAAGGCGAAATGCTTACCTGCCCGAAGTGTGGGAACCAAATGCAATTTGACAGTTTCCATGTGATCAACGGTGATGAAGATTATATTGATAAAACACCTGCTGATATCGGAATACCAAAACTGCATATTATCGGCGGAAAAGTCGGTATGGAAACCACATATTATGAGTTTTCAGCAGATGAAAAGGAAGTATTTTCCGGATTGGAGGACAATGTATGACAGCAAGAGAAAGACGCCTTATGTCCGACTACGAACAAGTCCGAAAAGACTTTGCCGGTCATAAGAATATTATTGTAACTCCGGTGGGAAATGAGCCACCGGAAAAATACCATATTACATACTTCGTAAACGGTATTTATTTATTGCCCGACGGCAGAATTGAAACGCAAGGGCGGCATGAGGTTGAAATTACACTCCATGCCGATTATCCCCGTTATAAGCCGATTTGCAAAATCTTAACCCCCATCTGGCATCCAAATTTCCGTGACGGACAGATTTGTATCGGTGATATTTGGGGAGCAGGCGAATCTCTTTCGGATATTATCATTAACATTGGTGATATGATTCAATACAAATCTTGGAACTCATATAGCCCTCTGTCTGCCGATGCGGCTCAATGGGCAATGGAAAACAAGCATTTGTTCCCGGTCGGAAATATTGACCTTTATATTGCAGATTACGCTTCTGCAAAAGATGAAGTTGAAATTGATCTTTTCGATGAGGGTGGCAACAAGGTTGAAGATACGCCTGTTGCGAGCGAAGCTGCCGGTCAAACCACACCCGATGTCGGTACGGTTTCTGCACCCGTTGCCGTAATGGAAAAGAAAGACGAAAATGACTTTGAAATTACCGCAGAAGAACTTGCGGGAATTGAATTTGTCCCGACTGCTCAAAGAATGCAGACTGTTCAAAATGCCGGTGGTATGGTTAAAGGCGGAAAAGTCAATTTTAAGACAATTTTCATGAAAGGTCTCTTATGGGCTTTGATTGGTGGATTTGTTGGATTTCTAATTCAAGAATTGCTATCCGATTCAACCGATTCAATGAGTGTTTTAAATTGGATGGGATACAGTTCGCTATATGATTCAAGATTAGATATTGATACTGTAAAAAATGCCGTAAGGATTTCAATGGGTATTATCTCTGCATTTATCGCTTGCGGTCTCGGATTGTTTATGGGTATCGGAGAAGGCGTGTTTTACGGCTCAAAAGAGAAAGCAGTAAAATACGGTGCTATGGGTGCCGGAATTTCGCTCGGAATAGGTTTCGTCAGCGGATATATTGCTCAATGGATGTATTCATCCATGCTTTCTGATTCTGCATCCGATTTTAGTGCCGCCTTTGTAAGAGGTCTTGGTTGGGCGATTATGGGATTAGGCGTAGGTGTGTCAATAGGGCTTATTAAGCCGGAAAAGAAACGAATCTTATATTGTGCTCTTGGTGGACTCGGTGGAGGATTTATTGGCGGATTCTTATTTAATTACATTACCGGTGTTTTGACTACAGGTGAAGACGATACTGGTACATTCCCGAGAGCTGTCGGAATTATCATCATGGGACTTCTTATCGGATTGGGTATCGGGTTGCTTGAACAATTTGCAAAGCAAGCATGGCTCAAAGTTATTCGTGGTGAATTTGAAGGCAAAGAGTATCTTGTATTTGCCGGAACAACAAGCATCGGTAACAACGGCAAGAATACTATTGTTCTGTTCAAGGACAAGCTTGTCGGACCGCATCACTGCGATATTGTGCTTGAAGGAAGCAAGTATGTTCTTGTGGACAGTGGCACACCGATGGGCACTATTGTCAACGGTATGAAAACCACACGCCATGTCTTGCGGCAGGGTGACGCTATTGCAATAGGTAATTCCGTTCTGGTATTTAACACAAAATAAAATTATGGAGGCGAGCAATATCGTGAAAGCAATTAAAAGACTATTTGGGGCGTTATTTGCAGTAGCGATATTGCTCGTCTTATCTATACCTGCAATGGCAATCGGTTTCGAAGCCGAAACGGTATATAACTCTATATTTGTTATTTACTCCGGGAATTCGCTCGGTAGCGGATTCGCAATTGGGGAAAACTGCATTATCACAAATGCACATGTCATATCGGATAAGCAAAACACACAGATAGCGACATACGCCGGCGAAAAATATAAAGCTTTTGTTGTTGCTATGGATACAACCATTGATATTGCTGTTTTGGCAACAAATGAAACAACATTTACGCCACTTCAAACAGCTGGATTATCTGAACTTAATTTAGGCGACGATGTTTACGCAATCGGTGCTCCGAACAGTTTATCCTATACGCTGACAAAAGGCGTTATTTCATCAAAAGAAAGAAAAGTCGGTTCACAATCTTTCATTCAAACAGATGCGGCAATCAATACCGGAAATAGCGGAGGTCCGCTTCTTAATGATGCCGGTAAAGTCATCGGTGTTAATTCTTACAAAATATCCAATAGCGAAGGAATTGGTTTGGCGATTCCCATTGAAACCGTTATCAACTACCTTTCAGGCGAAAAAATAGATACAGATGAAAACGGAAATGTTTCCGATGAAATAACTGTTCCGGAAGCGGAAAACGATTCTCCAAATGCCGATACACCTTCGGAACCGGAAAAAACAAAGAAATTAGAAATCTATGTGCTATACGGTGGTTTGGCACTTTCGGTAGCACTGAACATAGTTTTAACAATTATTCTTGTGTTTCAAAAAAGAAAAAACCTTGACACTAAAATCGATCCTTCGGAACGCACGGATTTTGATATTGATATTTTGGAGTGATAAAAATGGCGAAGAAAAAAGTAGTCAAAAAGAAGACGGAAAAAAGTTATGTGCCTCAATTTGAAGATGCGCTTCCTCAAAACATAGTCCCCTTTGGTGAGCATGTTGAAGAAGATAAAAATATCTATATTTCTCAAAGCGCCTACAAAGAAATCCACCGTTTTACGAAAGATAAAACAACCAATGAAAGCGGCGGAGTATTACTCGGAAAGGTAATTGAGAAATTCGGCAAGACAAACATCGTAATCTATGCCTTTATTGAAGCGAAATATAGCGAAGGTACTCCGACAACACTCAAATTCACACACGAGACTTGGGAATACATCCACAAGGAAGCTGATAAAAAGTATCCTGATCTGAAAATACTCGGTTGGATACATACACATCCGAATTTCGGGATTTTCCTTTCGGAATATGACAAGTTTATTCAGCAAAATTTTTTCAGCGAAGCAAATCAAATTGCTTATGTCGTAGATCCCATTCAGCAGATAGAAGGATTCTATTTTTGGATCAATGAAAAAATTGAACGATGCAAAGGATTCTATGTATTTGATAAGACGGGGACTAAAATCACCGTAAATGATGAAAAAGAAGAACCGGAAGAAACTGTTGCGACTTCGTCTTCGCTATATACAAAAATGATTATCGGTGTATTGTCTGCTGTAATAGTAATTTTAGTGTTTGTATGTATTAGCTTCAGCGGTAGGATCAATGCGTTGGAAAGTCAGCAAAAAACGCTTGCCGCATCTACAAATCAAAGCCTCTCATATATGCAACAACAAATTGCAGCACTTCAAAATGAAATTACCAATCTTACAAAAGCTACCGATAGTATAGACGACGAAAAGACTGATGAAAAAGAAGAAACCGAGAAAAAAAGCGGCGGCGAGCAAACAGAAGATAAACAAGGTCAGCAAGAAGATGTAGATTCACAGTCCTCAACAGAAAAGCAAGAGAGCGAAGAATCTACTTCAGAAGTTATCACTGACAAAGGAGCGTCAAGCAATGAATGAGTATGTAGGCAAAATTTGTCCTTACTGCAAAGCTGAGTTCAAAGAAGGGGATGAAATTGTTGTATGCAGCACCTGCGATATGCCACATCATAAGGAATGTTGGGTTGATAATCAAGGGTGCACAACTTTCGGCTGTCTCGGCACGATCAAGTCGCCGGATGGCTCCCAAACCACAGTAACAACCTCTGAAATCTCTTATGAAGACAGTACACCAAGCCAAAATGTTGTTTACTGCACACGGTGCGGAGCACAGAATCAAGCAAGCAGTTCTTTTTGCAGTAAATGCGGAAATCAACTTAATACACCGACACAAAGTACCCCACCTCATTTTACACCATCCGGAAGCAATAATGCCAATCCATACGGATATGTTTCACAGCAAAATACATATCAGCAATATCAAAGCTACACTAATCAAGGATATTCTTCAAATTCAAACGGAAACATCAGCACTTTCATTGGTGCTAAAACCGAATATTACATTCCGAAATTCAACCAAATGAAAGTACAAAACAAGAAATCAAGTTGGAACTGGTGTTCTTTTCTGTTTGCTCCTTATTGGTTTATTTACAGAAAAATGTACGGATACGGTGCAGCTACTCTTGGCGGAATGTTCTTACTGAACTTGATTGGCGGTTGGTTTCTTTCTTTACTCTCGCTTGCTGCCTATATTGTATTTGGCATTATGGGAAACTATATTTATATGCAACAAGTCGAGAAGCATACCGCTCAATATAATATGTTAACCGAGCCAATGAAATCGCAGTATTTAAGTAAAAATAGTGGCACTAACACAACCGCAACTGTTTTAACGATAATCGGATATGCTATTCTTATAGGCATTATTCAAGCAGTATAGGAGGCATACTTATGAATAATGATTTTGAAATTGACATACAGGAATCAACCGATGCAAATTCATCCAATGTACAATTACCGTTAAATTTTCTCTCGTTCGGTGAAATAGAGAACGACGATGTAAAGGTTTATATAAAACAAGATGTTTATAAAGCTCTTGAAAAATATGCCTTGCAAGATGTTGAACACGAACGAGGTACAATTATACTCGGCGATTATGCCGAAGAACTCGGGAAAACACATGTTATTATCTCAAATTATATAGAAGCAAAATACACGGATGCTTCTGCTTCTACATTGACTTTTACTCACGAAACATGGGATTATGTACATAAAGAACACGATGCCAAATTTTCTGATAAAAAAATAGTCGGGTGGCAACATACCCATCCGAACTACGGCATTTTCTTATCAAACTATGATTTGTTTATTCAAGAGAATTTTTTCAATATGCCGTTCCAAGTCGCTTATGTCATTGATCCTATTCAAAATATTCGTGGCTTTTTTCAGTGGAAAAACGGGAAAATTGAAAAGCTCAAGGGATTCTACATTTATGATGATGTCGGAAAACAAATCAAGATAGAAACCAATAAAGCAGAAAAAGGCAAGCAGGAAACTGTTGTCAAGCCGTCAAAAGTATTATACAGCGTTATTGCACTATTGTGTGTATTAACTACCATTTTAGGAATATCAGCGATTTCCATAAACAATAAATACTCCGAGCAACAGAAAGCACAGGAAAAGATAATCGAAAAAGTTGACAGTCAAGAGGAAATCATTAACAATCAAAACGATACCATCGCACAATTACAAGAACAATTGGTGAATGGACTGCTTGATGAGGACGGTAAAACGACAGCAAAAGATTTAATCGCCAAAATTGAAAGTCATGAAATCACACTGCAAAATCAGGAAGAAATACTTGGTGAACTGAAAGCATTTGTTGAAAAAGAGACGGAAGATGAGTCGGTGATTAAGTTCAAAGCATATACTGTTCAACCGGGAGATACATTGACAAAAATATGTAATTCTGCAGGTATTGATTACAGTGCAAATTCAAGGATCATTCTTTCGATTAACGGAATCGAAAATGCAAATCAAATTTTTGTTGGACAAATAATACTGTTGCCTGTGAAAAAATAACATAGAAAACGGGAACCTGGTCGATCAGGTTCCCGTTTTAATATACGAATGTTTAGCGACAATAATGACAAGTCCACGCTTTGACCTGCTCGCCGCAGTTCGGGCAAGTGCAGTCTATCACAAACTGAACGCAGGTGCCGTTTCTGCCGTCTCCGCAGAGCTTATGGCAAGTCTGGCAATACCAGATCGGATCGGCGTGAATGTCGTATTTCGGGCATTTGCTCGGTGTGTAGCACCCTTGTCCCCATTCGTCCACCGCATAGAAGCTCGGGCAAGTGTGGGATCCACAGTATTCGCACCCTTTCTGCTCCAACTCGCAGATAAATGAGTGTGTTTCCGGTCCCGTGCAGTGGTGTCCGGCAACGCCGCAGGAATAGGTTTGCGCGGGTGTCGGATCGCCGATGACGATGCCGCCGCTTTCGTGTTTTTCCGTTTCATCCGGTGGCGTTTCTTTCTGTTGCTCTTTCGGCTTTTCAGCAGGTGTCTTTGACCCTTGCTTGATTTCGGTGATAACCGGTTCGGTTTCATCGGGTTCCGACTCGCTTTTCTCTGTGACCGTCATAGGTGACTCTGCTTGCATTTCTGTTGTTTCGGGCGGTTCTTCCTTGACTGTTTCCACAACGGTGCTTGTCGGCTCAATAACGGGCGTTTCAGCGGATTTTGTGGTGGTGTTGGTGTTTATCCCAATCAATGTAATAATGGCGATTATAATGGCTATAAGCTTCTTCATATTAATTTCCTCCGTCACCTATAAATCAGTTCGTTGTTTACGATTTCAGTTGCCTGTGCTCGGATGGCATTCATACGGCGTACCCATTCCATTTGGTCTGATGCTTTGAGTGTTTCCGTAATGCCGTCTTTCTCGGCAAACTGTTTTACCAACTGAGAAAACATTTCTTCTGCCTGCTTGTCGATGTCTGCAAGGTAGTCATTCATCTTACCGCTGATGGTCAACTGGCTGAAAAGAACACGGTTTGCTTTTCTCAAATGGTGGTAATGTCGAGTACCCCATACGCCGACCGGTTTTTCTTCCGGCAGTTCAACATCGGGGAGCAAATAATCTCCGACCTGCGTGTATGTACCGCCCATTTGCTCGAATAATGATTTCTCCATTTCATTCAACTCCTAACTTTGATTTTCTTTGTCGGTGCATTAATGATTTTGAGAAGCAGTGCGGATACATCCTCGACCGGCTTGTCCTCGTCAAGAAACATCGTCCGTGCTTTGTTGACACATCCGACCAATAACCGATACTCAAAATCGTCCAATACCAACCGCCTTTTGATTTCTTTCATAGTCTCTCGACCTCCTTCGGCTATATTGTAGGATAAAAAGGAAGATAATACGAATGTGTGGATTATAAAAAATAAGACCGCCAAAACAAATTGCTTTGACAATCTCATTTGAATATGTTTCCATAGAAAAAGAGATACCGAGACAAGCATTTCTGCCTATCTCAGTATCTCTTTCGCCTCGCCAATGCCCGTGCCTTTGACTACTGTCCTTAAGAACACTGGGCATTTGAGTGGGTGTTTTTAATATTTCTGTTTGTCAAACGATCCTTGATGAAAAAGCATTGAAAGTCGTGTACGACATTTATTTTTTCTCATCATCGTTTTGCATTGTTTTATAGATGAGATACATATCGATATCATCCTGTATCACATCATTTTCAGATGACTTGGATTGATTCTGTTGATTTTGTGTCGTGGATTTTTTGTTTCCTGTTGCCGCTGCCACAAGCGCTATGAAGCCGACTGCCAAAAGAATACCAATGACGATACCAAACATTTTTCTTTCCTCCGCTTGTTCATTCTCTGTCACAGATGCATCTTGTGTCTTCAAATATATTTGCAGATCAAAAAATATGGTTCCATGTTTTGAATCTTTTCTGTAAGCCTTTGCTACAACAAGCGTCCTTCACCATATAATGTTACATTCAAACATCATATTCTGTCGCATACAGGATTTTGCCGTCTTTCCACGCAAAATCCACGGCACGCTTGCCGGGCAAACGAAGTCCGCAAACTTCTCCCTCTTTGCGCCAAGCAGGCGGTAAAGCAGGCAAAAGATGCAACGCCCCATCCCGGTCGGTTTGTGCCACCATCTCCAAAATACCGGCGGCAACACCAAAATTACCATCGATCTGAAAAGGCGGATGTGCACAAAACATATTGTCATACAGCGAACGCGCACAAAATACATCCAGATTCTTTTGTGTCTGCTCCCCGTCGCACAATCGCGCCCACATACAAATCAACCATGCACGGCTCCAACCGGTGCCACCGCTGCCATGTGCCAGACGGCGCTCAATGGTCTTACGTGCGGCAGCAAAAAATTCCGGTGTTTGCTTTGTGAACTGCCGGGCAGGATACAACCCCCACAAATGGGAAATATGTCGATGTCCCGGTTCAGCCTCTCGGACATCCAGCATCCATTCGCGAACACATCCGTTTTCACCGATTTCAACGGGACAAAGACGTGCATCCAGTTCTTCCACCTTCTGGGCAAACGCATCATCCTTGCCCAATATACGGGTTGCCTGCGCGGTACATGTGAACAATTCATGCAAAATTTCCGTGTCCATCGCCGCGCCCGGCACAAAACATGCCTCACAGCCATTCTTGTCCAGATAGGTGTTTTCCGGCGACACAGAGGGACAAAGAACCAAATATCCCGCTTCATTTTCTTGTAAAAAATCTTCAAAGAACAAACAGGACTGCTCTAAAATGGGATAGGCACGCTGTAAATAAGATATATCGCCGGAATAACGATAATGCTCCCACAGATGAAGCGCCAACCATGCTCCCCCCAGTACCCAATAGGAACCGGGAATCCATTGATCCTGCGGCGCACAATCGCCGTAAATATCCGTGTTGTGGTGACAGACAAACCCACGACATCCGTACAATTTACGTGCACATTCCTGTCCACGGGGCAACATACGAAGCATATGATCCAACAGCACCGTATGACATTCGGGCAATGCAGAGGCCTCCGTGGGCCAATAATTCATCTGTGTGTTAATATTGACCGTATAGCGGCATCCCCAACCCGGTTGATAATCATCGCACCAAATTCCTTGTAAATTCATGGGCAACGTACCGGGACGACTGGCAGAAATTGTGAGATAACGCGCATAAGAGAACAATTGCTGCGCCAGAAGCGGGTCGGAAACCAAAGCGGATTCCCCCTGCTCTTTGTATACCGTACGCATACGCGCAATGCGTTGATCCGTTGGAATATCGTTTTTCTCCTGATCGTCACACAACCGCAGAGACATGCGTTCGTACAACGCACGATAATCTGCCACGTGACGTGCGCGCAGCTGTTCATAAGAATACCTTTGCGCGCGATCCAGTATCTCTTTACAATACAAAAGCGGATCATCGGTACGATATGTTGTCGCTGCTGTAAACAAAACCGTGAACCAACGGGCACCACGCACATAAAAGTGCTCACCGATGATCTCCACCTGTGCCTCTTCATCCGCCAGTACGCGTGCCATAGCCACATTTTTCTCAGAACCTGTGTCAAACAGGAGTGCAAGTGTGTTGTCGCCCGTTTTTTGGATCACGGGGCCAAAGTGATCTCGGTGCAGCCGAATACGTAATTCCATCGGAAGTGCGTCACATTCAACATGGTAAACGATCACATCGTCCGGATGAGATGCAAAAATCTCCCGACGGTCACATCCTTCCCCCATGGTATACGATACATGACAAATTCCTTCCGACATATCCAACCATCGGCGGTATGCCGTGATCTCTCCGCTTCGGTTAAACGTACGAAGGAAGAGTTTTGCCAACGGCTGGTAATCGCTCATGCTCTCCGGAACCGATGACCATGCCATCAACGCCAAATTTTCCGCCTCCTGCGTATTTCCCGCAAAGGTAAGCGCACGAATCTTTGAAAAATACGCTGCGGTATCGGGGTTGATGCGTTCCCGTCGTCCATCGGCATTGACACTTTCCTCATTGAGCTGCAACGTATCGTCCCAAATACGGCCATAGACCATACCGCCCATGCGGCCGTTTCCCACCGGCAGTGCCTGTTCCCATTTTTCTGCAAAATTTGTATACCACAGCGTCTCCTGCTGTGCACAAGGACCTGTCCCTGCTTTTTGCGCTGTGGATGATCGTTTGGTTTTCACTTGATCTTTTTGTTCCATGTACCTATTCCTTATTCTATGTTGATTCTATGTTTGTGTGGATGAACCGTGTGTAACTTTCTGCGTTTTTTGATAATAGATCAAACAAAATACGCGTATCTCAAAGGGTAAACAACGTTTGCAATGCTTGTGGTGTTGCAACAAACCCGTCTGCACCCGCATCCGCAAGCTCCTGTTGTGAACCATATCCCCACAAAACACCGTACGCGGGGATCCCACATTGATGCGCACCCGTAATATCCTGCTCCCGATCCCCCAACATCAAAAAAGACCGGTACGGTAAGGACTGCATCGCATTTTGGATCACTTGTGCTTTTGTATCCACCGTACCGTCCAACGTTGCACCATGAATCTGTTTGAAATATTTTGCCAAATCAAACCGCTCTAAAATCTGTACCGCATACACTTCCGGCTTTGCCGTAGCCACCGCCAGAGGCACGTCGTGTTCACACAGAAATTCCAAAGCCGGAACAATCCCGTCATACACAGCGTTTTCAAACATGGCGCCCTGACCCACAAAACATTCACGATAGCGTGCAACGGCACGTTCTGCGTCCGCGTGGCTCATGCCGGCATACCGGCAAAAGCTTTCACGCAGCGGTGGGCCGATAAATTTGTTGAGCGTCTGTGATGGCAAATGCATGGAAAACGCCTTTAGGGCATATTGTACGGAATGAAGGATGCCGGGGGCGGAATCCGTCAGCGTCCCGTCCAAATCGAAGAGCAAACATGTTTTTTTGTCTACTTGTTTGTTTTGCATATGTCATATTCCTTTGTGTCGTATTCAAATCAGATGATCCAAAAAATATCTTTTCTATCTAAAGTTCTGCCGGGGTTGTTTCCGGTGATTTTTCCGATCCGGAAAACATTGCAAAAATCAGTATAAAATGCGCCGACCCTATCTGAAATTTTCTTATAAAACCATATGTTCAAATTATAAGTCATCCTTAAAAAAAAAGCAAGTTTTCCATTCAAAAAAATAACCACGGATACAAAAACTTTCCATGCAAAAGTTTCTCGTTTTTTTTCAAACAGCTGTCGAAAAAACAAAAATTGTGTTATAATATATTAGCAGGTGATACTACTGAATTTGTAGCCGCAATATTTGGATATCCATTCCTTTTTTTACAAATATCGTTGCAAATCGACAGTAACTATGCTATACTGTGTCATACAAACAAGTCTTTCGTCACACGTCTTTGCTGACTTGGTACAGGCGCAATGCGACAATAGGTCTGTTTTGAAAAACTCATGCCGTAAAGGAGATGTACGATTATGGCAATTTTGGTCACCGGCGGCGCCGGATTTATCGGAACACACACTTGCGTGGAATTGTTGGAAGCAGGCGAAGACATCGTCGTATTCGACAACTTGGTCAACAGCAAACGCAGCGCCATCGATGCGGTCAAACAAATCACAGGAAAAGATTTTCCTTTCTATGAGGCCGATATGCTTGACGAAGCTGCCATGGAAAAAATTTTCAGCGCCCATAACATCACTGAGGTGATCCACTTCGCCGGACTAAAAGCAGTGGGAGAAAGTGTGGAAAAGCCGTTGGAATATTATCACAACAACCTCACCGGCACACTGATTCTTCTGCAGGTCATGAGACGACACAATGTGAAACGTATCGTTTTCTCTTCTTCTGCTACGGTGTACGGCTCACCGAAAACCGTACCGATCAAAGAAGATTTTCCGCTCTCCACCACCAACCCCTATGGTGCGACCAAACTCATGATCGAAAATATGTTGCGTGACCTGTATCATAGCGATAACAGCTGGTCCATCGCCCTGCTTCGGTATTTCAACCCCATTGGCGCACATGAAAGCGGCCTGATCGGTGAGGACCCCAACGGAATCCCCAACAACATTATGCCGCGTCTGATCAACGTCGCATTGGGTAAAATGGATTCCATGACGGTGTTCGGTGACGACTATCCCACACGTGACGGTACAGGCGTACGTGACTATATCCATGTGGTAGATCTTGCGAAAGGACACGTGGCTGCCATTGCCAAAGTACGCAGTCAGACCATGTGCGATGCATACAACCTCGGAACCGGCAAGGGCTACAGTGTACTGGAAATTATCCACGGATTGGAAAAAGCGTGTGGCAAGCAATTGCCTTATCACGTGACACCACGTCGTGCGGGCGACATCGCCGAGTGCTATGCTGACCCGACGAAAGCCGCGGAAGAGCTGCACTGGAAAGCAACCATGGATCTTGATCAAATGTGCAAAGATGCTTGGCATTTTGCGCTGATGCACCAAAAGAACAACTGATTTTACTTTTCATTCCTTGATAAAAGCAAACAATTTGAAAGCATATCAAATACCTGACGATATATGCGGCATGATACCGTCGCAGACCGGCTATGTTTTTTCCATATGATATACCCATTTTCATGAAAGCGTGAAAAACAAATATCGTAAAATCAGGCAACGATACCGCTGCCCGTTTTTCCAGACGGGCAGCGATTGCTTTTTATCAATCATTTTCAAAAACAGATCAATTTGTTTCACGCAAAGCCAGTCTTCCGTCAAATACTACGCACTTGTTTTGTCGTGATTCCCATTACCGAAACCCGAAAGGACTTTGTGCCATGAAACCGCAGGAACCGTCACATTTGCCGGACAACACATCGGCAAATCAAACAGAGCCGATACCGTCCCCAAAACAAGAGATGACCTCCGTCGCGCACACGCAAGGTACCGTTGTTGAAGACAATAAGCGTTTAGAACAGACACAATGGCAAGACACCGAAAGTACAACAAACGGGCAAACTGCACAAAACGATATCCCGCAAGAAAATGTCTCTGCCCATGCAGAAGTTTCTGAGGACTCGGAAAATTTTGTCGATGCGGAATCTTTTTTTGGCACAGAGTCGACTGAGGATTCCACAGGCCCTGTTAAAACACCGCTTTGTGTGCCACCGGATCGCAAAAACAAACGAATCCGGAAACAAAAAGCAAAAAAAATGATTCGGCCGCGCTTGGATGCCATTGCCACTGTTGTGATCTTTGCCGCATTATTTTTCAAGTTTTTCTACTTTTACAGCCAGGTTATTTATAAAACGCTGGAAAATACAACCATATCTGCATTCTTTTTAACACTGATTTCCCTTTTCTTTTTCGCCGTTGGATGCATCATTGTCCGACTCATTCGTCCCAAACGCCCAAATCATATCCCGTTTTTGATCATCGTAACATGTATCATCACTGCACTGATGCTGATTGATGCAGCATATAAAAGTTATTTCAACATGTTGCCAAGTGTATTGGAACTCAAAAAAACAGGCGAATTGGGCGAAAGTGCTGATTCCGTATGGGCCGTTATACAACAAGCAAAATATGATTTAATCGCTTTGGGATGGGATATTGTTCCCTTGATCATTTTCGGATCGGTTGTGCGTCCGCTCCTGATGAAACGCCCCAAACGACCGCAAAAAAAAGCGTCAAAACGCAACATAACCATTGGCATGAGTGTTGTAGCACTTGTGACGCTTATTGCTGTCTCCCTGATGCTTTTGCTTTCCCCCATGGTTTCTGCTGTGACGTTACGCAGCGAACTTCTTTCGTATCATATCAGGGATTTTTATACGGCGCTGTTCGGCGATTCGCAAAACAGCGATGAAACATTGCTGGAAGATAGCATGGACTGGATTGCAAACAAAGACAATACGAAAAGTACGACAGAAAAAAATGATATGTATTGGGGTATCGGGCACGGAAAAAATGTCCTGGTAATTCAGGTGGAAGCATTACAAAATTTTGTGCTGAACGCCACATACAACGGACAGGTGCTTACACCAAATCTCAATGCATTTTTGAAAGATGATTGCTTACAGTTTACCAATCACTACTATCAAGTGGGCGGAGGCAATACAGCGGATGCAGAATTTACCGTAAATAATTCCCTCTATCCGCCGGAAAAAGAAGCTGCCTATGAAAAATATACGGATAACGATTATTACGGATTGCCTTTTTTGCTCAAAGACAATGGCTATACAGGCGCTTACGCGTATCACGGCAACAACGGTGCCTTTTGGAATCGTGAAACGGCTTACCCTTATCAGGGGTTTGACGATTTTATTTCACGTGAAGATATGCCATCTCTGCCAACCATGGGCAGCATGGAAGGCGTTACCGACAGCGCGCTGTTTGAACGCATCGTGCATGATATGCAATACACGTACACCTCCCCCTACTATATCTTTGCCGTAACCATCTCCTCCCACCATCCTTTTGAAATACCTGCGGAAATGGCCACCCTACGATTGAAAGACGAAGATGTTGGGACACTGGGTGGAAATTATCTGCAAAGTGTGCATTATTTTGATCAATGCTTTGGAGAACTGGTACAAAATATGAAACAGGCGGGACTTTGGGACGACACCATCATTGTTCTCTATGGCGATCACATGGCACTGCCGTGCTATACGGAAGAATATGTGACATTTATGGAAAAAAATTTTATGCCAAAAGATGTCTCATATAACTATGTGGAACACTTCCGTGTACCGTTTTTGATGCGTGTTCCAGGGTTTGGAAGCGAAACCCACAGCATTGCCAATGGACACATTGACATTGCGCCAACTCTGTTGCACATTTTGGGTATTTCCAACGATCGCGGTATCATGTTAGGGCAGGATCTGTTTGTGGCAGATGAAGGGATTGTATTAGAACAAACGCACCTGGAACGCGGCTCGTATTTTACCGATGACATTTTGCTCATGAATTATCAGCAAGATGACCCGGCATTGATCACTGTACTCAATATCAATGGTAAAACTCAATTACCCCGCAGTCCCACCGTTTCAGAATATAAAACATGTCTCAAAGCCAAGCGAATTTTCAATATGAATATGTATCTTTTGGATAATGATTTAATCTTAACAGAAAACATTGAAGTACTTCAAAAGGCAAAAACATCAGAAAAATAACAAATCATTCCCCCGACGGTGCAATAGTATCTGTACCGTCGGGAATTTTACATATGCGAAATACATGTAAAACATTTATTTTTTTCTTCAATTCATTGACAAAAAAACAAAATTTGGGGTATAATAACATTGTCGTATGACACAATTCATATATAAAACGAGGTGAGACTGAATGGACGCAGGTGGCAGTCGACCGACAGCGCAAAGCAATAGACAACGATCAGCCTTTCGTGCGGATTTTATGCTTTTAGAATGGCAGGTTCCACAGCTGTGTCTCACGTCTCACGGTTGTTTGGTGTAACGCAGTTCCTCAAATGTCCCGTGACGGGCAACGCATCTCTGCATATTCCAAAGTCTAAAAGATACGTGCGAAATATGATGTTTTCTGTTGTCAAGCGCCGCCGCAGTGATAGCCGGCGGTATTTTTATGCTTTGACTCAAGCAAAGTTGCGACGTGTGTCGATTGGCACACGCCGGTATCACAACCCCCTTTGCCGAATGACGAATGACACACGCATCAATTCCTGTGCCATTTCGTTTGACGCCTTGGGAATCATCATGTTTAGGAGGAACGTATCATGCCGAAAAGTGCCGTTGTGCTGACCGCAGATATGGTCAGCGAGCTGTTAGAGCAAAAACAATTCACCCATTTGTATACACTGCTCAAAGAGATGCGGGCGGAAGATATTGCCCCTTTGTTTGAAAATCTGGAACCTACCGATGCCGTACGCCTGTTTCGTCTTCTTCCCAAAACGTTGGCGGCAGATACGTTTGTGGAACTGGATGCGACGCAGCAGGAAGATCTGATTGCGCGTTTTTCGGACCGCGAACTGAAAGCCGTGTTGGATGATATGTTTGTGGACGACACGGTGGACGTCATTGAAGAAATGCCTGCCAATGTTGTAAAACGCATCATTCAACAATCGGACGAGGAAACACGGCAATCGATCAACGAAATTCTCGATTATCCCAAGGACAGCGCCGGCAGCATCATGACCACGGAATTTGTCTCGCTGCATCCGGATTTTACCGTGACAGACGCATTCGCGCGCATTCGTCAAACCGGGGTTGAAAAGGAAACCATTTACACCTGTTATATCACAGATAGCAATCGACATTTACTTGGTGTCGTTTCCGTATTAAAACTGCTGCTGGCGGAATGGGACACGACGTTACGTGAACTGATGGACACACATGTGATTTCTGTCAGCACACATGATGATAGAGAAATCGCAGCCAACCGTCTGAACAAATACGGCTTTATGGCATTACCTGTGGTGGACGGCGAAAATCGTCTGGTCGGCATTGTTACATTTGACGATGCCATCGATGTGCTTACCGAAGAGGCAACCGAAGATATCGAAAAAATGGCTGCCATTGTTCCAACGGACAAACCATATATGCGCACCGGCATTTTTGAAACGTTTCGCAAACGGATCCCCTGGCTGCTGATTTTAATGATCTCCGCCACATTTACGGGTGCGATCATTTCACATTTTGAAGAAACCATCGCTGCCATTGTCGGCGGCAGCGCGTTGATCGCATTCATTCCCATGCTGATGGATACCGGCGGTAATGCCGGTAGTCAATCCAGTGTGACAGTCGTGCGTGGCCTGGCGCTGGGAGAAATCCGTTTTTCCGACTTTTTCCGTATCTTGTGGAGAGAATGCCGCGTAGCAATGTTGTGCGGCATCGTTTTGGCCATGTGCAATTTTGTGAAGGTACTTTTGATCGACAAGTTGCTGTTGGGAAATCAAAGCATCACGCCGCTCATCGCTCTGGTGGTGTGCATGACCTTGTTCGTGACTGTGCTCGCAGCAAAAATCGTGGGATGTATTCTTCCTCTGACGGCACAAAAGCTCGGCTTTGATCCGGCTGTCATGGCAAGTCCTTTCATCACCACCATTGTCGATGCCCTGGCATTGCTTGTTTATTTTCAGATTGCCACGTTTATATTGTTATAATATTATTATCGTCTACTAAATGAATATAACAACCGCCGCATGTGTATAACACATGCGGCGGCATTTTATTTACAACAAGATACAAACAGTTTTCTCATGATGCATTACCACGCAAAATCAATTCACCCAACATTTGGCCGAATGTCTTTGCAGCCGTTTTTGCCTCGTCAAGCGTATTGCCTGTGGTACCGATCTCTACTAACATAGAACCGGTTGTATACTGCTCATTAAACGTGGCACGCCGTAAATTTAACGGACGTACAAGTCCCGTGCCGCTATCCAACATTTTCTTCTGCAAATGTGCGGCAACGGTCAAATTGTCCCGCCAATTGGGATGGTTTCCGCCTCCCTCATCCGTACCGATTACAAGCATGACTTGTGCCGCCGGTTGGGAACCTACCATGGTGACCGGTCTTAATTTTGTCCCGTCGGAACGCACCATGGAATCGCGATGTACATCCAGCACATAAGAAATAGACGGATGCAGTTCCAATTGCTCCCGAATGGCTTGCGCCGCATAAGTATAAGACTCGGTGTATGATTCAGCATCGAACTGCTCCGTCAGATGGATCACATGGATCCCATGTGATTCCAATGTTTGTGCCAAAACTTCTCCCACCGCGACCATATTTTTTTCCGGATCCGTTGTACGTGTAACATCCGCATCCGGGTTATAATAACCACTGTCATCGGAAGCATAACATTCTGTGGCATGCGTATGTAAAATCAGAACGGCCGGCTCATCTTTTGTCCCTGTCATAGAAGCCAACGGATATTTTTCTTCGGCGTACGCCCCCAGGTCTATCGTATAATCGGTATCGTTGCTGACTGAAAAATCGTTTGTGCACAGATCAATCGGCATAATCCCTGCCATTCCCTGGGGGACATCTTCCTCCGCGTACGCATACAATTCCCCGTCTGCCCCATCCGGCGTGATCTGTGGAATCACGGAGGGCAACAGACTGCCATTCTGTTCCTCTTCCCAATCCGCTCCCCACGACGATTGCGGAACAGATGTGGTAAACAAGTGCGAAACCGCCATCGTGGGGGGAAAGAAAATTCCCTGCCGTAAGACGCCCACGGAGAGTGTTGTCCCCTCCCCCGCGCCCAGGGCGTCATCCGGCGTCTGTGGTGTCATAAACAATCCGGATGATGTGAGATAGGTACGAACCGTGCCGCTTGAGAACCATTGATACAGTCCAACAAAACACAATGCACAGAAAAGCAACGATGCACCTAAAAGTGTAAATGTCAGCAAAAATCGTTGATATGTATTTCGCAATCTCCCGGCGTCAGGGCCTTGTCTCCACTCCCCAAAACGTGTGGCAAATCGTGCGAAAGATGCGTGATGCTGCGTATCTTGTGTGCGGTTTGATCGCCGTAGTACCACAATCAAAAATTTTGGTTTGACTCTCTTGCTTTTCACAAAGAAATGGGAACGGCCAATCAGATTTTTCATCCATTGCGGCACACGCTTGTCCCTTGTTCGCTCATTCATCTGTTTTCCCTCCGCTTCTTTTGACTTCTCTGTATCATTCTTTTGGTGATGTTGGAAATCATTGTCTACGTTCTCTTGTATATCTGTAAACTTGCCCTCAAATCATCCAAAAAATATACTCCCTGATATTTCAGTATATGCACGATGTGCATTTTTCAGAACACAGCGGCTACATTTTTTACCAATTCTCTATTTTTTGAGCAACCGGGACCATTTGGCATAAAAATCACCTTCTGCTACACACAAACCTTCTATTTTTCTCACGCTTTATCAAACACTGCCATCAAAAAATCAAACGCCAATGTTTGACAAAAACCGGAACCTTCATGTTTATGGCAGCATATGCTGGCAACGCAGGAAACCCATGATTTTTTTAATATCTTGATTAAAAAAGCGCTATATGGGTACATACTGACAGTGAAATCTGAAAAACGGAGCGTGATCCAGTTGAATGTCAAAAGAGGAGATATCTTCTACGCAGACCTCAGTCCTGTCGTCGGCTCGGAGCAAGGCGGGCTTCGCCCCGTACTGATTATTCAAAATGACGTCGGAAACCGTCACAGCCCTACCGTGATTGCCGCAGCCATTACCAGTCAGCTTTCCAAAGCACATCTTCCCACACATATTGGCGTTTACGCCGATCAGTACGGTTTATCCAAAGATTCTGTGATCTTACTGGAACAAGTGCGTACCTTAGACAAACGACGGCTTCGGGAAAAAATCGGACACTTGGATGCACAAATGATGGGAGTGGTCAATCAAGCCATTTCCGTCAGTTTCGGACTGCCGTCCGATGACACGCCAACCGTTGCCACCCCCGGACGTTTGTCACCGACACCGCATACATCCCCTCAACCCGCAACACAACCCTATCCGCCTGCTGCCGCAGCCGTATCCTCTGTTTCGCATAGCACCGCTGGCCAAATCCATACAAATGCGCCTCACAACACCACCTCCCACGTATCAGCAACAGACATACAAACGATGCATACAGCACAAACGCCCGATTCAACGCACAAAACAGGACAAACACCGTAAATTTCTGATTTTTTGTATCAAAACAGTGTTTTTTGCCGCACAGCGTGCATATACTGCAAATAGCCAAAGATTTTTGGCCGACATGCCAAGCGCTTGGAAAAATGACAGCATTTCTGTTCTGATTTGGTTTTATTCTATTCGGAAAGGTTTGGTGGATGATAATGAAGATCGTTGTTTGGAGATCTCCCCGTCTGCTCTCTTCTCTGTTAAAACGGCTCTTTCATATATAATTGGGTCATTTGCAAATCTGCAAATTTTAGAAGATACGTTCCATTTTTTCGAAAGCCTGTTGTGTACCAAGCGCGCCAAAAATCACGCATATGCGTGTTGCAGCAACGTCAAAAAATCATCAACATATGGCAAATCTATGTCAGTTTTGCAAAAAGGATTGAATCATCGGGAAATATCTGGTATAATGATGAAAAGAGCCAAAAAGAGAGGTACACATCATGTATCAGAATTTCCCGAATATTACCATTTTTGACCATCCGCTCATTACGCATAAACTTTCCGTACTGCGTCAACAGGAAACAGGGCCCAAGCTCTTCCGCGAACTGGTCAATGAAATTGCCATGCTGATGGGATTTGAAGCAATGCGCGATCTGCCAACGGAATCCGTGCACATCAAAACACCGCTCATGGAAACAGACGTGAAAATGATCGCCGGGAAAAAACTGGCTTTGGTACCCATTCTGCGTGCCGGGCTGGGTATGTTAGACGGCGTGTTGGCATTGGTTCCCTCGGCCAAGATCGGTCACATCGGACTGTATCGTGATCACGAAACACTGGAACCGCACGAATATTACTGCAAATTGCCTGAGGACATTCAAAATCGTCAGGTCATTCTGTTGGATCCCATGTTGGCAACCGGAGGTTCTGCGTCCGCCGCCATTGATTTTATCAAAAAACGCGGATGTACCAACATTAAATTTATGGCAATTCTGGCAGCGCCCGAAGGTCTGACGCGCTTGTCCAAAGATCATCCGGACGTACCTGTTTTTTGTGCCGGCGTGGACGAGCGTCTCAACGAGTACGGTTATATTTTGCCGGGACTGGGAGATGCCGGTGACCGTCTGTTCGGCACGCTATAAACACCATTTTTTGTACTTGAAAACACAAGAAAACGACATGACACGCGACAAGGATGATGGCTGGTGCCGCGTACACATTGTTTACTATCGACTGTTTTAAATAACCACGAATAAAATAAAGATATCCACCGCACCGGCAGCGCCGGACGATGCCGGACATGCTGTTGCCGTACAGCGTGTCCGGTTTTTGTTTTTTAACACTGCCTATCGTTTACACCGTTTAATTCCATATCGAAAAGACAAACAATAACAAAGTATAGATTCCAAGCAGTTTACATGACATACTTGAAAACAACATAGAGCCGTAAAAGGAGCTTAAGATGCAGATTTCTGATTTGACATTGCAGGACATCGAAGGGGTTTCTTTTCTCTACCAATATATTTTGTGGGGTACAAAAAAAGATCCTACAGACATGAAGCCCAAACAGCAGAAAAAAGTGCGTAAAAAACTGGAAATTTCCATACGGCGCAAAGAAATAGCGGTTGATCCTAAGGTACTTATTATTCTACACGATGAATGGAACGATGCCGAATTTTTCCACTTCTTAAAAATGTGTCACCAAGAAGACATACGATTGGAAAGGCAAGCGGAAAAAGAATTCAATCGCTGTTGCGCCATGTTTTCCGAACCGGTTCAGAAAGCATTTCATCTATTAATAGATCAACGATTCCTTTATTCTCCTCCGCAATTGATTGGCACTGATGTTATACTTGAAATTGACCATGCTGATTTTTTCAACTGTCAGCTGCGCTTGTGCAATGCCACGGGTATGCCCGATATCGATACATCAGAATATCTTATGTTTGATCACAGCATGCTCCAACATCAAAACCACTCATTTGTTTTGCAAGGTTACATTGAATCTTTTGAAACTGACACCGTTCGTCCTTTTTCTATCCGTTTCACAGATGCAAAAGCCAAATACAACGTGTTTCAGATACAATCGGATTTTCCCAATCGAACGCCCTGGGATGTATTATCTGAACTGGCACAACATTGTATGCAAAAATACGTATTGTCGCCAACGTTTTGTAACGAACAAGAAATTGCATTGCTTCCCCTGCTCGCCGAAATTTTACAATTGACGGCGCCTTATGTCCTGCCAACAGAATATCAATCGTCATCCTATCAAATATTGAAAACATTGAGTAAAAAACATGGTTTTTCCGGACTTTTATCTAAATGGGCAGCCGTCGAACAATACGCAAAATCAAATAAAAAAAGGAAACTACAACGATGTCAACACCAGCTGCTTGCAAAACTGAATACGGACACATTTGAGCCATTGTGGCGTGAAATATATCAATCCTTTTCCGCATCGCAGTCCTGCTACCCGGCCGAAACGGAAATATGCTGTGCCCCTGATTTCATATATCAAATACGTACACAAATCCAACAACTTGTAACATCGCACGGTTACACAGGGACATATCCCGATTTTATAAAATATGATCACATACAAGGCTTTCATATAGCCGTCGGATATGATGATCAAACATATTTTGTCCGGAATAAAACAAAAGCTGCCTTTCATATTCACTGCACAGAAACATGTATGGACAACGTCTTGTATGTAACATTTTGTTGCGGCACCGAGCTTCTGAAAAAAGGACAGCAGCCAGGCGATATATATTCTTGTCTGTTTCACACAAAAGGGCAACGTTATTTTCGATGTGTCTCTCCGGGCGGTCTTACACCTGACAGCAAAAACGTCCCACAAACACTCAACACATATGCACAAATTGCTGTAAAAAAAGCGGAATTGAAACGGTTAACGCGCACGGAACTGGCAGAATATCCACACCCCAGAACATCGCCTTGGTATATTTTATTTTTAGCATTTTTTGGGGGAGGACTATTTACCCTTTCATTTTGGCCGTTGCTCCTGCTTTTTTGTATGCTCATTACACAAGTTTCTCTACTTGATCTTTGGGCAGCGTTAAAAAGCTCTCTTGTATGGTTGATCACATTTACTTGGGTAGGGTTTGGCGGTTCAATGGGTGTTATTTTCGCTTTGGGCAATCATAAATAGTTGTTATGGTTATGTCATACATCGTATAATAAAATGTTCGAATGCAGAAGAAATAGAAATTCGATCCACACAAACGCGACAATTTGTGAAAGTTCTTACAAAACTCTTGATTTTCCTGCCATCTTGTTATAAACTTATAAGGTAAAGGATGTTTGCGGACAAGCGCCTGCAAACATCGCAATAAAAAAACGATAAAATTTCATCATACGGAGGGATACAGCCATGTTGGTTTCTGCAAAAGAGATGCTTACCAAAGCAAAACAAAATAAATATGCCGTGGGGCAATTCAATATCAACAACTTGGAATGGACCAAAGCCATTCTGCAAACCGCACAGGAACTGAACAGCCCGGTCATTCTGGGTGTTTCCGAAGGCGCGGGCAAATATATGTGCGGCTATACGACCGTGGTCGGAATGGTCAACGGTATGCTCAATGAGTTGAACATCACCGTTCCTGTTGCACTGCATTTGGATCACGGTACCTATGAAGGCGCCAAACAATGTATCGCAG
>WHHJ01000019.1 GCA_014872655.1 Clostridia bacterium
ATCATTTTTTTTACAAATTGTCTCAATGATGTATTGTTACAGGATAGCTTTGTAGAAAATTCTACAGCCAGGTCCTCCCTCTTTTCCGTATTGTTTGTCGATACATTATTTTCAAAAAAAATTTCCGAACCCATAATCGAATAAATTAACATGTCTGCGCCTCCTCAATCAAATCATCCAGTTTTTTCAACGCATCCTTTAATCCCCCAACAGAATCAATAATACCCTCTCGAACCGCCTCTTCTCCGGTAAGCAGTGTTCCGATATCCGTAACCAGACCTCCTGTATCCGTCATCAGCTGTCTGAACCGCTGCGGCGTCACCCGCGAATTGTCGGCAACAAATCGGATGATGCGATCCTGCATTCGATCAAAATAGGCAAAAGTTTGAGGCACTCCTACAATCATCCCATTCAGCCGCACCGGGTGCACAGTCATTGTAGCCGACGGTGCGATAAAGGAATATTTGGCAGAAACCGCCAACGGAACACCAATGGAATGTCCTCCGCCCAAAATTAACGATACAGTAGGCTTGGACATCGACGCAATCATCTCAGCAATGGCAAGTCCGGCCTCCACATCGCCGCCAACGGTGTTTAACAAAATCAAAAGGCCCTTAATTTGTTCGGCTTCTTCAATAGCGACTAAGGACGGAAGCACATGCTCATATTTTGTTGTTTTAGTCTGTGACGACAATAAAAAATGCCCTTCTACTTGCCCGACAATTGTCAAACAGTGAATGCGATCGGTTACGATGGCTCCGCTTTCCCGTATACGTTCCTCATTTTCTGCCGGATCAAATTCTTCGGACAGAGCTGCTTTTTCGTTTTCTGACATATTTCAATTTCCCTTTTTAATAAAAATACTTCCTTACACTATTTTCTGTGTAAGGAAGTATTTTTATGCATAGGCTATCTTAATTCTTCATGGTACGAAAACGTATATCCCTGTTTGTCCAAATAATTTTCTACCGCATGCTTAAACTGCATCGTACTTTTAAAATCGGCCTTTTCGGTCTTGGGTGAACAAAAGTAAAGATTTTCCAAGCTGTCGATATGCAAATGTTTTGGATTTTCATCATCAACCAGATACATTTGTACAAAACCTTTTCCGCCGGTTTTATAATAAATAACGCCGTGACCGTCATCGCCATCCAACATCACCTGTCCGTCCTGCATACGAACAACAATTTCTTTATCACGTGAAGGCATGGATTTCATTTGTTCAAAGATCTCATCTAAATCCAGCGCGTCATACTCCTGCTCTTCCGGCGTAGCATCCTGCTCGGTCTTTGCCGGAAACGGTCCTTCATAATCCAAGATATATTTTTTAACCGCATCCTGTATCACGCGTTCTACCGATCCGGTACCGGTGTCACCGCCCATATAATATGCAATATTACAGGTTGTATCATATGCGATCGGCATAATACACCCACGTTCAATTGCAATAACATCTTTTGTTAAAGCCTCTAAACGAGATGAAATTTCGGACGTTAAAAAACAAACGGCAATACACCGTTTTCTGCGACCGGCAGTACTGCGGAAAAAAGCCTTCTCTTTTTGCTCCAAAAACGATTCTGCATCTTCCGCGCCGTCAACAACATAAAAAAGCTGATCCGCAAAACCGGTCTTGTAAACACAGAAAGAATGCTCGGTTTCTTCTTTCAAATCATATCCGCCATGAAGAAAAGCTTTCTTTAAAATCTCCAAATTCACGTCTGTTCGTCTGGAAGGAAAAAAACGTCTATCGGTATGTACGCGTACGCCGTTTTGCTCCATGGCATGAATAATTACGATTTTTCGAAAAATCTTATTTAACACAACAAACGCGCCCAACCAACACAATAAAATAAAAATACTTAAAACAACCGCACTTGAAGAGCCTAAAAGATCCGGGAAAAGACGATATAATAAAACAGCCAGAACACTTAAAACAATAGCAATCCCGGCTACCAGCGCAAACAAACGATGTGTTTTTTTCTTCCAACGCTCTAAATTCTTCATAATCTCGTCCTCCGATAAGACCCTTCGATATTTTTGATTATATCATATCTGCGCCACTTTTTCAACCCCTGTTTGCCCGACTTCGTCCATAGACATACCTTCAAAGGAAAAAGCGAGCATAAATATTTACATTTCTTCAGAAATGGTATATAATAAAAACGGGTGAAAAAAATGAAACTGTTGATCGGACAATCACCTGTCAAACAAATTGCAGACTGGCTCCAAAAACAGCCTCAAATAGAACCGATATGGATCCCGTCTATTGACGGCATAGAAACCCCTTTACGCAGGCATTTGGACCTGCAATGTGTCTTTTTGCCGGACGTCTGCATCTGTTGTCCTCAAACATACTCTTTTTATAAAAATAACCTCAAAAATATTTTTGTTGTTTGCGGGTCCTATACGCCAAAATCTCCCTACCCCGCCGATATTGCCTATAATGCAGCCCGGGTCGGCAAACATTTGTTCTGCAAAATATCCGACACGGATCCTGTTATTTTAGATTATGCCCAAAAGCAGCAGTTAACACTGGTCAATGTGGCGCAGGGATATACCAAATGCAGTTTGATTCCCGTTTCGGAAAAAGCAATCATTACCGCAGACCCTTCCATTGCTCAAGCAGCCACAGCAAACGGTTTTGACGTTCTTTTTACAACCAACGACGGCATTCTGTTACCCGGATATTCCAATGGATTTATCGGAGGAACCTGTGCCCAAACAGCAAAAACATTTCTATTTTTTGGAAATCTTACCAAACACCGCGATTTTAAAAAGATCACGCATTTTCTCAAAAAATACGGAAAAGATTTTCTGCAAATTCCATCCGCACCGCTGACCGATCTTGGAAGCCCCTGTTTTATCCCCGATGCATAACGGCGGAATACTCGTAGCATATACTGTTATGAGGTGGTGTTATGCGAAGATGGAAACGAAAACACGGACTCAAATTAAAATGGAGAGTAAAAATTCTTCTCGTAATCGGACTTCTTTTATGTCTGTTTATCATCTTATTCGTATATTATGACGTAAAACTGCGACCGATTATCCGAGACGTTGCTATATCAAAAGCCGGCGATTATGCAACCGAAATTATCAATGATACGGTATATGATGTTTTAGAAAAAAATGATGTCAGCTACGAAGACATTGTAGATATGCAAAAAGATGAAAGCGGCAATATTATTGCAGTATCCGTCGACACGGTAAAAGTTAATAAATTACGCAACGAGATCGCATTGGAACTTTCCCGAAGAACCGATGAAGTACAAAGCATTAAAATTAAAATCCCGCTCGGAAACTTTTTTGACAGCGGATTTTTATCCGACACAGGACCGGACATTGATCTGAGCGTTTTGCCGACCTCCAGCATTTATACGGATGTGGAGCAAGATTTTTCTTCTGCGGGCATCAACCAAACCATTCATCGCATTTCTTTTCGTGCCACGGTAGCATTTGACCTGATTTTTCCAAATGAAACCGTAACCGAAGAATATACCAGTTTGATTCTTGTAGCGCAAACCGTGATTGTAGGGAAAGTACCGGATACCTATGCACAAATTGACACATCCGCAAAAGATGCGATGAGTTATATCGGAAATAAAAAAATATTGGCTGGGTGAAAATAATGGAAATACAACAACAAATCAAGGAATTAACCCAAAAACTGAATTACTACGCAAAAAAATATTATACCGAGGATATTTCGGAAATTTCGGATTATGAATATGACCAACTAAACCGAAAATTATTGCAACTGGAAGAACAATACCCACAATACAAACAACCGGACTCTCCTTCTTTTCGTGTAGGCGGTGAAATCCTGAGCCAGTTTAGCCCGGTCACACACGAAGTTCCGATGGAAAGTTTACAGGATGCTTTTTCTGTTGAAGAATTACAGGCATTTGATGAACGGGTAAAAAAAGTCTTTCCAAATGCCGAATATGTTGTTGAACTAAAAATCGACGGACTGTCGACTTCTATCACTTATCTGAACGGAATATTGACCCTGGCTGCAACACGCGGCGACGGAATTACAGGCGAAGATGTGACCGCTAATATCAAAACCATTCGTTCCGTTCCGTTAAAAATCGAAGAAGCCCCTCCCAAACTCATCGTCCGGGGCGAAGTATACATGTCTAAACAAACCTTTGTTCAATTAAATCAGCAACGAGAATTATCCGAGCAGCCGCTGTTTGCAAATCCACGCAACGCAGCGGCCGGATCTCTGCGGCAGCTTGACAGCGCTGTCGCTGCACAAAGAGGACTGGATATCTTTATTTTTAATCTTCAGGCCGTCGAGGGAAAGACGTTTCAAACGCACTCCCAAACGTTGCAATATCTCAAACAAAAAGGATTCCCTGTCAGTCCATACTTTAATGTTTTTTCCGATATCGGACAAGTTTGGCAGGAGATCCAACGCTTAGGTCAAATGCGCAATGATCTGCCATTCGGGATAGACGGCGCCGTAGTGAAGGTCAATGATCTTACTATGAGAGAACAATTAGGAAGAACCGTAAAATTTCCCAAATGGGCTATTGCCTACAAATACCCGCCTGAGCAAAAAAAGACACGATTGCTGGACATTCAGATCAATGTCGGCCGAACCGGTGTATTAACGCCCTTAGCTATTCTTCAACCGGTTGTATGCGCTGGCAGCACTATCAGCAAGGCAACGCTGCATAATAAAGATTTTATCGCCCAAAAAGATATTCGGATCGGGGATTATGTTTTGATTCAAAAAGCCGGAGATATTATTCCGGAAGTGGTCGGTGTTGTACTTCAAGATCGCAGCCCTGACGCAGAAATCTTCCGTATGCCGAGCGTTTGTCCGGTTTGCGGCAGCCATGTAATCCAGGATGAGGAAGATGCTTTTATTCGTTGCATCAATGCCGAATGCCCGGCTCAACAGCTCAAAAACATTATTCATTTTGCAGAGCGTGACGCGATGGACATCGATGGATTGGGAGACGGAATTATTCAACGGCTGTTGGATGAAAAACTGATCTCAACCGCGGCAGATTTATACAATTTAACTCCCGAACAACTAGAACAACTCGACCGTTTCGGAGAAAAGTCCGCAAAAAATTTGATCGATTCCATTCAATCATCCAAATCCCAGAATCTGGATCGATTGATTTATGCATTGGGCATCCGAGAAGTCGGACAAAAAGCAGCAAAAATTTTGGCCCGTCGCTTTGGCTCGATGGATCAGCTGCTCCACGCCGACACAGATCAATTGGTCCAAATCAACGAAATCGGCCCCATAACGGCAAATTATATCATTCAATACTTTGCCGAACCCCGTAACATCGATTTTATTCACCAACTGCAAACGCATCAGATCAATATGCAATATACGGATGACATCAAAGACTTACGCTTTGAAAATCTCAGCTTTGTTTTAACCGGGACGCTTCCCTCTTACACCAGGCAACAAGCAGCGCAAATCATCGAAAGTCTTGGCGGAAAAGTTTCGTCTTCCGTCTCTAAAAAAACAAGTTATGTATTGGCCGGTGCTGAAGCTGGCAGCAAACTGACCAAAGCACAAAATTTGGGAATTCCTATTATTGATGAAGAAACCTTTCAAAAAATGATTCAATAAAATACCACCCGCATAGCGGGTGGTATTTTATAATCTTCCTAAACAAGTAAAAAAGAGCGCGGTTGCGCTCTTTTTTTACTTGTTTTTATTTTCATCCAGAACTTTATCACCAAACAAATTGAATCGGAACAAAAGGCTGTCGTCCTCCGGATTCTCGCAAACTACCTTCGCTTCGCCAATCTTTCCACCTTCAATGATTCGTGTAATTCCGATCAGTTGACAAAACTTACTCTTCAAATTCAGTCTATCCCCTTCTTCGGTTACCAAATAAACATTTCCTTTACACTGATCGATTGCGTCCATAAACTTCTGTAAATCAATTTGATGCAGTTCAACCGAACCCATAAAAACACTCCCTTTCAAACCTTTAAGCATAAGAATACATTATTTATGTACCTCTTTTTCTATTTATTATCATATCATAAAATGCGCAGTTTGTCAAGGGGAATCAGTAACTTTTACACAAATTTTACGTCGGTTTTTTGTTTAAAATGACGAATTGGTTTTGGAACATTTTTTTTGACAAAACAGGTCTCTACTGTTATAATGTACATAAAGGGGGAGCTGGCATGAATGGATTAAAACAAAAAGGGAAAATTCTATATATTCTGCAAATTCTGCAAAAACACACGGATAAAGAACACCCCATTACAGTCAATCAGCTGATTGCTTTGCTGGCAGAAGAAAATATCAAAGCAGAACGGAAATCGATTTATTCCGATATTGCTCTACTTAGACAACTCGGCTACAACGTTATCATGCATCGATCTAAAGAGGTTCGATATTATCTGGAATCCAAACCGTTTGATCCGGAAGAACTGAAAATAATTGCTGACGCCATTCAAACAGCGCCATTTTTACCCCGTAAAAAAACAAATGATCTTATCAAAAAACTTTCGACCCTCACCCGTTTAGAAAATGCAAAAAAGCAAGAAGAACCTATCTTCGTTCCAGCCAAAAAGAGGCCCCATTCAGAAACCGGATATAAAAAAATGAGTCTAATCCGGAATGCCATTACACAAAATAAACAAATCACATTTTTATATCAAACACAGCCCGCTGAAGAAGATCCTGTTCTTTATCCATCGGTGAGCCCTTTTTTATTAGTATATGCAAACAGTGAATTTTTTCTGATTGCTGGAGAACGAAATCCGGAAGACGGGCTTGCATGTTTTCAAGTTGACTACATGTCAGAAATCCAACACACAAAAAAAGACCGAGATGAAGTTGTTACCTATACCGGAGACATCGACTTTAGTTTACAATGTTACGCAGAGGGGATCTTTGAGAAAAATCAAAATCCTAAAATTCCTGTTATTTTGATGATCAAAAAAGAACTTTTACCGATTTTTATTAAACGATATCCAGATTTGCATATTCAAAAAAGGACAGATAAATATCTAACCATACGAATAGAGGAAGAACCGACAGATTCCTTTTTCTTATTTTTATTAGAATGTGGAAAAGCCTTAAAAATTCTTAGTCCAGAATCTCTTGCAAGTAAAATCAACCATATCGTTAAAAATCTCACCGGAGCCGGAAATCCCGACCTTCTGTAAACATAAAAAGAGGCTGTTTTTAACAGCCTCTTTTTATGTTCCCGATTTATGAACTGTTTTTTCAGCCTTCAAAGGAATTTCTCCGGCCCACTCAAATCCTTTCTTTGCGATCATAACAGCAATAATCTCATTGATAACCGCGGCAGCCGCGATAGTCCCCTGTACAATTGCGGCACATTCCGGCGCAGGTCCAGATAAAACAGAAACCGCAATTCCCGTAAACACTAAGGACACTCCTGAATGAGGAAGCAACGTCAATCCAAGATATTTCTGAACAGTCGATTCAGATTTTGTTATTCTGGCTCCAAAATAAGCTCCAAAATATTTTCCGACCGCACGAGCAATAATATAAATCGCTGTATATAACCCCGCGCCCAAAATCAAATGATAATCTAACGGAGCCCCTAAATTCAAAATTACCAGAATCATACAAACTCCAAGAATCGGGCTAAAACCAGTCATAATTTGCTGCAATCGTTCCTGACTGACCATATTGGAAAAGGTTGCGGAAAAGGCCATACCAATCAACATAAAATTAAGAATCGGAACAGGTAAAATATAATTGTTAAACAGAAAACCAATTCCGGAAGCAATCAAAATAAAAGCAATCAAACATACCAGCGTTATCGGCGTAGACCGCTCTTTTTTCAGAACAAGCCCAGCCAGCAAACCAACGGCAACCCCGATTATTAAAGGCAATAAAATAACCAATATCAATAAATAGATAGGAAGTTGGCCGGCAGAAAGATTTCCTGCAACAACAGCTATGGTAATAAAAAAAACAATACACCCCACAATATCATCCAATGCGGCCATTGGAATTAAAGTTTGTGTAACCGGGCCGGATGTTTTAAATTCTCGAACGATCGATAACGCAGGTGCAGGAGCCGTCGCAAGAGCGATTCCACCAAAAACAAAAGCCAAATAAACCGGGATTCCGGAAAAGAAAAATACGGTTCCAAATACAGCGGACACCACAACAAATGTGCCTAAAGACTGCGTTAAAGTTGTAACGATAATAGACTTTCCACTTTGTCGAAGTTTACGCCAAACCAGTTCCGTTCCAATCATCAAACCAACAGCACACTCAAAAATATGAACCACCGTTTGATACCAATGCGCATCCAGAATTTGCTGATTTACTAAAGAAAAAGCATGAGGTCCCAAGATCTCATTCCGGTAAGCAACCAGCCTAAAATAGAAGGCAACTTTAATTTGGCAATCAGTTTTCCAAACAAGAAGGCGATAACAACAGTTATAAGCAACCTTAAAACCAATAAAAACACGTCCATGCTATACACCTGTTTTTTCCATAAAATCATTTTTTAAAGTTTGAAAATTTGCCTGTTTGCTGATCTGCTGCATCTTCAAGTCAATTTTATGAATGCCTTCCGCGCACGATTTTAAAGCTTCCTCTATTTGAGGCGTAAATGGATTCCCCTCTTTTTTATATCGTACTTTATGCTCAATGCTGGCCCAAAAATCCATGGCAATCGTCCGAAACTGAACCTCAACCTGCATCTTCTTTTTTTCGTCGGCAAAAAATACGGGAACTTCTAAAATTAAATGTAGACTTCTATACCCATTTTGTTTTGGAAATCGAATATAATCTTTTTTTCTATTAATCGGATATCATCCTGAGCACAAATCTTATCTGCAAGTAAATAAATATCTTCCGGAAACGCACAAATTACTCGAATGCCTGCAACATCATGAATATATTTTTCAATATTCTCAACACAAACAACTTGTCCTTTTCTTTTTAATTTTTCTATAATACTAACCGGTTGTTTTAACCTGCAGCAGACAGACTGAATAGGATTTCGATCTCCATCTAAAGATAGTTCTGTATTTAAAACTTCAAATTTTGTTTGTATCTCCAACATTGCACATCTATATTGCATCATTAACTTTGTAAACGGACGAGCGGACTCGATAAAATCATCTGTATGTTCACTGCCCAACAACTCCTCAAAAGTTGCCGTATTCATGACCTTTTCCCCTTTCTCTATCATGCCATGTAATCCAATATCAAAAAATTTTGACAGTTTCTGTTCCTTGCCTTTCGGTAATCTATTTATCTAGACAATCCAAATCCTTCCAAATACATCGTTCATTCCGCCAGCAAATACGCTTTAATTTTCAGCACAACCCTAATTTCCCAAAAGCTATCTCATATTTTCTATAGCGTGGCTTACCTTTCTGTCATCTAGTTTTAAAATCTGGTTCCGGCAAAACCTTATTTTAATGTCACGATGGTCACGCCATCTTCCCCTTCGCCAAAAACACCTAACCGAAAAGAATCTACCATCTTGCAGCGCTTTAGTTTCTGCCGAACAGCGGCACGCAGAGCACCGGTTCCCTTTCCGTGTATAATACTAACCGTATGCAGTCCGGACAGGGCACAATTATTTAGGAACTCATCCACTGCCAGTTCGGCATCCATCACCGTCATGCCGCGTAAATCCAACTCCGTCTGCACTTGTCGTTCCGAGGCACGCTGCATTTGCAGGGTTGTAGTAGACTGAACCGGTTTTCGCGGCTTACGATCCGGCTCTAAATCCTCGATCGAGACCTTCAACTTTGCGCTGCCTACAGCAACCGAAACTTTTCCATTTTTGTCCGCAGGGGCCAAAACAGTTGCCTGTTTGCCACCCAAACTGAAAATTCGAACAGGATCTCCCTCTTTCAGCGGCTGCGTAATCGCTTCTTTAGTCCGTTTCGGAACAACGGTATTCTCTTCTTCCAACCGATCCAACTTTTCTTCAATCACTGCACGACTGGCATCGATACGTGCTTTAAAATCCGCACGTTCCCGTTCCCGGCGCAAATCGTCTAACTGCTTGGTTACAGCTTTGGCTTCGCGCCGAGCACGTTCTACAATTTCCAGCGCTTTTTGTTTGGCCTGATTCAGCTGCTGCTCGGCTTGCTGCGTATTGCGCTCCAATGCCTCTTGTGCGCGCCGCAGTTCCTGCTGTGCTTGCAGACGTAACTGCTCGGCCATTTCGGTTTGATGCTGCACGGTTTTACGGTTGATCTCCAAATCCGCCAAAACATGTTCGACTTTTACGCTTTCACTGTCCAGCCGTTTGCGGGCATTATCAATAATGACCTCATCCAATCCAAGCCGGCGCGCAATGGCAAAGGCGTTCGATTTACCAGGAATTCCGATCATCAGTTTATAGGTGGGCTTTAATGTTGCCACATCAAACTCACAAGAAGCATTTTCTACATACGGTGTCTGCACCGCATACAATTTCAGCTCTGCATAATGCGTGGTACACATCACTTTTGCGCCTCGAGACAATAAACTCTCGATAATCGCAACAGCCAGTGCTGCGCCCTCTGTCGGATCTGTTCCGGAACCCAGCTCATCCAATAATACTAAACTATTCTCATCCGTCTTCGACAGAATGTCTACAATATTAGACATGTGCGCCGAAAAGGTGGACAAAGACTGCTCGATACTCTGCTCGTCACCGATATCGGCAAAAACATGATCAAAATAAGCCACTTGCGGCTGCGGCTGGGTGGGGACAAACAGTCCGGAAGCCGCCATTAAGCAAAGTAGCCCCGTCGTTTTTAATGAAACGGTCTTTCCCCCCGTATTGGGCCCCGTCACAATCAACGCCGAATAAGTATCACCCAACTCCAAATCGATCGGAACACAAACCTCGCGCCCGATCAGTGGATGCCGAGCGCCTTTGACCCGAATCACGCCATCCTCGCGCAAAACCGGACAAACGGCACGCAAATGCTGTGCATAACGTGCCTTGGCAAAACAAAAATCAAAAAAACGCTCCGTCTCAAAATCTGCGGCAATCGCGTCGCCGTATTCCCCTACAAGCGCAGAAAGCTGCGCTAAAATCCGCTCAATCTCCGCATGTTCCTGCGACTGTAAGACGTTTAAATCATTATTGGCATTGACCACCTGCATCGGTTCGATAAACAACGTCGCACCACTGGAAGACGTATCGTGCACCAACCCATTAATGTCCGCACGATGTTCCGCTTTGACCGGAATGACATACCGCCCGTTTCGAATCGTGACAATGGACTCCTGCAAAGATTTTTGATGCGTCCGCAAAATCCCGTCCAGGGTCGATTTAATGCGTGCTTTAGCCGCCTGCTGTTTACGCCGAATCTGTGCTAATTCCGTAGATGCCGCATCGGCAACCTCTTCTTCCGACAAAAACGACGATGACAATTTATCTGCCAAAAATCGATTAGCTGTCAGCGAGGTTCTCGCAGACTCAAAGCAGGTATCCTCCGGCTGTAAATGCTCCTCTAAAAAAGTAATCAGGCGCTCCGCGGCTTTCAAAACCTCGGCCGCCTGCAACAATTCCTTGATCGAAAGTACAGCTCCGTTGCTTGCACGGCGGCAAGCACCCGTTACATCGGATACGGCGGACAATGACGGAACGCCAAATCGCAGCAACAGCCGATCAGCACAGTCTGTTTGTGCCAACGCCTCCCGAGCCTGCTCCGCCGTTGACAACGGGCGCAACTGCAAACAAAACTGTCTGCCGCACTCAGACACTGCATGCTCCGAAAGGGCATGCAGCACTTTATCATATTCTAATGCAATCAGTTCTTTTTCCATTTTTCATCCTTTTCTGTTTGGATCCGCATCTGAATTCGTCCCCGTCTGGGGCAACACGGACCTCTCAAGTTCTGTAAACTGTTGGTAATATTTCAAGCTGGCAAAGTCATATTCCAAATGATACCGAATATTTTCCTGCGCCAATCGGCTCAGGTACGCCAGCGCTTCCGGATTCATACGAAAAGCATACATTCGTCTGCCCGAGGCCGTTAACACATGTTCAATTGCGGCGACTACCGCGGCAGAGACCCGATATCCGCTTCCGCCCGCGCACCGTTCACATAACAACCCGTTTGCAAATTGCCAAAAGACAGCATCCTGCCCGCAAACACAACATGTTCCGCCCACGGGGGCAAAGCCCTCCAAAAGCGCATACCGCAGTTCAAAAACAATCTTAATCACCGTCGGATCTGTTTTTTTCTCCGCCAACAAGGAAAGCGAATTCAGCAGCAGCCGCAGCATGGCCGCGTTCCCGCGTCCGCCTGCCGCAAAAGCGGCAACATCGCATAAATACTGCGCCAATGCCAAGCAGACAATATCTTCTCGCAGCCCGTAAAAGGCCTCGCAAACTTCCGCGCCGTCTACGACGGCGAGACCTTTCCCGCAAAATAAGTCAAACTCCGAGTAGACAAACGGCTGAGTGTACAAAACGGTTTTTTTAGACCGTCGAACGCCGCGGCACAATACATTCATTTTACCCTGCTCACTGGTCAGAATCGTCAGCAGCAGGTCATTCTCCTTAAACGGGGCCGATTTTAAAACCAGCCCCCGTATCGTCTTATTCATCGTACAAATGCAGTTCTGCAATCGCTTTTTCGCTGTCGCGCCAGTCTTCTTTGACTTTGACAAAACATTCCAGGTACACTTTTGTACCGACTAATTGCTCTAAATCTTCCCGGGCCTGTTCTGCCATTTTTTTCAGCATGGAGCCCTGCTTTCCGATCAACATACCTTTATGCGCGGCACGTTCACAGATAATCGCCACCGAAATATCGGTTACCGGCTTTCCGGAAGAAGACGTCCGCTCGGCAAACTTCTCGACCTCAACGGCAACCCCGTGCGGAACTTCGTCCCGCATATTGCGCAGAATCTTTTCACGCACAATTTCAGCCGCCATCTGACGCACTGTTTGGTCTGTAGCAATGTCGTCCGGATAATACGCAGACGGGCTCTCGCTTGCCAATGGCATCAACTCGTCCAACACAATCTGAACACCGTCTTGGCGCAGCGCGCTGACAGGAACAACCGCTGTAAAATCATACAATTCCGCATACGCCGCAATCGTCTGAGCAACCCGGCTTTTGGCGACCTGGTCAATTTTATTGATGACTAAAATCACCGGTACATCCATTTGCTGCAATCGCTGTAAAAGTTGCTTTTCCGTCCCGCCGGCCGGCCGGGGCTCCACCACCAACAGAACCGCGTCCACATCCTCCATCGCTTCCTGCGTTTGACGCACCATATGCTGCCCCAACCGATTTTTCGGAGTATGTAAGCCGGGCGTATCCACAAAAACAAGCTGCACGTCTTTATCATTATAAATCCCGATAATTTTAGAGCGCGTAGTCTGAGGTTTAGACGAAACAATCGCCACTTTTTCCCCGATCATTGCATTCAGCAACGTCGATTTTCCGACATTAGCACGCCCTATAATCGAAATAAACCCTGTTTTCATAGATATTCATCCTCCTCGGCCTTGTTCCATTTTTTTCTTCCCACAATAAACAAGATACACGGAATCACCGGAACTGCAAAAACACAGATCCATCCCGGAGACACAATCAAAGTCTGCCACGCAGCCACTAACTTGTCCATATAACAAAACAGACTGACCGCTACCCCAATCGCCCCCACGGCAGCCAGCAAAACGCCGCCCGCAGCCGCGTCCTTGGCAAAGCGGCCAAACTTGGTATGCCGCTGCGACTTCATATCCACAACGGCCTCTACCACGGTATTCACCGTTTCCAACGCCAGTACCAAAAAAATCGTCACAAATAAAACGGCGTACCCGGTCCGCTCCAAATCATACAAAACGGCAAATGCCGTCACATAATACGTCGCACATAAATGGCACCGAAAATGCCGCTCACGCCGAACCATGCCCCATAATCCGCGCAGCGCATATCCAAACCCGCGCAAAAATGGTTTTTTCTCTTTCAACATCCTGTTTCTCCCTATCTTTTTTCGGCTGCCGATAGCTTAGCTACAAATCATACGAGGTTCAGCCGCACATAATATGGCCTGTATACCAACGCCCCGCCACAACAGGCGCCTTATAGCTTTGTGTCGCATCTTACGGCTGTATATCATATACCCATTCGGCTACATATCGCACACAATCCTATAGGCTGCGTACAATACAAACCGTTCAATCCCGCATAATGCCTAAGCCGGTCAATACGGCTTCCTGTTTTGCAAACATTTGTTCCTCTTCTTGCGGCTCCATATGATCATAACCTAACAAATGCAAAACGGAGTGGGCCGTTAAGAATGCGATCTCGCGCTCATAAGAATGCCCATACTGCCGGCTCTGCCGCTGTGCACGCTCTAAAGAAATCGCCATATCTCCTAAATAATACCGTCCGGACAGCGCCAAATCCTCTTTTTCGTCATCTCCGGAAGGAAAACTCAGCACGTCCGTCGCTTTGGAAATCCCGCGCAATTTGCGATTTAAATATCGGATCTGGTTATTGTTTACCAGTTTAATCGTCAGCTCACACGGAATCTGCACGCCCTCACTGTCTAATACCGCCCGAACCACACGCCGAAGCAAAGCCTGACAACGTGCTGATACCGGCAGCTTGTCCTGTGCGTTGATAATATGAATTTGATGGGTCTTTGCACTTATCTTTTCCATTTCATCCGCTCCCCAATCTGCACTTTATGCCCTGAAAGACTCTCTTTGGCCGCAGCCTGCTGTGTGTCAAACCGCTCGTAAGCCTGAATAATCTGCTGAACCAGACGATGCCGAACCACGTCCCGCGCAGAAAGCCGAAAAATACCGATATCTTCAATCCCGTCTAAAATCCGCATGGCCTGTTTAAGACCGCTCTTGCGCGATGCCGGCAGGTCAATTTGCGTAATATCGCCGGTAATAACAATCTTAGACCGAAATCCCAACCGTGTTAAAAACATTTTCATCTGTTCGCAAGTGGTGTTTTGTGCTTCATCTAAAATAATAAAAGAGTCATCCAACGTACGTCCCCGCATATAGGCCAAAGGAGCGACCTCGATCACGCCTTTTTCCACATACCGCTGATAGGTTTCCGGTCCCAGCATATCAAATAATGCATCATACAGCGGCCGAAGATATGGATCTACTTTATTTTGCAGATCTCCGGGCAAAAAGCCAAGATTTTCACCCGCTTCCACCGCCGGACGCGTCAAAATAATCCTTGAGACCTGTTTGTTACGCAGCGCCGTCACTGCCATCGCAACAGCAAGGTACGTTTTTCCTGTTCCCGCCGGGCCAATTCCCAACGTTACGGTATGGGTGGCAATGGTTTGTACATATTCCTTTTGCCCTAACGTTTTGGGCTTGATCGGTTTACCTTTGGCCGTAATACAAATGCAATCCCCGCCAAAAGCCGCCAATTCATCGCCCGCACCTTCTGCAACCATATGCATAAAATACGTCACGTTTTGCGGCGTAATGTTTTCCCCTTTCATGCCCAGTCCAATCAGAAGATTGAGAACACGGGCCGCTTGTTCAACCGACTCATCGTCACCGCTGATTTTCAGCTCTTCCCCGCGGTTAACCACAGTTACGCCATATTCGTTTTCCAATAATTTCATGTTCTCGTCCAAGCTGCCGAAGATATTCCGCAACAGCTCTTCACTTTCCACTTCGATAATCCGTTCCATCAATTTCCTTCCTCGTAAATCTGTATTGGCAATGCAATGTCTTCAATCACGGTATAGGCGTATTCACAGAAGACGCCCTCTGCGCTGTACGTTACAGTTTCGTCCCGTTTCTCCACTGTCATATTTTTAATTTGCATCTGTTCTTGTTGCTGTAGTTGTTGGCGCGCATAGGCCAACGCCTCTTCTTTGCCTCGAATAAAGTTCTTTTCCTGTGTTTGAGAATACGTAACGGTTCCAAAACTAATCGGAAAAACAACCTCTTCGCCGATCGTCACATCGGTTTTAGTCTCGCTGGTCTCATAAGTCTCATAAGGACTTTGCGGCGAAAATGACAAGTCAAACCGATGCCCAAACAACGTCAAATATGCATGGCTACTGGTCTGTCCGGTGGGGACAGATTGAACTTGTTCATACGGAACAAATACATTGATTTTTTTCAGCACGCGAGCCTGTACCTTTGCATTGGCATGCACGAGCCGATATCCGATCCGCTTGCTGTCAAAAATGCCGCCAACCAGCAACTGTCCTTTTTGTACAACGTCGTTCTTCTTTACATACGGAACCCCTTGATACGTCTCAATATTAACAATTTGTCCGTCTGTCTGAGCCACCAAATTACATGGATCCGTCCCCAGCAATTCCGGCTGCGGCACGCTGTGACGAACTTCCACTTCAGCTTTGGAGCCCAATACGTTGATGGTAATGTAAGCGACGTCTTCCATCTGACGCATAACTTCCCGTTTTAATTCCTGAAAATCCTGTAAAAAGACCGGAGCCCCTACATGAAACCCGTTTTCTTCTAAAATCTGCGCAACCAATGTTTGATCTTCGTAATCATCCAGTCCTGTGATTTCAATCGACCAGATAAACGAAGACATCACAAACAGCAGCACCACAAACACAATCAAACCCGCTAAAAAACCGTACCGATACCGGTATCGTTTTAAAATTTTAGGAACGCCTTTCTGTTCTAAAATTTTGATTTCCGTCGCACTGTCGGCACAGGCCTGCTGTACGGTCTTATAGTCCACCATGCGACATTTTGCCCGGAGCGTACACCCATCCACGCGTTCAATCGCCCACACGCACAGATTGTCCCGCATCACCTTTGTTAAAAACCGTTCGCACTCTGCGCCGGTTACTTCAAACTCGATATATCCTAATACAACATTCACTAAATCAATAATCTTCATCCCCGGCCTCCTAACAACAAAAGTCGAGACCGGAAATACAGCCTTCAATCATCACACATCGATCCGACATGCTCCGCAATTTCAGCCCGGTTCCGTTCATTCGAATATTATAACAACCCACATCCAATTTTACGGTTTCGGGCTCGTATTCCAAAATATTTCGACAGCCTTCTACGATTGCCTGCCGATTTCCTCGGAACTCGATCTGCGGTCCTGGCGGAGGTAAAACCACACGCTTTTTTTTCTGCTTGCGCACCCGTATCTCTCCCATACATATAAACTCATTCTATCCTTATTTATATGTATGTCGATACCGTGTATGCCTATTTATGACGTTTTTTCACGCTTGTGCCCGTAAAGAATTCCCCTCTCTCGCCTTACAAAAGAGGATAGAATACTGTGTCTTTTGCAGAATCTTAAGCAGCCGATTCCGTCGGTGTTTCGGATTGTTCTTGCTCCAACCCATACGCTACATTCAGGGTATGCAGTACCCGATTGCGATAATTTGCTTCCTCGATCGTCCACGCCTCCATATGGGTACAGTTTTCAACCGTCCAAACTTCTACACTGTTTTTAGAAGAATCTACAGCCGCAGCCAATGTCTGGCAACTATCCGAACCAAACACCGCATCGGAATCTCCTCCAATGAACAACAGCGTTTTCCCATCCATTCTGGAACAAGCTGAAAGCGGACTGTCCCGATAAAGATCTACGCCCGAAAACCATTCTACACCGGCCCGTACAAACGGCGAAAATCCTTCGGGTAACCCTGACCAGCGCGAAAAATCAGACCGGAACGTACTGTATAAATCGATATATGGACTATCTGCAATGATTACCTGAACTCTGGAATCGTCTGCCCCTTCCATCAGGGCGCTGGCAGCGCCGAATGACCAGCCGGCAAGCGCAAACTGATGCAGGTTCTTTTCCTGTTCAAAATAATCCAACACACATCGCAGCTCGTCCGTCTCTCGGGTTCCAAACGTATAGCCTTCCCCCTCCGAAGAACCGCTACCTGAATAATCAAACATCACCACATTATATCCGGCATCTGCCAAATCACGCGCCAGATAAGTGATGTTGAGCAGTGTCATATTTTTATTGTCTTTGTAAGAATGCGACAACACAACCGTACGCTCGGAAACCGTTGTTTGAGCCTGTTCATTGACGTCTCCGGTGTTTTGGGGCTGAGACGGAATAAACCATCCAGCCATCTTTTTTCCGTTAGGTGCTTGAATTTCATGGAATTCATAATACAATCCCAGTTCATCCGGAAACGTATTGATCGGCTCTTTTGCCGGACGAACAATACCGACTACCGCCGCTACAATAATAGAAAACAGCACGGCAATCAAAACGACTAACGTGACGATAACACAAACAACAACCCCTTTGCGCACCGTAAACCCGCTCTTCTTTTTAATCAAATCCTTTTTACGCGGTTTTTCAGCAGCACGGTTCTTCGCAGATCCCGACAAAGCGGTTCCCTTTTTTTTATTCGATTTTTCCATATTAGCAAATGCAGCCTTTAAATCCGCCTGCAACTTTTTTTCCTGTTTGTGTTCCGTTTTTTCTGACACGAACTTTGAAGATTTTTCAGATAAATTCTCGGTCGTCTGTTTTTTCTGCTTTTCTGACACGTTTTCCCTCCGCGCTATCTTTTCCACTTATTTAACCAAGGCTGAATAAACTGAATGTTTTTGGCACCCATATAATATCCCACGCCGCCGGCGATCACACAAACCAACATCAAAGCTGTATAAACCCAACCGCCGTATGTTCCCGGATACGTGCTGCCAAACAAAAAAATGTACAGCAAATAATATCCGCAAAACGACAAAACCATATTCACCACATTCATCACCTGACGCAGCAAACTGTCCGGCAAATAGACAGCCAGTAAAAAGACTACTTCCATCATTCCAAAAACCAATCCAGTTGCCGCCAATCCGCGCAGATTATTTGCCGGCTGCCGACCGGCATCTACTCGGATTTTATCTTTTCCGCCAATTGACCAGCAGGTAAAAATCACAAAATACAGCAAAACAATAACATAAAAAACAGCAAACACGCCGTTCAGCCACGAAAAGCCCGACATCTCTACAACCGGCACACTCATAAACGAAAGCAGACAGATCATCAGTACCCGCAGCAATAAATATAAGGAAAGCTTTAATGTTTGTTTCATCCTCTTTTTCCTCCGTGTTCTGTAAAACGACTTGCAACTGGCACAGTCAAACAATCTTCCGATCAAAGCTGCCGTACACGTTGTGCAAATCTCCATCATCGGCTATATATACATATCCGCTCGGATTTCAAACACAACTCTTATTTCGCAACGCCGCTTATTCAAAAGTATTGTACCATATTTATGCCCCATTTTCAATCATTTCCTGTAGAGATATGCCAAATATTTTATGAACTTTTCGGTTTTTTAATACAATGACAATACGGAACAAATAATTTAAAAATAAAAACCCTTAACCAATTTTTCAACAACATAAAAGCGTTAAAAAAGAAGAAAAGACAAAATTTAAAAAACAAAACGCTTGTGCAACAGATTATTTTTACATTACAAAAATTCCATAAACAACGCAAAAGCTAAATAAAACACAATATCCTCACAAATATATAAAAAAACAAAGTACAATTCCTGGAACGGACAGCACACAGAATCTTCCCCTTGTCTTTGAACGATCAAGACAAGGGGAATTGCCTTTTAATTTACAGCTGTTTGTTGCGTATATTTTTCAGCCTGCATACGAAACATTTTGGCATACTCACCGTTTTGAGCCAATAATTGTTCATGCGACCCGCTTTCGATAATCCGACCGTCAGAAAACATATAGATACGGTCCGCAATCCGCGTTGTCGAAAGACGATGAGAAATAAAAATAACAGTCTGTTCCTCCGCATACGCCGCAATCGATTTATTCAACTCATACTCCGCCACAGGGTCCAACGCCGAAGACGGCTCATCCATAATAATCAAATCATACGGACGGGCAAAAACCCGGGCGATCGCGACCTTCTGGGATTCTCCGCCTGAGAGATTTTCACCGTTGTCGTCAAACTCTTTGGTTAACAACGTGTTTAAACCGTTTTGAAATGTTTGCAATTTGTCTGAAAAAGTCGATTTTTCCAGAGCGTTAAGCACCGTGGCATCATCTTCCGGCCCCCGATAATCCGCCTCCAATACGTTTTCCGCTACTGTTGCAGCAAAAATATGATAATCCTGAAAAACAACGCCAATTCGTCGACGGTACTCTTCCGGATTAAACTGCCGGATATTTTGTCCATTCCAAAGAATCTGTCCCTGGCTCACATCATACAACCGCATCAGCAATTTGATCAACGTCGTCTTTCCTGCGCCGTTGTAACCGACAATCGCAATCTTTTCCCCTCGCGAAATCTCCAAATTTACTTGCTGCAACACCGGATCTTTCGCATAAGCAAAATCAACATCCTGCAACTGCAACCGTTCAAATGAGGGAATCTGGGTTTGCGAGCCTGTAATTTGAGGCTCATAAGCCAAAAATTTCAGATATTTATCAATAAACAGTGCGTGCTCATGCATTCGAACTAAAGAATTCATCAACGCGCGCATATACCAGGAGATCCGCCACATAGAGTTGATCACAACCGTAAAGCCGCCCAGCAAAACGGCTTTTTGGACTAATAATAAATACAGCAACCAAACTAAAACCCCGCCAAACAAAATCTCACCGGTCAACGTCGAACCTGCGGTCAAAAAACTATAATATTTTCCGTATTTTGTCCTCAGATCAACCAAATTTTCAATGGCATCATCATACTCCTGCTTTAAATTCTCCCCTACCCGGGAAATACGCAGCTCCTTTGCAGCATCTACCAGATAGTGTACACGCCGTACATATTCTGTTTTTCTGGTTTCTGGCTGCAACTTTTCATATTCCTTAATGCGTAGACGATTGATCACCAAACTAAAAACAACTCGAGCTACATTTCCAATCAATACTACAACTGTGATGCCGATATCAACCGTCAGCAAAACTCCAATCACAGAAATTCCTGAAATCAGAAATTTTAAAATGGAACCCACATCTTTAACCAGTTCTTCTGCCCGGGTATTGGCCTGATCCATGGCCATCACATAATCGTTATAAAAAACAGGATCATCATAACAGGCAACATCCAGTTTCACAGCCCGCCCGATTAAGTCAGACTGCATCCGATATTGTAATGCCCGACGTTGAAAAGTCTGAAAATAATATCTAAATGAAGTATAATATATATAAACGAAAATCAAAAAGATGATCATCATCACAACAATCCACATCGTCTGCGTTACAGACTTTCTGCTGTCCAACGCATCAAACAGCATTTTCGTATAAATGGAAGTGACAGCCTCAACCAAGCCGCCTACTAAATATTCACCCAACTGCATCCACAAATATCCCGGCGAATATTTTGCCACCTGCCTAAGCATGTACCAGTTGTTTGACAGTACATGCGTCTTTTGTCGCTTTTTCTTCATGTCTCATTCCTTTCTGTCTTCTATCCCATGATCTCATCAAAAAGCAGGGGTCTCGACTTCGTTTGCCGAAAAATTTGTATCCGACACATAGTTTTTGGCCTGATAGCGGAACATCTGCGCATATTTTCCATTCTTTTGCATCAACTCCGCATGAGATCCCTGTTCGACAATCTTTCCTTCTTCTAACAAAAAAATGCGATCTGCCAAAACCGCAGAAGACATCCGATGCGAAATAAACAAGATCGTTTTTCCTTCGCATCCATTCATCATATTTTCATACATTCGGTGTTCCGCTACGGGATCCAGAGCCGAAGACGGTTCGTCTAACAATACAATATCGCTGTCATCCGTAAAAATTCGGGCAAGCGAAAGCTTTTGATATTCTCCTCCTGATAAAACGACCCCATGATCATCAAATTCGCGTGTTAAAATAGTCTGCAACCTCGAAGGCATTTGATCAACCAGATTATAGGCTCCACTCTTCCGAAGCCCGTCCCAGACAACCGAATCATCCTGCTCCGTCGTCGGACGCAGCAACACATTATCACGCACTGACAACGAAAACTTTGCAAAGTCCTGAAAGACCACACTGTATCGTTGCTGATATTCCGCCAAACGTAAATTTCGAATATCTTCATCCGCATACAAAATCTGTCCCTGAGTCGGATCATACAACCGGAGAAGCAGTTTCACCAACGTTGATTCTCCGGATCCGTTTTGGCCAACCAAGGCGATTTTTCCCCCTGATGAATCTGCATACAGACGTTTTCCAGCACATTCTTTCCCGGTTTATAAGCAAACGATACATTTTGCAAACAAACACTTCCATGGCCTGGCATCTTTTCTCCGCTGACAATCTTGGGCTGATAATCTAAGAACTGTCTGAGATTTTCTATATATAACGAGTGTCCGACAAACTCCCCCAACCGGGATGAAAAATCCGTCAGCGTATACGTTACCTGTGAAATAGAATTGACAACCACTAAACAGTCGCCGTATTTCATTCGCCCTGTTCCCAGTGTCTGCCAAATCGAATATAGCGTTGCTGCATAAGCAGAAAGCACCGAGTATCCCATACTGCTCATAAATTCCATCAAAGCCGTCTTCCAGCCGTACTTTTTACAAACGATAACCGCCTGGGTATAAGCCTCTTTAAATTGCCGAAAAAACACCTTATAAATATTCAGCACACGCAACTCTTTGGCATAATCATTTAGATAAAAAATACGCTGTGTGTAAGCGGATTTTCGATCTTCCCGAGTAATTTCCATCTCACTTTCATACCGATATTTTTTGGATTGCTTCACAAAAAACGTAAAAAGCAATGGAATGATTGCAAAAATAATCAATACGGGATCGATAATAAAAATTAAAAACGAATTGGTAAAAATCGAAATGACCGTCCAAATCAATCCTGTAAAACTTTCGAAAACCTCCATGGCCTTTTCTACGCTTACGTTCATTGCGCGGATATACTGATCAAAAAATTCTGCCGATTCAAAACAAGCCAAATCTACATTTCTGGCTTGCTGCATCAACACTGAATCAAATTTTTGCCGAATGCGGCACTCCATTCTCGGCGAAAGCAAATTCCACCAAACAGAAGAAACCGTTGATGAAACGACAATCGCACAGGTGATCAAAACAATATACAACAGCAACTGTTCAAATGTTTTTCCTTCCTGCACACCATTGATAATATATCGAAGCAGAAAAGCATCTTGTAAAAAATCCAAAACACTCCAGACGCCTGTCCAAACTAAATTAAATACTAGATAAACCGGCGCTGCTTGATAAATCATCTTTAAAATAAAAAAATTATTTGCAATAATTCGAGAGACCTTTTGCCGATTCTTTTTGGTCTCTGCTTTTTTCTTATGCACTTTTCCAGCCCCTCTCCGTATCTTTGTCATAACCGTACTTTGACGGAGGTTCTACCTTGTCCACAGAACAGGCTGTTTTACACACCATTTCATACCACGTATTTATCTGATCGCCTCTTACACGGTCGTATAATAGTCTCCCATGGCCTAAGTTCCGCGCAAAACAGGATTCTTCCATTCAAAAAGCTCTTACCAAAACACCGTAATATTGAATACTCTTACCAGATTTTGTATCTGTTTTATTCCCGGTATTCTGCCGCACACCTCAGCATCATACCTTATCCTTTCATAAAACATTTTACACTCTGACAGGTTCTGTTCCGCAACAACAATCGATCTGCATTTCTATGTCTGTAAAAAGGTTATATTCTTATTCTGAGTTATTCCGGCAACTGCGCGCTGCAACGTCACACGAACCGGCCAAGAACAAATCATGCTTGTTTTCCCTCGGTATTTCGCCGCACACCCCGGCATAACACCCCATGTGGCTCACACAAACATCTTCCTCAAAATAAATTAAGAAAACAAAAAGGGACAGCCTTACGAATTCTGCCCCTTTCGATTCTTATCAACCCAAGCTGTCAAAAAATAAAAAAGACATAAATTTGCCGATTATATTTCATATAATAACACAAAAAAAGCCCAATGTCAACAAAGAATACAAAAAAAACATTATTTTAAGATATTATTTTTATATTTTTATGCTTTTATAAAAAAACAATAACAGAAGTTCTTATTAAATAAAAAAATCTTCCGGCCGCAATCGGAAGATTTTTACTATACATAAATTTAAAAACTATGCCCGGAAATTATGCCCACAATCGTGGCAGTAATAAATTTTCTTTCTATTCGAAAACCATTTTTTTGCCTGCCAAACATGCCCTTTTCCGCTTGCAACATGAATAATCGCCATCCACCAATCATAAAAAAGAAATACGCACATTCCGATCATCCACTTTATGATTACCCACCAAATATAACAAAAGCCAAATAGAACGGTCCACAAACATCCATGCTTACTGGATTCATTTGATAGTTGAACATGTGTTCCACCGCATTTGGGACACTTCACATTGATTCCCATACACATTCCTCCAACCTTTAAAGTTTGCCTTTTGCTATGTATTTGCCATGATCTATATAAAATATATCACAAAATTCTTTTCATTGTCAAGCACCTTCTTATTTCACCTCAAATGCAATCATCAGAGAAGGTTTCTTTTGTTCAAAAATAAGATCCGCCCCCAAAGTCCTACCCTGAAAAAAGAGGCGTCCAAAAACAAGGGGCTCTTAATAAATATCAATATTTGCACACTTGGTTCTTATAAATTCCAAAAAACTATCATATTGCTCTACTGATTCAAAACAAGAAATAGGCAATATATATGACATGATATTATTAACGTGAATGTAAATCATTTTATGGTCAACTACACTTATTCTTTCTACCGCAGAATATTTCAGTTCCGTTTTATTATCAGGAGCAGTTTCAACCAAACGATCTTCATAAAACTCTATCGTAGACTCAGGAGAATATCCCATTTTTCCGCTCTTCTTTAAACTTTTAATCTGCCACCTTAATGTCCATGAAAAAAATACAGGCAAAAAGATTTGAATAAGAGAAAAACCAATAACTAAAAAAATGATTTCAAACACAAATACAATTGAAAAACCGTCTATGAACAAAAAAACTAAACTCGCTATTATAAAAAAAACAGTAATCGCTATCCGGAAAGATTTCATTTGTTTTTTACCATAAGGTGACCGAAGCATCCAAAAAGTATTATAGTTTAAATAATCTTGGTCGGTAATTGTTACATTAAACCGGAAATTCATGCTATCACACTCCTTTGATTATATTATAGCATAAATGCAGGCCAAACACAATCCTCTTTCAGCCTTTATTCTGATCTATCCTTTTTCAAAATCCCGAATGCTAAGTTTGTTGAAGGTAAACCGAAGCGTAAAAAAATAAAATTCCAAATGCACAAGTCCGTAAAAAACGGACAATTGAAAAAAACGCCCTCCTATGGTAGAATAGAAGTAAGGATCCCATAGGAGGAATCTTTATGCCAAGGAAATATTGCCACATTGAACTGTATGGGAAAGAGATATTCGAGCTTAAAGAAAAAAGATTAACACATAAGCAAATAGGAAAAAAATTCGGATTCAGCAAAGATCAAATCAAGCAATATTTTTACCGCAAATATAGAAATGAACGCAAGATAGCTGCAGGAACAGCAATCAAGAAAAAAAGGCAGACTGGTAAAAGACTGTATAGTGACCGATGAAGATAAGCTTGCAGATCTGCGTTACAAGTTGGCGCGGAAAGATACACATAAAAGGCAATTAGAGATGGAAAATGAACTTATGCGGGATTCTCTCTCGCTTACAGAAAGGAAGTGAGAACAAGCGTAAAATATATGGTTATCTATCGTCATAAAGACAAATATTCAATCAGCAAGATGTGCCGGTTCTTTGATGCAGCAAGAAGCGGTTACTATGACTATGTAAAAAGAATGGATATCCCTGCATGGGATTTGCCGCTTGTCGAGAAGATCCGAGAATGTCAAGAGCGCAGCCATAGCACTTATGGCTACCGTAGAGTCCATATATGGCTTGAAAGACAGGGAATACATAAGAATCCCAAAACCGTTCTGCGCATTATGCAGAAATACAATCTGCTTTCTGTCGTTCGGCGCAAAAAATACCGAAATTACGGTGAATATCTGCATAGATATCCCCATCTTCTCAACAGAGATTTTTACGCAGAACGTCCCAATCAGAAATGGGTAACAGATATTTCATACATCAAGACAGGAGAAGGTGTACTGTATCTTTCGGTTATTCGAGCTCTCTATGACAATAGCATTGTTGCTTACAAGACCGGTACTGAACAAAACATCAATCTTGTTCTCTCTACAATCAAAGCAGCCACAAGAAAGGAAAAGGTCACCGCGGAGTTGCGGCTCCACAGTGACCAAGGCTTTCAGTACACCTCGCAAGCGTATTATAGCCTAACAAAATCGTACCACATCACGCCGTCAATGTCAATACGTGGGAACCCATATGATAACGCTTTAGCCAAAAATTTTTTCTCAATCCTCGAAACCAAATGCATCTATCGTGCGAAAATCTGTACCTATGAGGAGGCGCGCCTCATCATAGGTTCATACATACAATTCTACAATAACGAACGTATCCAACTTAAGCAACGAACTGACACCACTCGAAAAGCGATGTCAGTTCGTTGCTTAAGTTTTTAACTTTTTCTACCTCAGGGGTGTTTTTTGTACTGTCCGCACAATTTAGGGCAGTTCATTTTCTTCGGGCTGTTTTTTACTGCCCCTTTTGCCTTTTTCTGAGGACTTGACAAGTCGGCTGCGTTTGCGTATAAAGCACGAAACAAAAGATGACATAAGCGACACGAGTATTTTGAATTGGAACTTGAACTTACGAGTTTGAAAAAATATATATTCAACCGAAGCAACCGTCGGTTTGGCAAATATATGAAAAAGTTACTCACGATATGTTGACAAAATTGATGATATATGCTAAAATAGTAATATAAAAAATTTTGCGGGAAAAGGGGGAGGGATCAAGTCGTAAAATAGTGGCAATAAAATATGTTTTGCGGCTTGCAATATGAGAGGTATCATACCGATACGCTTTTGTATTGCAAATTTTTTTGTCTTGTACGTTTTGGTCGGCATTTAGGCTGTTTCTGAAATGCATGGAATATTTTGAACAACCCGGAAAACCCCGAATGTTTTTTAGTCATTACTGCGGTGAATAATATGTTTCATTTATAAATTGAGTATAGGAGATATGAAATGAAAAAAATTAAGCGTATTGTTTTTAATAATATGTATATGTTGAAATTGCTTTGTTGGGCAGCCCCGAAGGAACTCTGGTTGAGTCTGCTCATGACCGTTTGGGGCTGTATTTTGCGGATAATTTCCACGGTCGTGTTTATGCGAACGTTGGTCAATGAGATAGAGTCGGGAAAAAGTTTCGGGAACATAGTTCTTTTATGCTGTTTATGTTTGCGTTTCAGTTCGTAACACAATATTCTATTAATATATACGACAGTTTCTATCTGCAGAGCGTTAACATGGATATCAAAAAAAGACTTCAATCCATGTTTTATCGGAAGGTTGAGACCATAGACCTTGCGTGTATAAAAAACCCAGACTTTTTCGAGGGCTATATAAAGGCGAACAGATATTTGTGGAATAAAATGGATGAGGTGCTGAACATAACCTGTTCGATAGTTACCGTAACCGTTATGATGTTTTCCATGTCTGCTGTCCTTATCTCCATTCATCCTCTGTCGGCCGTTCTTGCATTTGTTCCGTTTCTCTATTCGCTTTTTTTGGTGGCAAAATCAATAAAAAAATCATGAGTATGATTTGGAAGATCAAAAGATAACTCATGAGACAGACTATGTTCACCGAACATTTTATTCAAGTGATTATTCAAAGGGAATGCGGTCTTCAAAAATTAGCAGTATAATGTTTGACAAATACGGCGAACTGATGAAGAAGATTAGAGGACTGTCTGTTAAAACACTGCTTTTTTACGCCGCTACGGATCTCGGCTCAACCTTCGCAAACGGTTATGCAGTGAATTTCGGAACAGACTTGCTTGCGGGAATCTTAACAGTCATGAAAAAATAACACTCGGCGACTTCTTCGTTTCATCTTCTGCCATTATGTCCCTGTCACACGCCCTTTCTTCAACGGTCAGACTCGTTCGTGGATATGCAAACACTTCGCGTTATATAGAAGATATAAGGGTTTTTCTCGAATATGAGACAACCGTCAAACTCAATCTCGATGGCATAAAAGCAACTGCGGCAAACAAACATATCAAGTTAAAAAATGTTTCTTTCAAATATGGCAGTATGGAAACGGACTGTCTCAAAAATGTTTCGTTTGAAATAAAACCGAACGAGAAGATTGCGGTTGTGGGACATAACGGCGCAGGAAAATCTACATTGATAAAACTTATAATGCAATTATATCAACAGGAACGCGGAGAGATATTATTGAACGGAAGGCGAGCGGAGACTGTAACCGTCGGCTCTTACAGAGCAAAATTCGGAACGGCATTTCAGGATACCAGACTTTTTGCTCTCCCTATATGCCAAAACGTGCTTATGGATTACTGCGCCGATGAAAAAGACCGCAAGTCCGTTAAAGACGCGTTGAAAAAGGTTAGGTTTGACAATAAACTTGATCCCTTGCCGAACGGAATAGATTCTGTTCTTACAAGGGAGTTTGACGAAGACGGCGTTATCCTTTCGGGCGGAGAACAACAAAAAATTGCGTTGGCGAAAACGTTTGTCAACGGCTATGAGTTTATAATTGTGGACGAGCCGTCCGCCGCGCTCGATCCCGACAGCGAATATGAACTCAACAGACTGATGATGAATTCTGCTTTTGACAAAACCGTTATCTTTATATCTCACCGTCTTTGGACTACGCGAACGGCAGACAGGATATATATGATGGACGGCGGAGAAATTGTTGAACAGGGTACACACGATGAATTGATGGCGCTCAACGGCAAATACGCCGAGATGTTCAATATTCAGGCTGAAAATTACAGGTGGACGATATGAACGGAAAGTAGGAACGATTTTATGCTTTTGCCAATGAATTATAATGAAGAAACAAAGATAGATATATCTCTTTGCTTTTGTCTTGATGCCCGAAGTTTACCATGGTTTTATGAGAATTATACCAACTTGATTATACGAAAAGGTGGATATCTTTGTGCAGAGTTTGAAGATTGTTTTCACCCCGATTTTTCGTTAACAAAATCGATTCGCATAAATTCATTCTCTTCTTTTTCTTCTGCCGAAAAGTATATTGCATTTATAAAACAACGAATAGATAATGGGTATTATATCGCCACATATCTTTATGTTCAGCACTTATCGGGTGATTCAGCCACTGCTGTTTATGAAAAGTTGAATTACATTTTGATATATGGTTATGATAATTCCGAAAATAAAATCTGTTTCTTGATGCACGATACGGTTAAGGGTGTTATTAAGTGTGCAGCAGACATTTGTTATTTTGAAGAGATGTTTGAATTGTTGATGGAAAGAGCCAATGGGCTTCTGGATCCTGTACTGAAAGATGCATTTCTTCTTGAAGTGACATTTAATGATATTTTTAGAAACAGAAAATTCCATGTCAAAACATTTTTAGATAATTTAAACAGATATATTTTTTCACTAAAAAAAACAGATAATGATATTGTCGGTCTTGATGTTTATGACGAATATATAAGAGTACTGAAAGACCGGTCAATGCCTGTTGTTTTGAGAGGAATTGAAAATATTTCTAAGCACAAAGAGTTTTTATTGAGACGTTTTAATTATATCAGGGACTTGTATTATGTCTCTGAAGAGTATGAACGACTTTTAGCAGAATACAACAGAAAGGTCGTTCTTCCTTCCGAAAGAATAAAATTGCTTTCTGTTAAATATAATATAAGATCCCCGGAAAATTTTATCTACATTTCTGATAACAGTACTTTTCGTACAGACATTTGTGACAGGTTGTGCGTCGTCCGTGAAGATGAACGCTCTCTTTTAACCTCTATTTGTGCAGAAATAAAGAACATTAACAAAAAGAAAGATAATACTTCTGTATATTCGGAATTTTCTTTTTCAAAGACAGATGCAAATTCCGCAAGTGTTAATTTGAATGAACCCATGTATCTGACGGAGATAGATTTGATTGACACGCGCAAAGATCTATCTTATGCCGAACCTGCAAAAATAGTATTTGATAACGGAGATATTCATTATATCTATGATTCTTCGGTCTCGGGCATTCGATTAAGAGATATTCGTTTCAAGCCCGTTTCGGTTAAATCTTTCTGTATATATCAGAACAATTTGTCATACATGGAAAAGAATTCTGTGCAACTTCATGTTTTACCTTCCGAGTACGTTTGGGAAAAAGGCTTATTACGAGAATGGAAGGCAATTCAGCAGTTTTCCGAAATAAATTACGGAAATGATATTGAATGCTCAGTATACAAAAATAATCCGTATTTTATAATGGACGAAGAATATATTAATGCGGATGTCTTGAAATATATTTATATAAAATATTCGACTTTAAGCGAAAGTGAAGCCGCGCAGATTTGGTTTGTTGACGAAACAAGCGAAAACGGTTTTTTTAATACCTCAAAGACCTTTGCGATCAAACCCGGAAAAGAGATGCTTGAATATAAGATAGATATGTCAAGCAATGCAAAATGGAAAGGCTTGATAGGAAAAATTCGCTTTGATCCGGTTCATTATGACCATTACGGAACGTCTGTCGTAAAAATTAATTCGATAAGGATATGTGATGAAATGCCTATATATAATAATGACGATTTTTGCTGTACGCAAGGTATAAACGGTTGGTTTTATTATTCATATGACGGTGATATTACATACAAAGAATTGAACTGGAAAAAGGCGGAGAATGTCTGGGAAGGAAACAAGATTGCTGAATTGAAAGTCGGGAAATGTTTTCAGACATCCGCAAAGCAGTTTGCGTCTGTTCGCAGATGGTTTTGCCCCGCATCTGGCACATATCTTGTCAAAGTATGCATAACGCCGGTTTCGGGTTGTTATGCCGCATCGTTTACGATGAAAAAAAACTTCTCAATATCTGTTTTCTCTATCGATAGATTGATCGAAGGCAATGAGTATATCGAAGAAAAAGAAATAGTAATTGATCGGGGAGAGTATATTTCATTCGAATTTCTCAATAAAGATGAATTATCCGTTGCACATATCAATATATCTTGCAGTATATCAAAGACTGTAGAAGATACTCTGCGTAGTAATGACAAGTAACATTTATTGAACTAAATCTCAGAATTTAATTGTTTTTTTAAAGGGGTTAATTTATGACAAAAGAAAAACGCTAATCAAAACTTGAATTGTCATTCCCGCAAATCATTAAGAACTTCGGTTTTGCAACAAATCTGATGCTAAAGAAAGCTGGGGCTTGTTGTCCCCATCAGTCACATTTCATCTCTGATTTTTCCGAAAAAGTGGCCTCCTGTAAATGATTTTGCGAAAAAGTGCGAGAAATTTACAAGATAAATGCAAGAAAACTATGCCAAAATGCTCCTGCGAATGAACAGAACTGATAGTCAATGAT
>WHHJ01000002.1 GCA_014872655.1 Clostridia bacterium
TTGTAAATTCTCAAAATTTTTTTAGTCCCTACTTGACACAAGAAGATATGTCCCGGCTCGGCAGGAACTATCTGCAAGTGGGTTACTATACGGATACCTTTTTCCCCGATCACAACGTCCGCTTTATTGCGATCAACGATGGCGTGGACAGCGAACAGGGGGAAGATGATTTTACTCCGTTCCGGAATATCATGAACGAATGGTATGCGAAAGACATCAGCCGGAAAGTCAGAAGTTCCAAGAAGCTGCGCGGCAATGCCGGTGATCCCCTTTGTTTGCCGCCATATGGTTACAGGAAAGACCCGGACAACCCCAAGCAATGGATCATTGACGAGGAAGCCGCCGAAGTTGTCCGCAAAATCTACCGCCTTTGTATTGAGGGGAACGGGATTGAAACCACCGCACGAATTTTACAGGAAAGCGGTATTTTGACCCCTACCTATTATTGGGCAAAGAAAGGAATCCGCAAGGGGGGAAAGAAAACGCAGGACAATCCCTGTAAGTGGTGTAAAACTACCATTACCAAAATCCTGACCTTACAGGAGTACACCGGCGTTCTTATCAATTTCAAAACCTATTCCAAGTCGTTCAAGGACAAACGCCGCCGCGAAAACCCGGAAGAAAATCAAAGGGTGTTTGAGAATCACCATGAGCCGATCATTGACCGCAGCACATGGGAAACGGTGCAGAAAATCCGTGCAGGCACAAAACGCAGACAACCAAAGAACAGCGAAAAGAATATGTTTGCAGGGCTTTTATACTGCGCCGACTGCGGGCATAAGCTGCACTACAACATCAATCATCCAAATAGCGCCATCGAGTATTTTAACTGCTCAAACTACCGGGGAAACCGTGGAACCTGTAATGAAACGCACTATGTCCGCGCCGATTCGCTGGAACAGGTCGTCCTTCTCGAATTGAACCGCATGGTAAGCTATCTACAGGAAAATGAAGAAGAGTTTGCTGAACTGCTTGCCCGGAAAACTTCACAGGATTACGAGCGTGAAAAACGTTTTCGCCAGCAAAAGCTGGCGGAACTGAACGCCCGGTACAGTGAGGTTGATATGCTTTTTGAGCGCACCTACGAGGACAACGTAAGCGGAAAACTCTCTGACGAACGTTTCATGAAGCTGTCGCAAAGGTATGACGAGGAACAGCAATCCCTCAAAAAAGAAATCGCAGAGCTGGAAAGCATCTGCGATAAAGAGGACAGCCGGGTATATTCCAAAAATCAGTTTCTGAAAGCGGTTCGGAAGTTTATGCAGATGAAAACCTTAACGCCTACCATGCTTCACGAACTGGTGGAGCGGATTGACGTGTACCACATTCAGGGGACAGGAAAAAACAGGACGCAGCGCCTTGTGATCCATTACAAGTTTGTCGGCGTACTGGATTTACCGCACAGCCCTGTTTTGCCGGGGAATGTCGTTCTCAACAGCAGACAGGGCGTAGAAATAGAATATCTGGTTGGGAAAGCCGGATAAACGAGAAAAGGAGCAGCCCTTTCGGACTACTCCTTTACATAGGAATGTTCAGTTGCGTTATGAACATTCAAACTGGTGCGGGTAACAGGAATTGAACCTGCACTTCCTTACGAAAATATGAACCTGATGGTAATGTTACCTTGGTGAATAACAACTTATAAAAATACGTTTATCATAGGGCTTATATTAACGCTGAGACCGGAGCGGTATTCACCGCTCCGGTCTCAGATAAAAATATTTTAATTACTATCGCGGTTCATTGTTCAGTGTTTCTTTCTGATAAGAAACTTATGCCTTAGAATAACCGCCACAATAACCGCCACAGCGCCTGTCATTAATAATACCGTAAACAAGATAGTATAACCTTCATCTCCGGTTTGCGGTATATCCGAATTTCCCGAACCGGCGTCAGAATAATTCTGACCGCTGCCGTTTCCGTTTGAACTGTTTCCGTCATTATTACCGCTATTAACGTCTGAGTAATTATTGTCATTATTATTATCAATGTCTTCGCTGTCACCGCTGCCGTCTGAGCCGTTATTATCGCTGCCGCCGTCATCTGTGATAAGCTTGAGAGCGTCTTTTGCCGCATTCAAAGCTGCCGTGGCACTATCGACCTCTGCCTGAGTGGAATTTGGATTGTTAAGGACGGCCTTTGCCGCTTCCAATGCCGCAATAAACTCTGCCTTACCGGCTTCTTCATAATCCGAAAGCTCAATCGCTTCGGCATTTTCTATCGCAGCCTTCAAAGCCGAGGTATCAAGCTCTGATACAAAGAACTGCATGGTTTTGCTGACGGTGGAGTGACCCGCCTCGTCGGTAAGAACCGCATACCATTCATATCCTGTATTCATCTCAAGACCTTCAAAATCTACGCTTACGCTCTGGCTGCCGACAATGTTCTGTGCCTCACCTAATGGTTTGGCATCTCCGCAGGATATGGTGAGCGAATCGGTTCTGACAGAGCGTTCGGTATTACCGCCGAAATCAACCGGAATCACAAATTCTTCCATGTTTTTCTTATACATTCCGGGGGTTTCCGTCTGAGGCAGACGGCTAAAGCCGAATTCCGTGCTGTCGTGTATGGGGGAATAGGTGTTGAAATAAACAAGGTCATTTTCAAGGTCGATATGCATATTTCGCACGTAACCGCCGCCGCCGTACGGAGCGCGCTGGTAGTCAGTGTCAAGGCTCCATACTATATGCTCGTGGGCAGTGCCTTCGCCTTCAACATCATACCTTATATTAGAACCGTGGTCATGACCGTTAAGCACCATTTTAACATTTACATACGGTTCAACAAGCTTTGCTTCAAATTCAAGTGACTGGTCGCCCTGCAGGTTACCGTAACGGTCAACATACATGTGGGTAACGATGATCACCGAATAGTCGGGATGCTCTTCAATAGCATTCTGCGCCCACTCGTATTCTTCTTCGGTCGCCCAGTATCCTACGGTGAGTATCATAATTTTAGCGCCCTTTTCTTCCATAAGATAATAAGCGCAGTCATTATCCATAGAATCACCCCAGTATTTTCCCGCAGAATTCTTAAGGCGTTCAGCAGAGAAATACTTCTTGTAAAGAATAAGGTTGCTGGGCTCTTCGCGGTCATAGTCGTGGTTGCCCCAGCCTATGGCGTAAGGAATGTTGTTATCGTCGAGGATTTTGTAAGCGGCGTCCATATTCTGCCACTGGTATTCCTGATTGAGGTAAGGACGATTTGCCACATCACCTACAGAGAGAACCATTTTTGACTTTATGGAATCGAAGGTATCGGCTATCCACTGGAACTGTGTGAGCGCACGGTCGGGATATGACTGTGCATAAAGCTGAGTATCGGGGACTATCTGGAAGCTGAAGTCATATTCTCCCGTTGAAGGACGGAAATCAGTACGTTTTGCAACATCGTTTCTCATTCCGCGCCAGATAAGCAGATACATCTTGTTACCGTCAAGGATATTCTCGTTTTTAACGGTTATATCCATGGTGCCTGCGCCGGTTTCTTCATTGTAAGCATGGGCAAGCTCTGACCAGCCGTCCGCCGCATAGTCGAACACATAAGCGGTGATTTCTCTTTCGGTGCTTCCGTTCCATACAATATGGAATTTATCGTTGGAAGCCTGCGCATCCGTAAGGCTAATTTCATAAATTTGATAAGGTGTTGCATTTTCATCTGAAGTTTCGGTGAAAAGCTTATCCGATTTTGTTCCGTCTCCCGGACGGATGGCGTCAGCCAGTTTTTCCTGAGTGCTGCCGACATAAAGCACGGTATTTTCTTCATTAAGAGTAACAAGCTCGTTCTGGTAAAACTGAGCGGTAAGCTTTTCAAGGTCATCGGTCTTTACTGTCAGGGTAAGAGTGTTGCTTTGGGTATGAAGCTCTCCGCTTGAAGACAAATCGGAAAGCTCAGGCTGTGCGGGTGCTTGTTCATCGGTAAGAATAAGGGTTATCGCAGCTTCTGCGTTTTCGGTCTTATCGTCTCTGAAAGCGGCGGTCAGTACAAGTTCCTGTTCATCAATCCCATTTACGGGAAGCTCAAACTCAAACTCTCCGAAATTAAAATTACCGCAGGAAATAGTCTCTCCGTTTATTTCGGCAGTGATCTCGGCAGGTTTGTTTATAACGCCGGAAACCGTGGTCTTGCCGTTTTCAAGATGAGCGCCGGTGTAAGGCTGAGCTATAGAAATTGCAAGCTCTTCGGTGTCTTTTTCTACCATTTTACCGTATTGAACAGCGTCTCCGAAATAGTTGTTGTAACGGAAGTTTTCCCATTCAGCACTTACCTGATTGCCGGTAAGCTGTATTTCGTCTATAATACCGCAAAAGGCTCCGGCTACTTTGTCCATATCAGAATACGCGCCTATTACTGTGGAGGTATCGGCATCTAAAAGGGTACTGTGGCTTTCAACAAAGCTGTCGTAAACACACACACCGTCAATATAAAGAGTGACCGTTATGCCGTCATAGCTCATAGTCAGCAAATGCTTGTTGTTGTCTATCGGAACGCTCTGGTCATTTGATTCACAGCTTGTAATAGCAGCGTTCTCCCACCAAATTCCTTTATAGCGGCTTACCGCCGTTTTACTGTCCGGATCAATTCCAAGGAAGAAGGTGTCATTGCTTGAAGCATTAGCATCAAACGCGTCCCTTGCTATCAGTGCGGCGGTTTCCTCGGTCATTTTAGCAAGATTTTCCTCTGTTGCGGTAAATACCGCGCTTATGCTTAAAGCTTTGTATCCGCCGCCTACATTACCGTAGTCTACCTTATTGTTTTCAAAATAAGCGCCTACGGTTCCGTCCTCGGCAGTAACTGAAGTGATATCTCCGGTAACGGTGCCTGTATGCTGACCGGTAGAATCAGTGCGCATTTCGGCGTCCTTTGAAGCAGTGCTGAAATGGTCTACAAGCTGATAATCATCATTCCATACATCGGAGGGGTCGTTATCGGCTTCTTCTCCTCCGAAATACGCCCATATATTTACTGCATCGTTTGCAGGTATTTTCGGTATTCTTACCCAGACCGTGCTTACATTGTCCGGGTCCCAGTTTTCAATCTCATATGAAAGCGGCAAACCGTTCATAGAATAGAATTTCAGGGTGTTTCGCTCTGTTCCCGAGGGAATGTTCTGAAGCTTGAGGAGTACCGGAGCGTCAGTAAACTCCTTTGCGGTATCATTTCTTACTGCTATGCTCTGGCGCGTTTCGGCAGTCGGGTCGTTCCACTGTATCAGAGTGTCGCCTACCTGACCCATCGAATAAAGCTTTTCAATCAATGCAAGGAGCTTATCCTTGTTGATTACAGCCTTGCGCTGGCTATCGTTCAGCTTAAGGAAAGCGCTATACGCCTCTTCTACCAGGTCGGTATCGGCGGCTGTAACCTCATCTGCCGAAGGAAGACCGTTTATTATTTCTATAACGGGAGTAACCTCGCGGTCAATACCGAAGCCATCCATTTCAACGGCGGGGGCGCCGGTTATCATCTGATATATATTGACCTCAAGACGGGTATCCGTAACCGTTATTCCCGCAAAATGCTGAGCGTTTGCATTTTGCTCGGAGCGGTCAAAGAGTTCCAGATATTTATCCATATCGAGACCTTCAACGTCTGTGCTCTGCTCGTAATGCTTCGCACCGGCAGTGTTCATAACCAGATAAATGGTTCCGTCAGGATTCATTGCGTATTCTATTCTGTTGCCGTTTTTGATCTCGGTGAAGGTTTCGGTTTCGGCAACTGCGCCGTATGCCTCGCCGTCTTCATCATACTTTAACACCTTTGTGCGGGCGAGGATATGGTCGTGACCCTGAAGCACAAGGTCAATATCAAGCTCATCTATAACCGGGATAAGTATTTTTCTGAGTCCTTTGACATCCTCGTCCATTATATGCGTAGCGGTGGTGTATACGCCCTTATGGAGATTAAGTATTACCCAGGATGCCCCTCGCTGACGCGCTGCTTTGACATCCTGTCTTAACCATTCAAGCTGAGCGTCCGATATAGCCTGAGCGGCGTTTTCGTTGGTATTGAGTGTCACAAAGTGAGTGTTGCCGTAATCAAACGAATAATATACACCGGTGGAATAATCCTGATCATTCGGGGTCTCAAGATTGAAGTGGTCGTAAAAAACATTCTGCTCATATTCGTGATTGCCTGCCGCGGGAACTATAGTGGTATTCATCATGCTCTCCTTTGAAAAGTTGAGCATATCCTTCCACATCTGCTCATCGGCGCCTGTCTGAACAAAGTCGCCGCTGTGTACTATAAACTCTGCATTATCTACCGTGCGGAGCGCTTCTGCTATGGTATTTGCCGAAAGCTGAGCTTCCGCGGAGGATTTAGCCTGAGTATCTGTGAGGTTTATAAATGTGAAACCGCCGTTTTTCGGAGCGGTCTTAAAGCTGCCTACAAGACTGTATTTTCCGGAGTCCTTATCACCGACCTGATAATAATATTCCGTGTCTGCCTCTAATCCGGAAGCGACAGCCTTATATCTCCAGCCGTTTTCAGTCTCGGTCGCCGTGGGGATAAATTCCAAAGCGGAATCAAAGCCTGTAGTCTTGCTTATCCTTACTGCGGGCTGCTCACATTTGCCTTCGGTATACCAGGTGAAGCCCTTTTGAGTGGAGGTGTCACCGTAAAATGTTACCGAAATCCGGTCGGGAGTATGACCGACATCAATGTATTTAAGAGCCGGATGACCGAGACTCGGCTCCCATTTCCATACATTTTCAAAATCCCAGCCGAGGGTATCTTCATAAAAGGACTGCGTTGATATTTCGTCCTCTGAAACGCTCTTGCCGAACTTGCTGTTCGGGTCGTCGCTTCCGGCGGCAACAACGCCGTTTATTGTATAATCCTCAATAACATAGTTGTTTTCAAACACATTTGATTTAAACTTATTATAGGTTCCGATAAGTCTGCCGTTGAATGTTTCATCTCGGTTGCTGGTGACAGTAGTTTCTCCGTCTGCGACTATCGTATTATATACCTTCACCCTGTTAGGATAAGCTGTTACCGGACCGCTGTACTTGTTTGTGGTAAGTACTGTCTCGATATAGCAGCTTTCAACGACCGTACCGCTTCCCTTGGAGTACCCGAATATCGCACCCGGCTGAAGCCCGGCATTTACGGTTCCGGTAAAGTAGCAGTTGGTAACGGTGCTGCCATCGTTCTCGGCGGCAAAGCCCGCTGCCTTATCAGAGCCGGAGGCCTGAATATTTGCGTTTATAATAGCGCAGTTTTCAAAGGTCGCGTTTGCGCTTTTGGCCGTCAGGACGCCTACCAGCGGACCGCTGTCCTTAGTGCCGCCGGTCACTATGATATTCGGGGTATCAACAGCAAGATTTTTTATGGTGCCCGTGTTTTCGATTATCATAGCCAATCTGTATGTACTGATGTTTTCTATGCTTCCCTGCATGCTGAGACCTAATATCGTGTGACCCTGTCCGTCAAGCGTACCTGAGAAGCTATTGATTATAGTCGGCTGCTCGGTCAGATACAGGTCGTTTGTCAAGGTGAAAACCTTATCGCTGCCAATATATTTCGTGTTGCCTTCGTTCAAAAGTTCAGCGAATAAATTATAATCTGCTTCAGATCCAATCTGATAAGGCGACTGAGCTGTGCCCTCGCCGTTAAGTTCCCCCTCTGCACCGGACGCATAAACAAAGGTTAGCGAGGTAAGACTTCCGAGCATCATCGCCAAAGTTGTAAAAAGCGCTAAAGCACGTTTGAATTTTTTCTTTATAATTGACATAATTTTTCCCTCTCGCATTTCTGAAAATATATCTTACTAATCTCTTCTTATTTTGCCGCGCACTACCTTCTTTCGCTTAATCTCAGCTTAAATCATCGTCTTTTACAATAATTTCAAACCATATAATATTTTATCGCAGCGCCATTTTTTTTTCAATCGAGGTTTGGTAAATTGTGTGTAAAATATGGGTAAAAGATCATCCTGGAATCAACTCTGATTTTTACATAAGCGGAAATTTGAATATCGTTATATGCAGCGTATTTCTTTAATTCCCGCGGCCGGTCCCCGAAAGGCTCCTGCCGCTGATTATTTGAAGAATATCGGGCGTAGATAACCACTCTCAAGTTATATCTCCGGCAACATTATCAAAAAAGTTTTTCATTATTTTTGTCCGAAACTCACCTTGCATATATTGCCTTATCTGCTATAACCCAGATATTTGATGTTTTTAATTCATTATATAAATATACGTTTGTAACCTGAAAACGAAAATTTTTCGCATAAAAAAGCCTCGAACACAAAATTGCGTATCGAGGCTATCAACATGGTGCAGCCAGCGAGACTTGAACTCGCACAGGAAAAATCCCACTACCCCCTCAAAGTAGCGTGTCTACCAATTCCACCATGGCTGCGAATGATAGGCAAAAAGCCAATTTCAGTTACGGATAATATTATATCAGTAAAAAATTGTTCTGTCAAGATATTTTTTTAATTATTAGGCAATTATTAAAAGTTTTTGTTTTTTTGCGGGAAGATCGTCGAAAATATTGACAAACAGCGTAAAAAATAGTAAAATACAAAATGAGATATTATTTTATTGTATATAAAAATAGGAATCTTTTTCAGGAAAAACAAGAGGATAAACGTTTTCGTTTATGGTTCGGAAGACGGTGGGGTTTATGATAAAAAGTATGACAGGGTTTGGCCGCGCTCGAGCGGTCTGCGATCATTTAGATATTTCTGTTGAAATCAAGGCGGTGAATCACCGTTATTTTGAGATGTATGCGCGAGTGCCCCGATTTTATATGCAACTGGAAGATAAAATTCGTTCTTACTTGCAGTCTCGTGTTGTTCGGGGTAAAATTGAGGTAAATCTCAGTATTGATGATTCTTCGGAGGAAGTGCAGCAGGTAAAGGTCAACAAACCGTTGATGCAAGCGTATTTACAGGCATTGCAGGACGTTTCCGAAACGTTTTCATTGCCGTATGATCCGAATGCTTTGCTGGCTTTGCGGTTTTCCGATGTGGTTTCTCCCGTTCGCAGTGAAGTGGATGTTGAAAAAATTTGGCAAAGTGTGTTGCCTGTTTTAGAAGAAGCGACGGATGCTTTTATTGCGCAAAGGCAGGCAGAAGGGACCCGGTTAGCAACCGATATTATGGCCAAATGCCAGTTTATTAAAGAGCAGGTGGACGAGATTGAGCGGCAGGGACCTCGGTTATTGGATGAGTATGCGGCAAAATTGAGAACCCGAATAGAAGGCTTGCTTTCGGATACGAAAGTGGACGAGCAGCGGTTGCTGACAGAGGTTGCCATTATGGCTGACCGCTTGGCGGTTGATGAAGAAATTGTCCGGTTAAATTCGCATTGTCAAACCTTGCACGATTTGTTTGAGAGCGGAACTTCCAATGGAAAAAAGATGGATTTTATTATTCAGGAAATGAATCGGGAGATCAATACGATTTCTTCTAAAATCGGGGATATTGACGTGACTCGGCGTGTGATCGAGGTTAAAACTTGTATCGAGAAAATTCGGGAACAGGTTCAGAATATAGAATAAGTTTGGCGCAGAAAGGACGGCAGATAGGATGAAACTGATTAACATCGGCTTTGGCAACGTGATTGCGGCAACTCGGGTTGTTGCGGTTGTCAGTCCGGATTCGCAGCCGATTAAGCGGTTGATATCGGACAGCAGGGAAAAAGGAATTTTGATTGACGCAACTTATGGAAGACGTACGCGTTCGGTGATGATTTTGGATAGCGGGCACATTGTTTTAAGTGCTGTTCAGCCAGAAACCATAGCTGGGCGAATCGGGGACGTTTCGGAGGAAAACGCCGATGAGTAAGCGTGGAGTGTTGTTTATTATTTCAGGCCCGTCCGGGGTAGGCAAGGATACGATTATTAAAGAGGTGTTATCTCGAACAGAGGACGTGAAATTGTCTGTATCGTGTACCACGCGTCCGCCTCGCGTGGGGGAGTTGCCCGGCGTAGATTATAATTTTGTTTCCAAAGATTATTTTGAGCAGTTGATTGCTCAAGATGCATTGTTGGAATATGCAGAATATTGTACCACATATTATGGAACGCCCAAAGAACCTGTAGAACAAATGCTTCAAAACGGGATCGGCGTCATTTTAAAGATTGAGCGTGTGGGCATGGAAAAGGTGATTCGGATATATCCGGATGCGGTAACCATTTTTATTGAGCCGCCCAATATGGAAGAACTCCGTCGCAGAATCGTTCGCCGAAATACCGACAGCCCGGAAGCTGTGCAAAAACGGTTGAAGCGTGCAGAAGAAGAGATCTCCTTGAGCGGGGATTACAAACATCATGTGATCAGCGGCGAACTGGAGACGGCGATTGAAGAAGTTTGTTCCTTGATTCGTACATATATGGAAAAATAAATAAAATGATATAAGGAAAAGGATATAGATTTTAGGGAAAGAGGTTTTTGAAATGTTGTATCCGTGTATTGAACAATTAGTTACAGATAAAAGTTGTCAGTGTCGTTATTCGTTGGTAATCGCCGTTGCAAAGCGCGCGCGGCAGATTGCGGAGATGAAGGCAGCAGAGGGTGAAAAATTGGAAGATCGGGCTGTTTCTTTGGCTGTTCGTTCTTTTGCCGATCATGAAGTAACTTTTGCAGAAGACCGCAAACATGTCGACTGAACATATCTTCGTTGCAATTGAAGATATTCCGTATTCGGCAGATAAATTATACGAATATGCATTGCCGGCTGAACTGCAACAGACAGTCTCAGTTGGAACGATGGTTTTATGTCCGTTTGGTGGAGGCAATCGAAAAGTTCGAGGAATCGTATTTGATTTTGGACCTGCCAGTACAAACAAGGTAAAACAGATTTTTGATGTGTATGATTTAAACGGATTTCTGACACAAGATCAGATCCGTCTTTGCCGTTATATGAAAAACAAATATTTCTGTACTTTTTTTGATGCGGCAAAGACCATGATGCCTGCCGGCGTCATTGGCGGCGTGGATCGGTATTACAGTTTATGTGCTCCGTGTGCAGATCCCATGATCCAGGAACTTTTTGACCGGAATCAGAATTGGGTTTTGCAGAAAGAATTAGTCCGACAGCTGCCCAGACAGAAATATTATCAGGTATTGAAATGGGTTCGCGAGCATAAAGCGCGTGAAGTTTTAAAGTTTAAAAACATGGTTTCGGATCGAATGGCAAGTGTCTTTCAAATCACCTCTGCAGGAGAAGTTTATGCCGCAGAGTGCAGAAAAAAACAGACAGAACTTGCCAAGAAGCATCTTGCCGTGTTGGATTTTTTAAAAGAAAATGATTCCTGTACTGCAAAAGAAATTTTGTATATGACTGGACTTTCGGCCAGTGTATTAAATACGCTCCGAAAACGTGGAATGGTATCGGTTACGGTTGCTGAACAATTGCGCGATCCGTTGATGAATAAATCTTTGGAATATAATCCGCAGCCGGTCGTATTGAACGATACTCAAAAACAAGCCGCTGAGGAAATTTTAAAAAACAGCCAAACAGGAAAAACACATTTATTGTACGGGGTAACCGGAAGCGGCAAAACGCATGTTTTTATGGCTGTCATTGACGAGCTGCTTGCGAGAGGAAAATCTGCGCTCGTACTGTTGCCGGAAATTTCTCTGACACTTCAGATTATCGAACGGTTTTATCGGCATTACGGACCCCAGTTGGCCGTTTTGCATAGCGCTCTTTCAGCAGGCGAGCGTTATGATGAATATAAAAGAATTCGCAGCGGGCATGCCAAGGTGGTAGTAGGCACACGATCTGCCGTATTTGCGCCCATGCAGGATTTGGGCATTATCATTATCGATGAAGAACAGGAACATACCTATAAATCGGATATGACTCCCAAATATCACGCCCGGGATATTGCCGCTTTTTTAGTTGCTCGTAAAAAGGCTCTGCTGGTGCTTGCTTCGGCAACGCCTTCTTTTGAATCTTATACTCGTGCGATGAGGGGAGCCATCGGATATTCGGAACTGTCGGGCAGGTTTAATAAACAGCCCTTGCCGAAAGTATTAGTTTCAGACACGGCAATGGAACAGGTTCAGGGGAATCTGTCCTTGATCAGTACAACGTTGGCTACAGAACTGCAAAAAAATTTAGAACAACAGGAACAAACGATTTTATTTATGAATCGCAGAGGATATAATTCTTTTGTTTCCTGTCCCAAGTGCAAATTTGTTTTTCGTTGCCCAAACTGCGGGATCGCATTGACTTATCACAGCGTGAACGACCGCCTGGTGTGTCATTACTGCGGCTACAGCCAGCCGGCTACGGGACACTGTCCGGATTGCGGGGAGAAAACGTTGAGGTATTCCGGATTTGGTACACAAAAGGCAGAGTCTGAACTGCGTCAGTTCTTTCCGGGAATCCGTATTTTGCGTATGGATGCAGACACGGTAGGCGGCAAATCGACTCGCGATGAAATTCTGACGGCGTTTGCCCGAAAAGAATATGACGTTTTGCTTGGCACCCAGATGATTACTAAAGGGCTTGATTTTCCGGATGTGACGCTGGTGGGCGTTTTGATGGCCGATATGTCGTTATATTCTTCTGACTTTCGCGCTTACGAAAAAACCTTTTCTCTGATTACTCAGGTGGTTGGTCGTGCCGGCCGCGCACAAAAGCAGGGAAGAGCGGTGATTCAAACTTTTTCACCGGAACATATGGTTCTGGAATATGCGTTTCGGCAGGATTATAAAGGGTTTTATGCGGAGGAATCTGCGTTGCGAAAATCTCTTGTTTATCCGCCGTATTGCGATATTTGTCAAGTTGTTTTTTTAGCCGACGGTGTTTCGGCGGCATTTGAGGGTGCGGAGGCCTTTGTACATAAAATCGAATTGTTGTTGCAGGATTCTCACTTCGATCAAGTTCCGGTTAGTATTATTCGTCCTCGACAAACGGCTGTTCCCAAGGTGGATGGGCGCGATCGGGTACGGGTTTTGATTAAGTGCAGGGACGATCTTCGGACGCGTGAGATGTTGAACGAGGCTTACTTATGGTTTTTAAAAGAAAAAGTATTTAAGAATACATCGATTTCGATGGATATCAATCCGTCAATGATTATATAATATGGATACGGGAAGGTTTTAATATGGCGATAAGAAATATCGTAAAAGAGGGCGACGAAGTTCTAAAAAAGGTTTGTCGGCCCGTAGATCGTTTTGACGATCATTTAAAGCAACTGGTTCAAGATATGAAAGATACTTTGACAAAGGCAAACGGATTAGGGTTAGCCGCTCCGCAGGTCGGTGTTTTGCGCAGATTGTTTGTGATGTTGGACGAAGATGGGCAGACGATGGTGACGTGTGTAAATCCTGAAATTGTAAAGACTTCGGGCAGTCAACAGGCTAATGAGGGATGTCTTTCTGTCCCTGGCGTTTGGGGCGTCACGAATCGGCCTGCCAAGGTAACGGTAAAAGCGTATGACGAAAACGGAAATCCGTTTGAAATGACCCGGACGGGGATTACGGCCGTTTGTATCTGTCACGAAACGGATCATTTAGACGGCATTTTGTTCCGGGAGCATGTGGTCGAGTATTTTGAACCCGAAGACTGATTAAAAAGTAAGGAATTATGGATTGATGAGGATTGTTTTTATGGGGACATCGGATTTTGCCGTGTCCTGTTTAAATGCGTTACACGAGGCCGGGATGACGCCGATAGCCGTTGTTTCACAGCCGGATCGTCCGCGTGGACGCGGCTATGTGATGACGCCTACTCCGGTAAAAGCCCGTGCGCTGGAACTGGGGATAGAGGTCTATACGCCAGAAAATGCAAAAGATGGGCAATTATTGCACATTCTGCAGGACATCAAAGCAGATCTTTCGGTTGTGGTTGCGTATGGTCAGATTTTGCCGAAAGCCGTTTTGGATTGTCCTCGATATGGCAGTGTAAATGTTCATGCGTCGTTGTTGCCGATGTATCGCGGTGCCGCTCCGATTAACCGCGTACTGATGGACGGCTGTACTCAAACCGGCATCACAACCATGTATATGGATGAAGGTTTGGATACCGGCGATATGATTTTGTCTGCATTAACAGATATTTCTGATGAGGACACGTTTGAAACATTACATGATCGGCTGGCACAGATGGGCGGAAATCTTCTGGTGGAAACGATCCGACAGATCGAGGCTGGGACTGCTCCGCGGATTCCTCAGGAAGGACCGACGTGTTACGCGCATATGTTGCATACAGAAGATCGACGTATAGATTTTAACGATACGGTTAAAAATATAGTCAATAAAGTGCGGGGGCTCAGTCCTGTTCCCTGTGCGTTTTGTTTGTGCGAGGGCAAAAAGGTCAAGATATATCGCGCAGCGGACGCCGGATTTGATCGAGATTGTCCGATCGGAACGGTTGTTTGTGAGAACGGTTGTTTGTATGTAAAAGCACGAGACGGTTTTGTTCATATTCAGCAGTTGCAGGCTGAAGGGAAAAAACGTATGGATGACCAATGTTTTTTATGTGGCAATCATCCCCGCCAGTTTGAATAGAGGTTCATGATGCTTTATTTTATGGATTATTGGTACATCGTTTTGGTGTTGCCGGCAATTTTATTTTCTTTGATTGCACAGGCTTCGGTGCATTCTGCCTATAACAAGTACGGGCAAATTTTATCTCGCCGTGGAATGACCGGTGCAGATGTCGCGCGGCGTGTTTTGGAATTAAACGGGATTCAGGGGGTTCGAATTGAGTCGACAAGCGGGAAGTTAACCGATCATTATGACCCTCGGACAGATGTTATTCGTCTTTCCGAAGGGGTATATGGATCGTCTTCTGTGGCAGCATTAGGCATTGCGGCTCATGAGGCAGGACATACCTGTCAGCATCATCTCGGTTATGGGGCAATCAAAGTACGCAATGCTATTTTGCCGGTTGCCAATATTGGTTCGGCTGCGGCGATTCCGCTGGTTTTGATCGGAATTATTTTTAATTTTGGCGTTTTGATTAATGTCGGTATTATCTTTTTTGCCGCTGTTGTTGTATTTCAGTTGGTAACGTTGCCGGTAGAGTTTAACGCTTCGGCTCGTGCCAAAAAGGTTCTGGCTGCTGACGGAATGCTTTCAGGAGAAGAATTGGCGGGGGCGAAAAAGGTTTTAAATGCGGCGGCAATGACCTATGTTGCGTCTCTTGCTGTGTCGCTGATGCAGTTGGTTCGATTGTTAATTATTTCAAGAAACAGAGATTAAGGGAAGAAAAATGGTAGATTTGTCAAGTTTGACGTATGAGCAACTGGAGCAGTATACCGATGGTCTGAAAGTGCCGAAGTTTCGTGCAAAACAGATTTATCGGTGGATCAGTCGCGGTATTTTTGACTTTGAAGACATGACGGATTTGCCGAAATCTTTTCGTCAGCAGCTGCAGCAAACTTGCGTACTTGCTTCATTAAAAGTGCGCAGAAGATTGGTGGATCCCGACGATCAAACCGTAAAATATGTTTTTGAATTATCTGATGGTTTATTGATTGAGACAGTGGTAATGCATTATAAACACGGAAATAGTGTTTGTATCTCTTCACAGGCGGGATGTCGGATGGGATGTCGGTTCTGCGCCAGCACACTAAAGGGAAAGCAGCGAGACCTGTCTGCCGGTGAGATGTTGGCTCAAGTCGCTTACGCTAATGCAGAGTTAGGGGTAGGACATATCGTTGTGATGGGCGTCGGAGAGCCATTGGATAATTATGATTCCTTGCTGGTTTTTTTGCGAAATGTCAATCATCCGGAGGGCTTGAATATCAGTCAGCGGCATATTTCCGTTTCGACTTGCGGGCTTGTAGATAAAATTCGCCAATTGGCAGATGAGAAGTTGCAGATTACGCTTTCGGTCTCTTTGCATGCCCCGGACAATGAAACAAGGAATCGTTTGATGCCGGTCAATCAGCGTTGGCCGATCGAGGAATTGATAGATGCCTGCCGGTATTATATACAGAAAACAGGCCGTAGGATTTCTTTTGAGTATACATTGGTAAAAGATGTCAATGACCGTTTGAGCCATGCCCAAAAATTATATGAATTGTTAGCTGGGATGCTGGCACATGTAAATTTAATTCCTGTAAACTATGTGCAGGAGCGGGGGCTTTACCCGTCTGATAAAAATACGGTTCGTCAATTTTATGAATATTTGGATCACAAAGGAATGAATGTGACGGTTCGCAGAACTTTGGGCGGAAATATTGACGCCTCATGCGGACAACTCAGATTGATGGAGGAACAAGATGAAGCTGTACGGTAAAACGGACGTAGGAATTGTCCGAAGCAGTAATCAGGATAATTTTGTAGTCCGGAATCTGGATCAAAACTGTGCATATGCCATTGTTTGTGACGGAATGGGCGGGCACAACGGCGGCAATATTGCCAGCGAACTTGCCGTGCGCAGTTTGGATAGTGCGTTGAGTGCGGGATACGATGCCTCAACACGAAATCGAAATGTCCGGAACTTGTTGAATAATGTGGTTCGACACGCGAACGGTACCGTGTATTCCGTTTCTTTAAAAGATGAGCATTTAAAAGGAATGGGAACAACCGTGGTTCTTGCCTATGTGGTGGATGAGCAGCTGTATGTGGCGCATGTGGGTGACAGCCGTGCTTATTTATTTGAAAATGGTAAGATGCGTCCAATCACAAAAGATCACTCCATTGTGCAGCAGATGTTAGATAGCGGCAAGATTACACCCGAAGAAGCGCGGGAGCATCCGTATCGACATATTATTACGCGTGTTGTCGGATTTACCGGAGAGGCAGAACCTGATATCGGGGTTTTTGATTTTACTCCTCAATCCATGGTTTTGCTTTGCTCGGATGGGTTGACAAATGTTTTGGAAGATGATCAGATCGAAGCGATTATTGCGAATACCCCCCATAATCAGGTTTGCTCGGAATTGATTCGGCAGGCCAATCAAGGCGGCGGTCCGGATAATATAACGGTCGCTATCATAGCCGGTGAAGATGAGGGCGTATAGGAGGATACATAGTATGGAAGATAAACTTATCGGAACCGTTTTGGATGATCGGTATTTGATTCGCGAAATCATCGGTACAGGCGGCATGAGTATTGTCTATAAAGCGCTGGATAATACAGACCAGAGATATGTGGCAATCAAAGTGTTAAAAGAAGAGTTTGTCCGCGAACCCAAATATCGGCGGCGATTTTTGAATGAGTCGCGAGCGATTGCCATTTTATCCAGTGAATATATTGTAGATGTTGTAGACGTGAATTTTGAAGGCGACGTGCAGTATATTGTCATGGAATATCTGGACGGCATCACGCTCAAACAGTATATCACAGACAAGGGACCTCTCGAGGTTGATGAGGCGCTGCACTATTGTAAACAGATTTTGCGGGCGCTGCGCCATGCTCATGAACGGGGCGTTGTTCATCGGGATATCAAACCTCAAAACATCATGTTGATTAAAGATGGCAGAATTAAAGTGACGGATTTTGGCATTGCTCATATTTCCAATTTTGAAACTTCCTCCATGTCGGATCTTGCCATCGGATCGGTTCATTATATCAGCCCGGAACAGGCAAAAGGAAAGCCGACAGATGAAACCAGCGATATTTATTCTACGGGTATTATTTTGTATGAAATGATTACCGGTAATTTGCCTTTTGAAGCGGACACCGCAGTAGGGGTTGCGCTTAAACAGGTACAGGAAACAGCCGTGCGTCCGTCTTGGTATGTTCCGAAATTGCCTAAAGGTGTGGAACAGATCATTACAAAGGCTATGCGAAAAAGTCCTGCGATGAGATATCAGAATGCGGATGAGATGATTGAAGCGATTGATTTATATATTGAAAATAATGACATTGTTTTTGATTATCCGGACGGGCCGGACGAGCCCGCCGCCATGAAGCAGCAAAAAGAAAAAGAGCAGAAATTCTTAAATTTTAAAAAGAAAATGATGCAAAATAAATTGCTGACCATGGGTGTAGGTGTTGCCGGCGCTTTGGTTTTAGTCTTGCTTGGCTTATGTATTATGCTGATTGTGACGAATTCATTGTCGTCAACGAATGTGATCGTTCCGAATTTGGTCGGTCGATTATATTCTGATGTCAGCGAAGATAAAAGTGTCACGGATTCTTTTCAAATTAATTTGGTAGAGCGGACGAGCGATGAGCCTTCCGGAACGATTTTGGAACAAGATCCCAAACCGGATCGAAGCGTTCGCAGCGGCAGCGTGTTGACGCTGTATGTCAGTGCGATCCGGGGAAATATTGAAGTGCCGGATTTGTCGGGAATGACTCTTGCACAGGCTAAAACGGAGTTGGTGAAGGCCGGTTTGATGTATCAGGTACAGGAAAAAGTGGATCCGGAGTCCGAGGAAGGCATTGTTTTAGGCAGTGAGCCCCCAGCCGGTCAAAAAGCAGATTCTAATACGACGGTTATTATTTATGTCAGCACAAAAACTTCTGCAGAGTTGGTAAGTATCCCGAGTGTAGTCGGAAAGTCAAAAGCAGAGGCAGTTAATTTAATTACGGAAGCCGGCTTTGAATATTCTATTGAAGAATCGTACAGTGGTTCTGTTTCTGCAGGTATTGTTATCAGTCAGAAACCGTCGGGAACCGATAGCGTAGCACGAAAAGGTTCTACGATTGAGATTGTAGTTAGTTTGGGCCCAGCTCCGGTTGTGGAGGAAGATCCGCCACAGCAGGAACAAGATCAGGAGCAAACAGATCCTGAACAAAATCCAGAAAATCCTGATCCGGAAGTTCCCGGCGAGGAGACAGATCCTCCGGACTCCGGCGAGGAGACTCCGGATCCCGGGACAGATCCTGATGAGGGTGAAACAGGGACAGGTGATGGAGACACGTCTACGGAAGGTGGAGAAACCGCACAGTGAAGGGTGTCATTATAAAAGGCGTCGGCGGATTGTATTCAATAAAATGTGGAGAGCAGATTTTGGAATGTCGGGCTCGCGGACGGTTTCGAAAAGAACAAATGACTCCATTAGTCGGCGATTTTGTGGAAGTGGCAGACGGTTGTATTACGGAGATTTATGATCGAAAAAATGCATTGATTCGACCGGCCTGCGCCAATATTGATAAATTATTCTTAGTGACTGCTCTGTCATCCCCGGATCCTGTTATTTACAATATTGATAAAATGTTAGCGATTGCATATTATCATCATATTGAACCGATTTTAGTATTTAGTAAAAGTGATTTGCCGGATGTTTGTCATTTAAAACAGATTTATCAACAGGTGCCAATTAAGCAGGTATTTGTTTCGGATCGGTTGGACTGTACGGATGCACTAAATGTTTTAAAAAAGGAAATTCAAGGATGTACCGTTGTGTTAAGCGGACTTTCCGGTGCAGGAAAGTCTACGCTGATGAATTTGTTAGGAGGGCTTTCCCTGCAAACGGGCAGTGTCAGCAAAAAACTCGGAAGAGGGCGGCATACTACGCGCTCGGTGGAACTGTTTGAGTTGTGCGGAGGATATGTGTCTGATACGCCGGGATTCAGTAATCTGGAGTTGGATTATTTTTCTATTAGCGATCGAAGTCTTTTAGCAGATTGCTTTCCGGAGTTTTTATCGTATCAGGGTACCTGCCGGTTTTCGGACTGTATGCATGGTAGCGAGCCTGGATGTTCTGTTGTAGAGGCGGTACACCGAGGTGAAATTGCAGCATCTCGTTGGGAGAGTTATCGAAAAATGTATGATCAATTAGGAGTTTTTGAAGCATGGAAGGAGAAAAAGAAACCGGAGTTGAAGTAAAAAGAGCCATTGTCTTTTGCTGGTCTGATAGTGATCGGGTTCCGGTTCAGATTTCAAGGCAGGATTATGTGATTTGTGCTGACTGCGGATGTGAATATGCAGCCCGTTGTGGGGTCCAGCCAGATTTGGTTGTAGGCGATTTTGATTCCTGTCGCGCCGATGCATTTAATTTTGGCGCTGCGCAAAGAATTACGTTGCCTGTTAAAAAGGATGATACAGATACATTTTATGCGGTAGAGTATGCGTTAAAACAAGGAATTCGGCAAATTGTTATTGCAGGTGGAATCGGTGGACCGAGAATCGACCATATGTTTGCAAATATTCAGGTATTAAGACATATTTATCAATCTGGGGCAAAGGGATACATAACAGACGGGCGGACAGAAATTCGGTATTTATCGGATCATTCTAAATTGCTTGTTGCCTATGACAGCCGAATTACGACAGTTTCCTTTGTTCCCCTTGTAGATACAAAAAATGTATGTATCCAGGGGTTTGAGTATGAAGCCATGCACCGTGATCTGAAAGCAGCCCTTCCGTTGGCAGTCAGCAACAGCATGGTGGAAGGACAAGACGGCGTGATTACAATGGAGAAAGGGGAAGCGCTTGTTTTTATTGTGTTTTAAGTGTGATTTTGGCAAAGTGCCAAAATAAAATGTGGTGGATATGGTAAATACAGCGAATTTTTATTTGCCTATTGCAATGTTTTTATTTTTATAGTATAATAATTCTGTAGCAGAATATTTTCGACAGTTTTGTTCTGGCGAAAGGAGAGGAAATATAATGACAAAAATAACAAAGAAACTGGTTTCCTTTGCAGTAGCGGCTGCGATGGCAGTTTCATTTAGCCTTGCAGCATTTGCCTCGGAGGTTGAATGGGGCGGTTATGCTAAAAACAATACCCATAATGCGGTAACAGATGCCTATACTCCTAAGGCTCCGGCAAAAGACGGTGCAAAGGCGATGGCCGGATTGAAATGGGTATATGAATTAAGATCGTCTTCTACCTGGGATGCAATTTCTGAACCTATTTTAGTAGAAGGACACATTTATATAGCAGTTGGTGCTAAGTTGCTAAAGATAGAAGCTGAAACAGGTACGCTTGTTGCAAGTGTTGATTTAACGAATGCAATCGATTACGGTGCTAAGCCTGTTTATGCAAACGGGATGATTATTGTTGCGGAATCTAAGGGTGTTTTAGAAGCTATCGATTGTGGAAAAATGTCTTCTGTTTGGGTTACTGAGGCTCTTGCTGATGCAGAACAGGGAGCTCATCAATCCAATTCTACGGTTACTTATTCCAATGGATACATATTCTTTGGAACGACAGTTGCTGATTTTGAAAAATCTTATTCCGGTACTTTTTTCTGTGTAAACGTATCGACAGGTAACGTGGTTTGGAAATATGAAAATGCAACTGCCGGATATTATTGGAGCGGTGCTGTAGTGATGAATGGTAGTGCGATCGTTGCTGCAGATGACGGAAATTTAGTAGCCTTTAATCGTGAGAATGGTGAGGTTAAATCAACAGTTGCTTTAGGCGCTGCATCCAGAGGAACGGTTTCTACCGATGGTACAAACGTGTATGTTACGACAACGAACGGTTCTTTGCATAAAGTTGTTGTAAACGCAGACGGAACCTTGGGCGAGGCTAGCAGTGTTTCCTTTGCAGCAAGTTCTACAGGAACGGCAACTTTTGATCAAGGGTTGTTGTTTGTTGGTGGCGCAGCTGCCGATCGCACTGGCGTTTTAGCGGTTATTGATGCTCAGACTATGACAGTGAAGAGTTCTTTGCAGTTAAGTGCAGATGTAAAGAGTGCTCCGTTGGTAAGTTCCTTTAGCGGTCAAACTTATGTTTACTTTACAGTAAATAATACGCCGGGCGCTGTGTACATGACTAATTCTGCTGATTCATTTGCAACGGTTCAGACCGTATATGAGCCTGAGAAAGAAAATCAGAACTATTGCATGGCATCTGTTATGGCAGATTCTGAAGGCAGTTTGTATTATACCAATGATAGCGGGAAATTATTTAAGATTAAATCTCTGAATTACGGCGATTTTACTTCCGATAATATAATCAGTCTTGCAGACGTTATTTTCTTGGCTCGTTCCGTGTTAACGGGAGATACAAGTTCTATTCCTGACTTTTCCGGTGACGGTCAGGTTGGAATGGCAGACATTATTGTATTGGCAAGATATGTTGTAGGAACACTTTCTGTATTTTAGTTGAATTTGGTCTTTTAAAGGAGCGTATATTTATGAGGTCCTTTAGAAACCATATATGAAAAAACAATGCCTTTATGTTTTAGGATGGACGAGATTTCGTCCATCCTTTTTATGGATATATAATTGGTTGTATTAAATATTTTATGATCCGGCTGTTCTATTTTTTACAAAGATATGTTTTTTTATTGACTGTTTCAGTTTCCGTCAAAATGTTAACACAAATTTTGATTATAATAAACTTAGAAAATATATCAAGCCCTTTAAATCTGATCTAAAAGTAGATTGAAAAAAGGGAGTTGAGATACTGAGGGAGATCCTTTTATGTTTGAAGAAGAGAAAAAAAATCAAGCAGAAAATACAACTGAGCAATCTGATTTTTATGATAGTCCTGATTATGCAAGGGTACAGGGACAGAAAGAAAGGCCGTTTGATGCTCCACATACCTCACAAGAGTCATCTTCTTCGGTGCAGCAAAATGGTTATACAGATTCATCTAGACCCTATTACGGAAATCCGACCGTAACGGCTTATCAGCAGATGCATCAGCATTATCAACAAGCACAGGCGGCTCGTCCGTCTTCGCGTAAACAACATCATATGAGTCGTGCCGGAGTGATAACAGCAATAAGTATTTGTCTTGTTTTGTCTTTAGCTTTGGGCTTTGGCGGAGGTGTTGTTGCTGTTAAATTATTTGGTGGACAGTCGCGAACATCTGTTATATATGATGCGGGGGGCTCTACGTCGAATACTGTTTTGACAGGTGACGCAATGAGTATTTCTGATGTGGTTTCCTCTGTTAGTGATTCTGTTGTTCAGATTACAACAGAGAGTGTAACAACAGGCTCTATTTTTGGACAATATATTTCTGAGGGAGCAGGAAGTGGTGTTGTGCTAACTTCAGATGGCTATATTGTAACCAATAATCATGTTATTGAAGATGCTAACAAAATTACTGTAACATTAACTGATGGGACAGAGTATCAAGCTACGTTAGTTGGTACCGATAGTGAAACAGACGTTGCGGTTATTAAAGTGGAAGCGGCTAATTTAAAGCCAGCTACATTAGGAGATTCTGACCAGTTAACGGTAGGGCAGACTGCTATTGTAATCGGGAATCCTTTAGGTTCTCTTGGCGGATCGGTAACCAGCGGCATTATCAGTGCTTTGGATCGGGACGTTACGGTGAATGGAGAAACAATGACTTTACTTCAAACTTCCGCAGCGGTCAACCCTGGAAATTCTGGAGGAGGATTGTTTAATGCAAACGGGTATTTAGTTGGCATTGTCAATGCGAAGTATACTTCTACGGATGTAGAGGGAATCGGGTTTGCAATACCTATCAATGTAGCAAAATCAGTTATTAACGATTTGATTGAATATGGTTATGTAAAAGGGCGTATTGATACTGGATTTTCTGTAGTGGACTTAACAAGTACCAGCGCTGCAATGACCTATCGAGTGTCACAAACGGGAATATATGTATTGAAAGTGACAGATACGCAATCGGGCTTTTATTCAGGCGATATGATTGTGAGTATAGACGGACAATACATTACCAGTATGGAAGATTATGAATCGATCTTAGATACTCATGCAATTGGTGATGTGTTGGAGGTTGTTGTTTCCCGAAACGGAAAACAAACGACTGTTCCGTTGACTCTAAAAGAGTATGTTCCTACAACAGATACCTCCCAACGAGAAGAAGAATCTTTGCAGGGAAACTTATATAGTTATTATTACGGAAAGAATAATTGATATATCACAGGATAAAAAACGCTCTTTTATCCTTGTATATATAAAGGTTTTCTCTTTCTCCTTGATTTGGGGTTGTCGAAATAGGCAACCCCAATACTTATATATTCCTATACTTATTTAAATAATTTTATAAAATATTGTAATAGAATTTATATATAATCACTATATATTTTTTTGCTTTTTTATGCTATAATAGAGTTGTAAGAAAACACCGTTTTCTTGAAAGGATAAGAAGGAGTGACACTGATGAAGTTTAGGTATGTAAGTAACAAATGTACCGCGCGCGACAATACAAAGGAGTATACAGCTAAAAAGTTGTCAAAATTATCCAGATTCTTTTCGGATGACGATTGTACGGCCGATGTAGTCTATACGTTGGAGAAAGGGGATCGATATAAGGTTGAAGTAACGGTTGTGTATAAAGGGATGATTTTCCGGGCACAGTCTACAACCGATGATTTCTTCCATAGCGTAGATGAAATTGTAGATATTTTGGTCCGTCAGATTCGTAAGCACAAAACAAAATTGGAACGTCAGATTAAAGGAAGTAAATTTGTATTTGATGAGATCCCGGATGTTGCTTTAGAAACGATTGAAGAAGATACCGGTGTGATTATAAAACGTAAAAAGATTACCATTAAACCGATGTCAGCAGAAGAAGCCGTACTGCAAATGAACATGCTTGGGCACGACTTTTTTGTGTTCCGTGATGAAGATGGGCAGGCAACGGTTGTGTATCGTCGCCGAGATGGGAATTACGGATTGATTGAAACGGATTGATTGAAATAAAAAAGAGAGGAAAGGCAGTGCCTTTCCTCTCTTTTTTATTTGATTAGGGTTCCGGTCCATTTTACACAGTCTTCTGCAAGCATGTCTTGAATACAGGAAAAAGTAACGGTGAGTTGATCTTGATTTACGGATAAATGAAGCTCTTCTGTTTGTGGGTCACTTAAATGCCGGAAAATAATCTTTAAGTCCCCACTTTCTTCTCCTGCACAGGCTGCAAGATGGATTCGCTCCGTTTTATAGGGGTCCATAATGGATAAGATTTTCGGAACTCGACCGGCTGCGTAGTATTCACTTTCGCACCAAGAGCCGAGACTTGCTTGGATCGTTTGTTTTTGGTATCCGTCAAAAAGATCAAGAATCAGTTTATCTTGCTGTGTTTTGATGTGCAGTTCCGTAAATCCCGATCCGTTTTTATTCAGCCGGAATTTGCTGTTTTTGCAGAACTCGGGTAGTGTGTTGACAGGGATAGGCTCATAGTCCGGAATAATGAATTCTGTTTGATCTACAGGATCTAACAGATGTTCTACAAGGTCTACTACATCTACAATTTCCGGCTCCATATCAACCGTTCTTGCGTTAATGGCAACAACCGCTTTATTTTTCGGCATCACCATACATAACTGGCCGGCTAATCCGTCTCCGCGATATCCGTCGCGTTTAGTCATCCAGAACTGGTATCCATATCCGCTGGTCCAGTTGCCGGAACCTCCGTCGCCGTTATAAGAGTTGTCGACTTGAGCCGATCCGGCAGCACGGCACCATTCTTCAGACAAAATTCGTTTGCCATTATATACGCCGTGATTATATAGCATTAATCCAAATTTTGCAAGATCGTCATTGCTGATATGCAATCCGATTCCACCTTCATTTACGCCTTGTGCACAGGTTGTCCAATAGGGATTATCAAACTCAAGCGGTTCGAAAATATTCTCATAAGCAAAGTCAAATAGTTTTCTGCCGGTAATTCGTTCTGTGATTTCAGCAAGCATACAAGAAGCTCCGGTATTGTACATAAAAAAGGTTCCGGGCTGTCTGGGAACGGGCTGTGCCAAAAAGGCTTTTGCTGCGTCTGTGCTACGATACATGTCTTTCATGATACAAGCTTCATGCCCAGTGGTCATGGTCAGCAGATGCTTTACTTTCATTGCGGCAAGATGTTCACTGACTTGCTCGGGTAGTTTTTCCGGAAAGAGATCTATAATCCGATCCTCTACGGATAGCAGTTTTCGATCACATAAAATGCCAATAGCTGCGGAAGAGAAACTTTTGCTTAGTGAATAAATTTCTTTTCGCTGCGAGCAATCGTATGGCGCCGGCGAAAAGCGAAGTTTTAATTCATTGTCAATATAGATTTGAACAGATTGAATATTTTCTCCGTTGAGATTTCTTTTTTTGAAAAATTCATTGACTCGTGCTGCATTTACGTCTTTAGCTGCAAAAAATTGTTTTGCCATTTTTATTCTCCTCTGTCATGATTTAAAGGACCAGGTCTCAATGCCGTTAAACGGATTGGTAGAACTTGGTGTAAACGTTCCGTCAATTTGTCTGTTGATGGCAAGAGCGGAATTGTTGTAGTATAACGGAATAATGGGTAATTCTTGCCCAAATGCTTCTAACAGTGTTAGAACATCTGCAGTTCCGGATGCAAAATTTGTTAAAGCTGTTTGCAGAGACTCTCCTATAGGCGCGCCGATTGCTGTTAATAATCCGGTTAAATCCATGTTTAAAGGAATGCGAACCTCAGCAATATAAATGTCGTAGTTTCCGTCTTGAATTGCTTTTTGATAATCTTCCCATGGGAGCTGTGTAACGACGGTTCCGAACCCATAGTTTTGAAGTTGATCGGCAATTTCATTTGCAACTTTAACGCGAAGACTATTTTCTCTGTTTACAACAATATTTAAGGTGATATCTTCTCCATACCACTGTAACTTGTTTTCAGCAGACATGTATAATCTGCCGTTATAAAAATGTGTTTTTGCTGCCTGTTGGTCATAAATATCGTCATTAAGATTCGCATTGATGACTTCCGTCCAATCTGGGTTGAGCGGTGACCAACATGATTTTCCACAGCCCTTGATGACGTTCGCATAAAGGTTTTGCCGATCGATTCCGTAATGCAAACCCTTGCAAACTTCTAAATAATTAGTGGACCATTTTTTATTTCTGTTGACCACGGCAAATGTTAGCGCATTGTTAGAAAAGCTCTGTAACTCAATATTACCGCGATAACTTTCTGACCCGTCACTTAGGTCTGCCATCATGGCATCTAAATCTCCATAATTGATACCATATAAGATATTGGATGTGTTTTCATATTGTTTGAGTATGATTTGCTTAATCTTGCAACCCGCCATATCATTTCGATAATTATTGGGATACATACAGATCAAATCTTCATTAGATGTTGTTGATGGCGCTTGTTTTAAATAATATTTTCCTGCGCCGACTGCAAAAGTATTGTTTTGTTTATTATATTCAGTTCCTTTTTTCGTAATAGGAATGCATAGTAAGTTAATATTTCTTGGGTTTTGAGAGGAAAGAACAACTTCGAATTCAGTAGATGATTTTGCTGTATAGGAAACAATATAGGAAAAATTTTGTTGATAAACAGAACTTTTTTTTGCCTGATCAAAAGAAAATTTGCAATCTTCAGCCGTGACGGAGGTTCCGTCACTAAAGATAGCTGCATCTGAGATAAGAATAGAAACAGTATTTCCGTTGATGGAATAGCTTTCTGCAAGATCTGGTTTTATCGTATAATTTCGGTCTAAATAGAATAATGCGTTATAACAAAGGCTAAGTGCCGTGTTATTGGCGTTGGATGTGACCGAATAAATATCTAAGCCGTCTTTTGCACTGATCGGAATGGTAATAGAAGTTTCTGTTGCAGATTGCTGTTGTTGAGTAGTTGACGGTTCCTGTGGGGTGCAGGCACTAAGCAGAAAAAGTGTTAAAATAAGGCATATGAATCCATATGCCTTATTTTTTAAATTGCAAGGTTGTCTATTTCTTTTCATAAGAATTTTTTGCTTTTTCTACGGAAGATAATGCACTGGTTAGAGCTCGAGAGGTATCCGTCAGCACACCATTTACATATCCATTTGCATTTTCGCGCATTTTTGCAGCTTCTGCCTTTGCCCGCTCTAAAATTTCAGCCGCCCGTTCTTTTGCAATCATCATAATTTGCTGCTCGTCTACCAACTGTTCTGCTTGAACCTTTGCTCTTTCGATCAACGAATCGGCGTTTTTCTTTGCCTTTACCAGCATGTTTTCAGCTGCAGAACGTGCTTTTTCCATCATGGTATCGGAATCTTCTTTTACCTTGGAAAGCATCGTATCTTTGTTTTCGAGAACTTCTCTGGATTTTTTCATCTCCATCGGAATATTCTCACGGATGCTGTCCATAATGTCACGAAATCTTTCTGAATTAACAACACATTTGTTCTTTACAAGCGGAATATGCCATGCGTCTTCCATCAAATCTTCCAAATCTTCCAGATCTCTGTAAAAATCGCTGTTTCCCATTGTTTTTACTCCTTTGTTCCGATTTTGTTCATTATTTGCGTCTTTATACTGTCAGGTACTAATCCTGTTATGTCTTTGCCGTATAAACTAAATTCCCGCACCATTTTCGAGCTGATATGTTCATACTCGCTTTTACAGGGAATAAAAATGGTTTCTGCATTTCCCATTACACGGTTGATTCGTGCTAAATCAGCCTCATATTCGTAGTCCAGACTATTTCGAATCCCTTTTACAATCGCGGTAACCTGCTGTTGGTTGTATAGATCTACAACAAGTTGTTCACAGGATAAAACCTGGATGTTCGAATCGTTTTGAAAAACCTTTTTACACATTTCAAATCGTTCCTGCAAGGAAAAGCAATAATGCTTATCTGAATTATTGCAAACGGCTATAATAACGCGATTAAAAATGCGTTTTGTTCTTCGAATAATATCTTCATGTCCGATAGTGATCGGATCAAAACTGCCGGGAACGATTGCAATTTTTTCAGACAAGTTCATTCCCCTCTTTCGTATAAATCAAAACGGATACGCCGCTGTAGGTGTATCTACGTTTAAGAGATAAAACACCTGCTTTTTCAGGTTTTTTTTCTTCGTATGCGCATTCTACAACAATAATGCTGCCAGGGTTGAGTAAGGCTCCGTCCGATAAATAGGTCAACGCCTTATCAGATAACCCTGTCTGATAGGGCGGATCAATAAAAACAACATCAAACTGTTCCGTACAGGTGTGTTTTAGATATCTTTTGTAATCGGTATGCAGTAATACGGCCCGATCTTGCATATGAGCACGGGTAATATTTTCCCGTACAATAGCGCAAGAATGTTCATCATGATCACAGAAGATACATTTTTGTGCGCCTCGGCTTAAGGCTTCCAATCCTAATTGTCCGGTCCCGGCAAACAAATCCAAAACAGTGCCTTTGATATCAAACTGAATGATACTGAACATTGCCTCTTTGACTCGATCGGTCGTGGGACGGACGGGTAAATTTTCTGCAGGAGGTTTAAGCCGCACACCTCGTGCGCTGCCGCTGATGATACGCATCAAACACCTCCGAAAAATAGTCCTCTAAAATTTATATATAATAAGTATAGCAGAAAAACTAATTTTTTGCAAGACCTGTCTATAAATTTATGGGAGGTTGTAGTATGCTACAATTCCCTTTTTTAAATGGGTCAATGTATGAGGATGGTTAGATGCTTCAATTAAAACATCAATCAATTCATCAATGACTTGTGGCGGGGCATTTACGATATCAAAGTCTACTTCAAACGCAGGGGTTCGATAGACAATAAATGGCCGAAAAGATAAAATTTCTATTTCTTTCCCATCGCAATATTTTCCTTCTTTGCAATCTTTTAACCACTGATTTGCTGCTTGCGTATAACGCGCCAGATCAAACGGGGAAGGATTTTGGTCAAGTGAAAATCGTAATCTGATATAGGAACTATGTCCACTTGTTTGTTCAATAGGTAAATTGTGTGGCCGGAGTGGATACATGGATAATCCTCCATTATTTTATAAAATATAGTCTATTATATCATACTATATAAAAAAAGAAAAGAGTTTTTTATAAATAGTTTGTTTTATAAAGAATTTAAAGACGTTATCAAAAACCAATTGTGTCAATATCGGTTTTATAAATAAAATTGTGATGTTGAGATATTGTTGAGGACGCAGTAAAAACAGGTTTCATTGAGTCTAAAATAAAACTGCGTAATGATATCATGTTTTTTATACAAAAAAATATTTAAAAGAGAGCATAAACAGCACGTTCATGCTCTCTTTTATTATTCTTTTTCTGCAATTTTTCTGCCCATGATAACGCCCATAACAGAAGCCATCATCAGTCCACGTGTCCAGCCGCTGGAATCGCCTAAGCAGTACAGACCTTTCACGTTGGTGTTGAGATCCGCATCCATTTTGATTCGATTGCTATAGAATTTTAACTCTGGAGAATAAAGCAATGTTTCAACCGATGCAAAACCGGGTACAACATGATCGACTGCATGAATAAAATTGATGATGTTGACCATTGCGCGATAGGGCATGGCCGCTGTGATATCTCCGGCTACTGCATCCGGCAACGTTGGCTTGATATTGGACTGCGCCAGTTCTTTTTGCCAGGTCCGTTTTCCGTCTAAGATATCTCCAAAACGTTGTACCAAAATATGCCCTGCTCCCAGCATGTTGGTCAATTCGCCTACCTTTTGGGCGTATTCGATTGGCTGGTTAAAGGGAACACTGAAATTGTGAGAGCACAGGATAGCTAAGTTGGTATTATTGGATTTCAGCTCTTTGTAAGAATGCCCGTTTACAACAGCTAAGTTGTTATCATAGTTCTCCTGGCTGACAAATCCACCCGGGTTCTGGCAAAAAGTACGCACTTTATTTTTAAACGGCTTAGGATAACCGATCAATTTAGATTCATAAAGTACTTCGTTGACTTTTTCCATAACCTCATTGCGGACTTCTACCCGGACGCCGATATCAACGGTGCCCGGCATATGTGCAATATTGTATTCCGAACAGATTTTTTCGAGCCAGTCCGCGCCGCGTCTTCCGGTGGCAACAACGGTATGTTTTGCCTGAATATCGATTTCTTTTTTTCCATCGGTGATTTGGACTCCGCGGCACTCTTCGTGATCAAGAATTAAATTCGTACATTCGTAGCCAAACAAAATTTCTACTCCGTTGTCTTGCAGATATTTTTCAATGGACAGATAGATCTGCTGGGCTTTTTCCGTACCCATGTGGCGGATCGGACAATCCACAAGATGTAATCCGGCCTGAATGGCTCTTTTTCGAATTTGTTTAACGGCTTCGGGATTAGCAATGCCCTCAATATGGGTATCTGCCCCAAATTCCAGATAAATACTGTCGGCATAATGTATGGTTTCCTGTGCCAGATCTTCACCGATCAAGGACGGTAAATCTCCGCCGACTTCATAACTGAGCGATAGTTTTCCGTCTGAAAAAGCTCCTGCACCGGAGAATCCGGTTGTGATATGACAATAAGGTTTACAGTTCATGCACTTGTTGGTTTTGCTTTTCGGACAGCGTCTGTTTTCGATAGATTGACCTTTTTCAACAATCACGATTTTTTGTTTAGAGCCTTTTCGAAGCAATTCAATTGCGGTAAAGATTCCGGCAGGCCCTGCGCCGATAATTACGACATCTGTGTTCATGATTTTCTATTTCCTTTTTTCGTCTATTTTTTTGCCTGCAAAAAAGCCACCTACATATCCGGCTGCAAGCGTAATCATCATAATAAGCATTTTCTGTTCGGGCAAAACAAGCCCCAGTAAATATCCCAAAAGAATTCCTAAGACTAGACCGATCAGCATCCCCTTAAAACTGGCGGAGGTCTTTTTGCCGTTCATCGGATAACTCTCTTCTTGGCATTTTTGCGCTGCTGCATATGATAAGCTGCACGCAAAAGAAGTTTATCTGGGAGAAATCTCTCAATAAATTTTGCCGTTTTCATAATCATGCCGGGGATAATAATTAACTGATTACGGAACATTTGATTTAATGCATAAACGGCCACTTCTTCACTGTTCAAACCTTTTAAACTAAACTGAACATCTGCTTTTTCGTCAAATTCTGTTTTAACCGGTCCCGGACAAAGAATGCTGATATGAATATTGGATCCGTCTCTGCGCGCTTCTTCGTAGATCGCCATGCTTAAACGTAAAACATAGGCCTTTGAGGCGTAATAAGTGCTCATCAGCGGCCCCGGCGCAAAAGCGGCAGAACTTGCAACATTTAAAATCCAGCCGTTATTTTTGTCCCGGAATCTTCTGTAGAATTCCTTAGTCAAAATATGAACGGCACGAATATTGGTATTGATCATTTTGATTTCCGTATCCAAATCTGTTGTATAAAAATCTCCGAACAGACCAAAACCGGCGTTGTTGATTAAAATGTCAATGTCCATCTCCTGTGTAATATGGAGCAGTTTAAAACAGTTCTCCTGAACAGATAAATCCAGAGGCAGGATTGAAACGTCTGTTTTTAAATCCTGTTTTAAATTGAGCAGCCGATCTTCTCTGCGGGCGACCAGAATCAGATCATATCCCATTCGGCTGAGCGTTCTTGCCATATCTCTTCCGATGCCGGAACTTGCACCTGTAATCAATGCGAGCATATCGTTGCTCCTTTCCATATTTAGGCCAATATTTTGTATGTTCAGTACACTTTATTATATCGTTTTCCTTATAAAAAGTCAATTGGTTTGTATAAATTTATTGATTTTAAAAATAATAATGGAAGAAAGGATGTGTGAAAATGCGCAGCGATAATGAAAATACCGAATTCTTAAAACAGATTTATAAAAATTCACAGATGGGATGTTTGACATTAGAAAAAATAGTGGATATGACGGATGATGAGGCGTATCGGGATCTGCTGCAAAAACAACTGGACGGCTATAAAGAGATTTTTCATAAAACCGAGGCGGTGTTGGATGAAAAAGATCGCCCAGCTAAGGGTGTTACGGCGGCGCAGGAATTCAGTACTAAGATGATGATCAATATGAATACCCTTTCGGATAAATCTCCGTCACATCTTTCTGAGATGTTGATACAGGGCAGTACGATGGGCATTATCGACATGACAAAAGGGTTGCAGAATTATAATAGCTTAACGGCCGAAACGCGGGATTTGGGAAGTAAATTACTAAAAAGTGAAGAAAATTATGTGGAGAGTTTAAAAAAATTCTTGTAATAAGGCAGAGAAGGCGATTAGTCTTCTCTTGTTTTTTCAATATTTGTGATAAAATGGCTTTTTTCTGCTTGACAAATCACGAATTGTGATATATAATAAAAATATAAATCACTATTTTGTGAAAGAAAGAGGTCCAAAATCATGAGTTTTGCAGAAAATCTTAAATATTTGCGCAAACAGCGCAAAATGACGCAGAAAGAACTAGGCAAAGCTTTGGATGTGGCTTTGAGTACGGTCGGAATGTGGGAGACGGGTGGTCGTCAGCCCGATTTGGACACTACTGTTCAGGTCGCACGTTTTTTTGATGTTTCTGTCAGTGATTTGATTGGAGAGGATGCTTATGCGCATCCGATTGAAAAATCTTCTTCCGGAAATTGGCGCGGATCGATGATGAATGATGAATTGGCTCAATTGCGGGACATGTTGCGAACTCGTCCGGAAATGAAGATGTTATTTTCTGTATCGAAAAATGCCAGTAAAGAAGATATCGAACGGGCTGTGGCTATTATCGAGGCGTTAAAGGAACAAAGCCGGTAAAACCACGCGGCAACGCAAAGTTAAGGAATACAAGTATGAACGACATATATATCAGATACGTAAAACTTCCGATCACGGTTCGGGGAATTACGTCTGAAGATGAGAATGGCGATTACAACATTTATATTAACAGTTTAATGTCTTCCGATCAGCAGCAGCTGACTATTGAACATGAGATGAAGCATATCGAACGCAACGATTTTGCTAGCGATGAGAATATTTATGTGATTGAAGACCTGGACCCTTGACAATTCTGTACGGATGCGGTATAATAAGCGTACTTCAGGCCTGATTTTGGGTCTGGATTTGATTTTGTTTGAGGTGTAATAAAGATGAGTGAGACGTGTAATCATGATTGTGGGTCCTGCTTGGAGAATTGCGAAAACCGAGGGGTTCAGAAAGAGCCTTTAAACCAGCTGAGTTCTGTGGGGAAAGTTGTTGCTGTTGTCAGCGGGAAAGGCGGAGTTGGAAAAAGCCTTGTTACTTCGCTGCTGGCGGTTTTGACTGCCCGGAAGGGGAAAGAAACCGCAGTTATGGATGCCGATATTACCGGTCCGTCTGTTCCGAAAGCTTTTGGCATTAAAGGGCTTGCCGAGGGCAGTGAGATTGGGATTTACCCGAAGAGTTCGGCAAAGGGAACTGTTCGTGCGATGTCTTTAAACTTGTTGGTTCAGGATGAGACAACGCCTGTTATTTGGCGGGGACCTGTTATTTCCGGTACGGTAAAGCAGTTTTGGACCGATGTAATCTGGGGCGATGTGGATTACATGTTTATTGATATGCCGCCGGGAACAGGCGATGTGCCGTTGACGGTTTTTCAATCGTTGCCTGTTGATGGTATTATCGTGGTAACCTCTCCGCAGGAACTGGTTTCTATGATTGTAGAGAAAGCGGTGAATATGGCGCAGCAAATGAATGTTCCGATTTGGGGAATTGTTGAAAATTACAGTTATCTGGAATGCCCGGATTGCGGGAAAAAGATAGAAGTGTTTGGCCACAGCAATATTGAAGAGGTTGCACATAAACATGGATTGGATGTGCTGGCTAAGATCCCGATGGATCCAAAGCTTGCCGGGTTGATGGACAATGGTGCAATTGAAGATTTTGCAGGAACATTTTTAGACGAGGCTATTGAAAAGATTCTTGAGAAATAAGAGAATATGATAAAATTTTGTTCGCACAGGCGCCATAATGCGCCTGTGCCGTTTATTTTTAAACTTTTTGTGAACAGATACCGTTTTGTGTCGCAATTTGCGGATTTGGACGCGTATATATATATGAAACGTAATTTGAGAGGATTAAATTCGGAAAGAAAGGTTTTTGCAATTGCTCTGAAACGGGACAAGTTCAAAAGGAGGGAGGGCTTTCGGTGCCATATTTGTTTGGGGAAGAATACCTGGCAAAATTACGTAATCGATGCAGTATTGAAGAAATTATCGGAAAATATGTGGACTTAAAACGTACCGGAAGTTCTTATGTTGGGTTGTGTCCTTTTCACAGTGAGCGAACGGCTTCTTTTCATGTTTCTCCGACAATGCAGCGCTTTCATTGCTTTGGCTGCCAAAAAAGTGGTGATGTGATCACCTTTATTATGGAGCAGGAACGGTTGTCGTTTGTAGAAGCCGTAAAGTATCTTGCCAATATGGTTGGAATGGAAATTCCTCAGCCCAATGCAGCGGATACGCATATGATGCAGCTGCGTAAAAATATTTTGCAGATCAATAAGGCAGCGGCAAGATTTTTTTATAATACATTGTTTTCTTCATCCGGACAAGCCGGCCGTGAATATTTCAAAAAAAGAGGATTGGATTCCGGTACCATTACAAAATTTGGCTTGGGTTATGCGCCGGATAGTTGGCATGATTTGCTGGATCATTTAATACAGCAAGGGTTTGTGTTGGATGATATAAAAGCGTCCGGTTTGATTCGACAGGGGAAAAAGAGTAGTTATGATTTTTTTCGGGACCGGGTAATGTTTCCGATTATTGATCAGAACGGGAATGTCGTTGGGTTCGGCGGCCGGGCGTTGCAGCCCGGAGTTCCGGCTAAATATATCAATTCAGATGAGAGTTTAGTGTTTAATAAGCGCAGAAATTTGTATGCATTGAATTTTGCAAAAAAGACAAAGCGCAGTGAGTTTATTTTATGTGAAGGGTATATGGATGCCATTGCACTGCATCGGGCCGGGTTTGATAATGCGGTTGCCGCGTTGGGTACTGCCGTGACAGAAGATCATGCGCGGTTGATTCGCCGGTATACAGAAAATGTAGTTCTTTGTTTGGATAGTGACGGAGCCGGACGCGCCGCCACGCAAAAGGCGTTGAGTGTTTTGCCGAAAGCGGGATTAAATGTGCGCGTAGTGACGGTGACCGGTGGCAAAGATCCGGACGAGATGCTGCGCGAAGAGGATGGAAAAAAGCAGTTCGAGCGATTGTTAGCGGCTTCGCAGAATTCCGTGGATTACAAATTTGAACAAGTGATCGGCAAGTATGATTTGTCGATTGATACGGAACGGATTGAATGTGTAAAAAAGTTGGCAGAGATTGTGGCCGGTCTTTCCAGTGCCGCGGAGCGTGATGTATATGCTTCGCAAATTGCAAACCGGTTACATATTACAAAGGCGGCTGTAGATACGGAAGTAGCCGTTCGACGGCGTTCTTTTGAGCGATCGCGCAAAAAGGCTGAGCAAAAAAAGATTTTGGACGATTTGCGTGACAGTTCGGATAAGATTAATCCGGACAGGCCTCGTTTTCTTCGGGCTGCTGGTGCTGAGGAGGATGTCCTTTCGGTACTGTTGAATTTCCCGGACCAAGCGGGTAAGGTTTTTGATCTGTTAAGTGAAGAAGATTTTGTTACCGATTTTAACCGTCGGGTATTTCTGGCAGTGCGTGAAATGATGCAGATAGATCCCTGTGCGGATTATCGCTCTAATTTAGCACAATATTTTAATCCGGAGGAACTTGCCCATATCAATTCGCATACATTGGGTGCAGAAGCTTTGGATATTGGTGATGTTACAGTTCATCAGATTGTGGAAAAACTGAAAAAGGAAAAGAGAAAAATAACAGGAATGGGATTCGGTTCTGATGATGCGGTAAAGGCCCGAATTGAAAGTTTACGTGGGGGAGATAAAAATGGAAATAGCTGAAAAGAAAAATGTCATTAAAGCTTTGGTGGAAAAAGGAAAAGAAAAAGGTTCCTTAACCTATAATGAAATTAATGAAGAGTTAGACAAATTGGAGCTGACACAAGAGCAGATTTCTTCTGTTTATGATGAGATCCGGCGCGCCGATATTGAAATTGAAGAAGATTTTACCATCGACCAGGATTTAAAGTCTTTGGAAGATGAAGTGAGTGTCTTGCCGGAAGATCCAGACGACATTGAAGCTCTTTTGCAAGCAGAGGGTATTACGATTGACGACCCGGTGAAAATTTATTTGCATGAGATTGGGCGGGTTCCGTTGTTGACAACGGAAGAAGAAGCCAGCTTGGCCGAGCGAATTGCACAAGGAGATGAAGATGCAAAACGGATTTTAAATGAATCGAATCTGCGTCTTGTCGTTAGTATTGCTAAGAGATATGTGGGCAGAGGTTTGTTGTTTTTGGATTTGATTCAAGAGGGAAACCTCGGATTGATCAAAGCGGTTGAAAAATTTGATTCTACAAAAGGCTACAAGTTTTCTACCTATGCAACCTGGTGGATTCGGCAGGCGATTACGCGGGCGATAGCAGACCAGGCACGCACCATTCGAATTCCTGTTCATATGGTGGAAACGATTAATCGTCTTTCTAAAACGGAGCGGGCACTGGTTCAGGAGTTGGGCAGACAGCCGCAGGCGGATGAAATCGCTCAGGAGTTAAATATGCCCGTGGATCGTGTTCGTGAAATTATGAAAGTGGCGATGGAGCCTGTTTCTCTGGAGTCTCCTGTCGGCGAAGAGGAAGACAGCCATTTAGGTGATTTTTTGGCCGATGATGATATTCCGGCTCCGTCTGATGTCGCGTCTCAGATGTTGTTGAGAGAAGAGTTGAACGAAGTTCTTTCTACGCTTAGTGACCGGGAGGCCAAAGTGCTGCGTTTGCGCTTTGGTTTGGATGACGGCCGTACTCGTACACTGGAAGAAGTGGGACGAGTGTTTAAAGTGACTCGTGAGAGAATTCGTCAGATCGAGGCCAAAGCGCTGCGTAAGTTAAGACATCCCAGTCGTTCTAAGAGATTGAAAGACTTTTTGGATTGATTACATAGTTCAAGTGCCGTACATGAAATCATGTACGGCACTTTCGGAGAAAAAGATGAAACGAAAAAATAAAACATGGAAAAAATTGTTGTTTTTGATTCCGGCAGTGCTCGGGGTTTGCGTCTTATTGGTTTTACCGCACTTCCCGGATCTTGCGGAATACGGCTTTAGTCGGGGCGTTTTTAGAATTTTTTCTTATGCAATTGGAACGATTACATCAGTTTTTCCTTTTTCAATTTCTGAAATCTTGTTGTATGCGGGCATTCTTGCTGTGATTGTTATCTTGATCCTGTTGATTCTAAAAAGAATCAAGTGGCGAAAAGTTGCACAGGTATTCGGGTGGATATTCAGCTGCCTTTTTTTGCTTTATGTGGTGATGCATGGAGCTAATTTTTATCGGTATGATTTAACACAGTTGATGCATTTGCCAGAAGTGGATTCCGATTCGCAGCTGCTTTATGATGTTTGTGTTGAGACAGCACAAAAAGCCTCTGAACTGCGTGTAAATTTAAAGGAAGATGAGCAGGGTTACTTTTGTTTGGAGAACGGCATTCCAGAAGTATTGCAAAATGCCGACAAACTGTATGAAAATCTTTATGAAACATATCCGTTTCTTTCGGATCCGGTGAAAAGAGTAAAGGGGGTCTGGATTTCTCCGTTATGGTCCTATACGGGAATATCCGGTATTTATATTCCGTTTTTTGCTGAGGCAAATATCAATACGGATGCTCCGGAGAGTTCTTTATATTTATCTGCCGCACATGAATTGGCGCATACAAAAGGCTTTGCGAAGGAAGACGAATGTAATTTTTTGGCATATTTGGCATGTGTGAACAGTGGAAATGAACAGGCGATGTACAGTGCGTATCTATTTGCTTATCGATATTTATCTGCTGAACTTTATACCCAAAATGTGGAATTATATCAACAAACAACTTCCTTTTTAAGTGATGGTGTTCGTCGGGATTTAATACAAGAAAACGAATATTGGGCTGCGCATAGTGGGGTGGTCCAAACAGTTTCTAATCAGGTTAATGACGCGTTTATTAAATCGCAAGGACAAGCCGAAGGTACGCAAAGTTATAATCAAGTTGTACGTCTGATTTTATCTTATGAAAAGTGCCAAAAGATGCCTTAATTATGGAATTTAAGCCATTTTTATTTTTTTATTGACTTTTTTGACGGAATGCGTTATAATGTCTGTGTTGCTCAGTTAACAGGTTCATTTAGAGGAGGATGTTATGAGACATATTCAAAAAGTGATCGGATGTATTCTTTCTGCAGCTATCTTATTGTCTATGTTTGCCTTGTCCGCATCTGCGGCAGAGGCCTACGTACCTGTAAACGACATCGTACGTGAAGCAGAAAGAATTATTTATGCAAATGAGGGCAATTATGCCTCTGTAGTAAAAAATGATAACGGAGCGTTGAGTATCGGAAAAGTACAATGGCATGGAGATCGGGCCTTAGCTCTTTTGCGGGACATCATTCTTTTAAATGATACAAATGCCAGAAATATACTTGGAGATATGCTTTATCAGGAAATACAAACAACTTCAAGCTGGGGTACCAGAATTTTAAATGATGATGAGGCTTCTAGGATTTCTACCTTGATTAACACGGCGGAAGGCCGTTCCGTGCAGGATACATATTCCCATTATGATATTAAATCTTATATCTTGCATGGAAAATACTTAGGTATTAAAGATCCGCAAGCGTTGATTTATTATGCCGATATCGAAAACCAATATGGTTATGGCGGCGTAACCCGCATTATTCGGCCGGCACTAGACAGCGTAGGCGGTGATCATTCAAAATTGACTTTGGATATTATACATTGGGCTGTCATAGAAGATAATAATTACCCGTCTCGACGGACCAGAACATATGAAGGTGCAAAAAAAGTAAACTTTACGTATACGACGGTTGTTCCGGCTCATGAGATCTGGCGATTAAACGGCGGTGTAAATATGCGTACAGGTCCTAACACGGACTATGCTGTATTGACTACTGTTCCGGGAGGAACGGAAGTAAGAGTGTTTTCAAAGGTTGACCGCGGAATTTATACATGGGGTGAGACCGAGAACGGTTGGTTGGTATTAAGAAGAAACAGTGACGGAAATAATTTCTGTTCTTTTGTGGAGTCTGTCCCTGCATCGGGCGGCGTTTACGGCAATGGGGATGCGAACGGAGACCAAACTCTTTCTTTGGCGGACGTTCTTTTAACAGCTCGATATGTGATGGACAATACAATTCAGATTCGAGTAGATAATGTAGATATGAATGGCGACGGAATTATTTCTTTGGCGGATGTCTTGGCGATTGCAAGACTGGTTGTTAGTCAATAAGATAAATAGAGGAGCGGAGAGTTATCTCCGCTCTTTTTTACTATTGTAAGTTTACTGGACTCAACTAGACTTTGAAACTCTTTGAATGATAGGTTTTAATAAAGTAAAGGATCTTTTTAAGAAAAGAAAAGTAATGCTTCAGTAGTGTCAATATTGTATGGTTTTTCATTCTGCACATAAAAATTTATAAAAGTTAGTGGGGGAAGCTTGAGAAAGCTGTCAAAGAGGTTGTTTGATGTCATAGATAAGTAAAAGCGAGAAAAAAATAGATAATTTAAGAAAAAAAGAGATTGAGATTGTTTTTGCGGTAAATATTATTTAACTTTGACTTTCTTTGACTTTTATAAAAGTTGCAATGTTTACATGAAAGGGGTATAATAGGTTCACGAAAGTCAAAGAAAGTCAAAGTTGATTTTCTAAGAAGGAGAGGGACAAATGAAATCGAGTGATATTATCAGTGCATTTATCCGAGACTTGTTGGAGCAGTCTGACGGGAGTATCGAGTTAAGACGAAACGAGTTGGCTCAGCATTTTCATGTTGTTCCAAGCCAGATCAGTTATGTCATTACTTCGAGGTTTACCCCGGAACACGGATATATTACAGAAAGCCATCGGGGAGGCGGCGGATGCATTCGCATCCGACGAGTTCGTTATGATAAATCCAGTTCGATTATGCATGTTGTTAACTCTGTTGGTAAACAGATGAACTGGTTTGACGCTTGTCTGTTTTTGAAAAATCTTGAAGATTATGGATATATCGAACATGCGGCGCATATAATTATAAAAGCGGCTGTTTCCGATCAGGCTTTGAGCGGTGTGGACGCAGATCGTCGAGATGAAGTGAGAGCTTCGATATTTAAAAATACATTATTATCATTGTTGTAAGAAAGAGGACATAAAGTCCAAGAGGAGGATGTTTTATGTTGTGTGAAAATTGTAAAAAGAATGTTGCGACTACATATTTTAAGCAGACGGTAAACGGAAAAACAACCGAAATTTTTCTTTGCGATGAATGTGCTGCAAAATTAGGATTAGACAGCGGGATAAAAAGTTTCGGTTTGGGATTGAGTTCTATGTTACCGGAGTTGTTCAGCCGAGAAACAGACATTGCAGAATTGCGGTGCCCGGTTTGCGGAACATTGTACAGCAGTGTCGGCAAAGACGGCATGGTTGGTTGTGATAAATGCTACGATACTTTTGCATCCAGATTAGATCCAGTGATTAAGCGTATGCACGGGAGCCGGAAGCATGTTGGCAAAACACCTCAATCTTTTGCATCAAAGCCGGAAGGAAAATTAGATCAATTAAAGCGGGAGTTGAAACTCGCAATCGAAAAAGAAGATTTTGAATCTGCAGCAAAGCTTCGGGATCAAATTAAATCCATGGAGCAGCAGGGAGGTGTGCAATGATGGACAAGACGGTAATTAGTACCAGAATTCGGCTGGCCAGAAACTTGAAAAATGTGCCATTTCCGCGTCGAATGTCCTTGGAACAAAAACATGAGGTTTGCCAAAAAGTAAAAAGTGCGGCAATGAGCCTGAAAGGGTATGACTTTGACTATATTGATATGGAGCAATTGACAACTATACAAGCTGGTTCAATGGTAGAAGACCATTTGATCAGTGTTGATTTTGCGAATGCAAAAGAGGGCGGCGGATTGTTGCTGGACCGTAAAAATAATATCTCTATTATGATCAATGAAGAAGATCATCTTCGGATTCAGGTAACCGGAAAAGGCGAACGATTAAATGCTCTTTATGCTGTTGCAAACAAATTGGATGACGAGTTGGATGAACAGCTGGGCTTTGCATTTGATGAAGACCGAGGATATTTAACACAATGTCCAACTAATTTGGGTACCGGTCTTCGAGCCTCCGTGATGATGCATTTACCGGCATTGAGTGAAAGCGGGTTGATCAATAAGGTTATCAACACGGTTTCTCAGGTTGGTTTAACAGTGCGCGGTATGTACGGAGAAGGTTCTCAGCCCACCGGAGGAATCTATCAGGTATCAAATCGCGTGACATTAGGCGTCACCGAACAGGATATCTTGGAAAGATTATTTGATGTTGTGGGGCAAATCGCAAAAAATGAAGCCGTTTTACGCGAAAAAATGTTGGAGAATATCAGTGTAAAGGACCGGATTTTCCGTGCATACGGAGTTTTGTCTGAGGCACGGATTCTTTCTTCTCAGGAATTTATGCGGTTGATGTCAGACGTTCGTCTGGGAGTTGAAGGCGGACTGATTAACTTGGATCCTGTTGCGTTGGATGAGTTGTCTATCAGTGTACAGCCTTATACCTTAATGTTGTTTGGCGGGGAGAATATGCAAGTTGGACAACGGGATATCAAGCGGGCCGATATGGTTCGTGAAAAATTAGGCAGACAATAATTATATGAAATGGAGTGATCAATATGGCTGATAATTTTTCTCAAAATGCTGCTCAAGCGTTAAACGCAGCCTTGCAATCTGCAAGAGAATTGGGGCATGGATATATCGGGACAGAGCATTTGTTGTTGGGATTATCTCAAATCCCCGACAGTGTTGCTTATAAAGTTTTAACAGATAACGGCGTTACTTCAGAAGCCATTGTAGATAAAATTTCGCAACTGATTGGGACGGGGGTTCCGTCTAATGTAACGGCTCAGGATATGACTCCCAGAATGAAGAGAATCTTGGAGCAATCTTTTTTAGAAGCCAGAAAAACCGGAAGATTTTTGATTGGAACCGAGCATTTATTAATGGCTTTGATTTTGGAAGCAGATTGTAAAGCTGTTGAAATCATGGAATTATGCGGCGCAAATCGTCAAACGATTTATGAACAACTGTTGGCTCAGACTCTGGGGCAGGAAGTTGTCAGTGCCGGAGCATCCCCTGCTTCCAAATCGGCACATGGCAAAAATGCAAACGGACAGACTCCGACGCTGGATTCATTCGGCAGAGATTTAACCGAGATGGCGCGGGAAAAGAAAATTGACCCCGTTATCGGACGTTCTGCGGAAATTGATCGGGTGGTTCAAATTTTGTCTCGTCGGACGAAAAACAATCCGTGTCTGATTGGAGAACCGGGTGTTGGAAAAACAGCGATTGCTGAAGGTCTGGCACAGCACATTGTAGAAGGCGTTGTTCCGGAAACCTTGAAAAATAAACGGGTTGTTACATTGGATATTGCATCGATGATTGCCGGCAGTAAATACCGGGGTGATTTCGAAGAGCGTATCAAGAACGCGATAGAAGAAGTGAAAAAAGCCGGAAACGTGATTTTATTTATTGATGAATTTCATGTTTTAATCGGTGCCGGTGCTGCAGAAGGTGCCATGGATGCAGCCAATATCTTAAAACCGTCATTGGCACGTGGTGAAATTCAGGTTATCGGAGCCACAACACTGGATGAATATAAAAAGCATATCGAAAAGGACGCAGCGTTGGAAAGACGTTTTCAACCGGTCATTGTCAGTGAACCGTCCGAAGAGGATTCGATTTTGATCTTAAAAGGTATTCGAGACAAGTACGAGGCACACCATAAAGTGCGGATCTCGGACGAAGCCATTGAAAGCGCCGTAAAACTTTCTAAAAGATACATTCAGGATCGGTTTTTGCCGGATAAGGCTATCGACTTGATGGATGAAGCGGCGTCAAAGGTACGTATTAAAAACTTGACTACACCTCCGGATTTAAAAGAGCAGGAGGAACGGATTAAACGGATCGGTGCAGAAAAAGATGCGGCCGTTAAGAGCCAGGATTTTGAAAAGGCAGCTCAACTCAGAGATGAGGAAAAGGATGCACAGGCTAAGTTGGATGAAATGAAGAAGAAATGGTCCAGCGATGTCAGCGATACTGATCTTTGTGTTACGCCTGAGGATATTGAAGAGGTTGTCGGTCAGGCAACCGGAATTCCGGTCAGCAAACTGATCAAAGAAGAAAGCGAACGTCTGCTGAATATGGAGAAAATTTTGCATGAACGGGTTATCGGGCAGGACGAAGCGGTTCAAGCCGTTTCGCGCGCCATTCGCCGTGGCAGAGTCGGTTTGAAAGACCCCAAACGGCCAATTGGTTCGTTTTTGTTCTTGGGCCCGACAGGTGTCGGAAAAACCGAGTTGTCAAAGGCACTTGCGGAAGTCATGTTCGGTGACGAGAATGCAATGATCCGAATTGATATGTCGGAATATATGGAAAAACATACCGTTTCCAGAATGATCGGATCGCCTCCGGGCTATGTCGGGTTTGATGACGGCGGACAGTTAACAGAAAAAGTTCGTAGAAAACCCTATAGTGTGATCTTGTTTGATGAAATTGAAAAAGCGCATCCGGATGTCTTTAACATCCTGCTCCAGGTATTGGATGACGGACAGTTGACAGACGGGAAGGGCCGGAAAGTCGATTTCAAAAACACGGTAATCATTATGACCAGTAATATTGGTGCAAAACGGATTACAGATCGCAAAAAACTTGGGTTTACCCCGTCTGATGATGAATTCAGCAAGACGCAGGAAAAAATCCGTGAAGATGTGATGAGTGAATTACGTGATACTTTCCGTCCGGAATTTTTGAATCGAATTGATGACATTATTGTCTTTGAACAATTGGATGAGAAGAGCATTCGGACTATTGCCGGAAAATTGCTGGCAGATGTTTCGAAACGTCTTGCAGCTATGGATATCACCGTTCACTTTGCTGATGATGCGATTGATTTTCTGGTTTCGAAAGGGTACAACGCCGATTACGGTGCAAGACCTTTAAAGCGTGCAATTCAGACCTATGCCGAAGACCGCATTGCAGAGGAAATGCTTGCCGGAAATATTTGTGCCAAAGATTGTGTAACAGCACATGCCAAAGACGGAAAAATCGTCTTTGAAAAAGAGGCATCTTCTGATACACAGAATGCTGATTCTAATTCGAACTCTTCTGATTCTTCCAAGGAATCTGAAAGCAAGTAATCAGGTAAGAAAAAGCCCTGTCCCTGTGGACAGGGCTTTTTTACAAACAGTTCACAGATACAACCATAAATTTACAAGATGTTAGTGTATACTTAATAAAGACCGTTTGGAGGTGAGAACATGCAGGATGAACTAACCGACGATTTGATTCGAAGTTTTGGCGAATTATCGCGGTTCTTTTTTCGTAGAAAATTAGAAGTTTCTCGGGGCGAAGCATTTGTTTTGCAGAAGTTATATGAGTCACAACTTTTGTCTCCGGCTGAAATTGCAGGCTGTTTAGGTGTCAGCGCGGCGCGTGTGGCTAATATTTTAAATTCATTGGAACGCAAGGGGTTTGTGGTGCGTCGTTCTGATGAGATGGATCGTAGACGAATTTGTGTTGAGATTACGGCGCAGGGATGTCAAGCGGCGCAGGCGGATCGTTTGCGAGTGGATGATAGCATTCATCGGTTGTTAGAACATTTGGGAAAAGATGATTCTCGAGATCTTGTTCGTATCTTGCATAGAATTGTAGATATTATGAAGGATGAGGAATCTAAATTAAAATCTGATTCTTGCTGTATGACAGAGCCTCAGAGAAAAATACAAAGGGGAGATCCCCCTGATTTTTTAACCTGAATTATTAACACTGTTTATTTTTAACGATATTAAGAAACGACAGCGAGGGATATGGAATGTTAAAGCTACTAAAAAATTTACGAAAACGGGAATGGCTGATGTTTGCCGCCAGTTGCGTTTTTATTTTTACGCAAGTCTGGTTAGAACTGAAGCTGCCCGATTATATGGCCGATATTACCACTCTTGTACAAACTTCCGGCAGTGAAATGGGAGAGGTATTATTGGCTGGCGGAAAAATGCTGTTATGCGCTTTTGGAAGCCTGATATCGGCCATTATTGTGGGATTTTTGGCCGCGCAGGTTTCTTCGGGACTTTCGATGCGGCTTCGGTCTGGACTGTTTGAAAAAGTACAGTCTTTTTCTATGCGGGAGATCAATAATTTTTCTACTGCCAGTTTGATTACTCGTTCTACCAACGATATTACGCAAATTCAAATGATTGTTGTGATGGGCATGCAAGTGGTTCTAAAGGCTCCGGTCATGGCTGTTATGGCGATTTTAAAGATTATCGATAAAGGAAATATGCAGTGGTCTGCTTTAACGGGCGGAGCGGTTTTAGCGTTGCTTACGGTTGTTGCCATTGTGGTATCGTATGCATTGCCGAAATTTCGCCGGATGCAGACATTAACCGATAATCTAAACCGAGTAACGCGTGAAAATCTAACCGGATTAAAAGTCGTTCGGGCCTATAATGCAGAAGAATACGCACAAGGGAAGTTTGAAAAAGCGAATACCGATTTAACTACCAATGCATTAAAGGCTCAGCGCGCCATGGCGGTTTTGATGCCGACGATGACCGTAGTAATGAGCGGGATTTCTTTGGGAATTTATTGGATCGGGGCCTTTTTGATTGATGCGGCCTCGATGCCGGAAAAGATGGAATTATTTTCCAACATGGTTGTGTTTTCGTCTTATGCAATGCAGGTTATTATGTCGTTTGTCATGATGACGATGATCTTCATCATGCTTCCGCGTGCACAAGTATCTGCAAAGCGAATTCAGGAAGTTCTTCAGACCGAAACAACGGTTCGTGACGGGTCTCGGACAGATTCTCCTGCCGACTGTCAGGGAACAGTTGAATTTCGGCACGTAAATTTCCGTTATCCGGATGCCGAAAGCGATATTTTGCATGACATCAATTTTAAAGTAGAAAAAGGCCAGACCATCGCGTTTATCGGATCTACTGGAAGTGGAAAGAGTACCATTGTCAACCTGGCGGCTCGGTTTTATGACGCGACAGAAGGCGAAATTTTAGTAGATGGGGTTAATGTAAAAGACTATACATTACATGCTTTGCATAATAAATTCGGATATGTCCCGCAGCGTACGGTGTTGTTTAGCGGAACGATCCGGTCTAATGTTGCATATGGGGAGTCCGATCGTCCTGCAGCAACCGATGAAGAGGTTCAGGAAGCGGTTGAGATTGCTCAGGGTAAGGAGTTTGTTGAAGGGTTAGAAGATACGTATAACGGATTTGTTGCTCAAGGCGGAGCTAATTTCTCAGGCGGACAAAAACAACGTATCTCTATTGCTCGGGCAATCTGTCGTAAACCGGAAATCTATATTTTTGATGACTCTTTCTCGGCGTTGGATTACAAAACGGATAAACAACTTCGTGCTGCGCTGAAGAAGCGGACAGCGGGCGTCACCAGTATGATTGTTGCCCAGCGGATCGGTACGATTCGAGATGCCGATATCATTGCCGTTGTAGATGAGGGACGGATTGTTGGTATGGGAACGCATCAAGAGTTGATGAAATCTTGTGAGGTTTATCAGCAAATTGCGTATTCTCAGTTGTCAAAGGAGGAGTTAGAATGAGTCAAAACAGGCAGATGCATCGTCCCGGTCGTGGCATGGGTGGCGGAGGTATGCACGTGGCGGAAAAACCCAAAGATTTTAAACGGGCCATGCACCAGTTGATTCTTTTTTGTAAAAAGTTTGGATTTTGGCTTTTAGCCGCTTTTGTTTGTGCGGCAGTCAGCACTGTTTTTACGATTCTCGGACCGGATAAACTGCGCGATTTGACCAATGAGATCACAGCCGGGATTGTTTCCGGAATCAATACAGATGCGGTTTTAACGATTTGTTTTACATTGGTAATCTATTATTCGATCAGTTTGATTTTAGGCATTCTTCAAGGCGTTATTATGACGAATGTCACGCAGGGGCTTTCCAAGGATTTACGGTCTGCAATCTCTGTAAAAATCAATAAGTTACCAATTTGGTATTACAATAAAACAACGTTTGGTGATGTGCTGTCTCGTGTGACAAACGATGTAGACACGATCGGAGATACCATGCACCGCAGTGTCATCCAGTTGGTCTCAGCCGTCTTTATGTTTTTCGGTTCCTTGATTATGATGTTTCGTACCAATTGGATTATGGCATTGACCGCTATTATTTCGTCTTTAGTCGGCTTTGTCTTTATGAGTCTGATTATGGGCAAGTCTCAGCACTATTTTGCGGAAAGACAAAAGTGGCTGGGTCAGGTAAACGGGTGTGTCGAAGAAGTTTACTCCGGACATAACATTGTAAAAGTCTTTAATGCAGAGAGACAGACAAAGCAAGAGTTTGATGAGTTGAACGGGAAATTATACAACAGCGATTGGAAGTCTCAATTTTTGTCCGGATTGATGATGCCGATCATGAATTTTATCGGCAATTTCGGATATGTTTGTGTTTGTGTTGTCGGAGCCGTTTTAACGATGAATGATATGATTGATTTTGGCGTTATCGTGGCGTTTATGGTTTATGTACGGCTGTTTACAAACCCGCTTTCGCAGATGGCGCAGGCCTTTACAAGCTTGCAGACCACAGCGGCTGCCAGTGAGCGAGTTTTTGAGTTTCTTGGCGCCGAAGAAATGTCGGATGAAAGCGAAAAGACGGCAAAGATTGATAATGTAAAAGGCGAAGTCGTTTTTGATCATGTCCGTTTTGGGTATGAAGACAGTGATAAAATTGTCATTCATGATTTTTCGGAACATGTTTTACCTGGACAGAAAATTGCCATTGTAGGACCGACAGGTGCCGGAAAAACGACGATGGTTAATTTGTTGATGCGGTTCCATGAGTTGAAAGGTGGAAAAATTTTTATTGACGGTGTGAATACTGCGGATATGAAGCGCTCTGACGTGCACAATTTATTTGGCATGGTTCTGCAGGATACGTGGCTTTTTGAGGGAACGCTATTTGAGAATATCGCTTACTGCCGTCAGGACGTGACACTGGAAGATGTTCGTCGGGCATGCGTTGCGGTGGGACTGGACCACTTTATTTCTACTTTGCCGCACGGATATCAGACAGTACTGGATGATAAGATGAATTTATCTGCCGGTCAGAAACAGCTTTTGACCATTGCCCGGGCGATGGTACAAAATGCACCGATGTTGATTTTAGATGAAGCAACCAGTTCGGTAGATACCAGAACGGAAGAATTGATTCAGATTGCCATGGATAAGTTGACGCAGGGCAGAACTTCGTTTGTCATTGCTCATCGGCTGTCGACGATTAAAAATGCCGATAAGATTTTAGTGATTAAAGACGGAGACATTATTGAATCCGGAACGCATGATCAGCTTTTGGAAAAAGGCGGATTTTATGCAGAATTGTACAACTCTCAATTTGAGTCGGCATAATAAAAGGTGCGGAGATTTCTCCGCACCTTTTACTTTTATTCGGATTGTGTTGTTTGTTGAGAGTTTTGTGTGTCGTAAGGGCTTTGGTATTCTTGTGTGGGTTTTGCGATGTATCCAAAAAACATTCGAAAAACAGAAATGCCGATAAATAACCATAATCCAAAAGATTTTAATAATGCTAAAACAATATCTTTGCGAGAAAGAGGCTTGTCTGTAGTCTCATGGGTCGTTTTAAATTTTTTTCGAATCATTAGAACGACCAAGAAAATAAGCCCAATCAATCCGGCTAACAGGCAAATTGTAGATTGGAGTTGTAAAAACGGCCTGCCAATGGTACAAGTTAAAACCCATTTTGTAGCCAGTAATCCGTTTGTAACAGCGGAGCAAGCGTAGGTAAGAAATATATCTTTTGTTTTTAAGTATAACCATCCAAGAAGTAATCCTGTAATCAATAAATAGGGTGTTTGTTGAATCGAGGTGAACGTAAAGGAACCAAGAATGGCCGCTACAATTACGGCCGCTGCATGACTGTCCTTTTTTAAGTTGTTAATAACGATTCCTCGAAAGGACATTTCCCAGAAAAAAGCAGGAATCAGAGCGGTGCAGAGAATAAAGAAAATAGAATCCGGCAAACTGTTTCCGATATCCGGCAGCGTTTCTCTTAAATGAAAGCCGGAATCTCGCAGACCTGCTGCTATTTGCGAGGATATATATTGTACAAAAAGTCCGATGCCGGCAACGGCCGGAATCGCCAATACATAATCGATCGGGCGCGAGGATGCGTTTTTTCGGGTAAAATATCTGCCTGAAGTTTTATTTACAATAATTTGATAAATTAAAAAAGGCAAATAGACGCCAACGCCCGTATAAACGGATTGAAGAAAAATTTTAAGAAAAGATCCTATGGGCGACTGCGGGAACTTGCCAAAGATCCAATCTGCCGGATAGCTGAAGAGAGCCTGTGTAATCCCCAAAAAAACGCCGACTACAAAAACGATCGTAAATACATTGTATAGGTACTCTTGATGTCGTTGTTGAGCAAAGGTTACAATTTTTTTTTCTTTGGCCATGCGTTAACTCCTTTCTTTCGGAGAAAGTGTTGTAAGATGTCCCTGCTGTTCCAGTCCCTCAAAATCATCTTGGCGAAGGGCTTCATATAAAACAACCGCAACCGCATTAGAAAGATTTAAACTTCTCAGTTCTTGTTTCATGGGAATGCGTATACAATCATCATAGTGCTGTGCCAGTAATGTTTCTGGCAGCCCTGCAGTTTCTTTTCCGAATAAAATAAAACAACCATCCGGATAATCGGCTTGCGTATGATTGCAAGGCCCTTTCGTGCTGGCCAGCCTGATTGGCTTGCCGGATGCGTACTGCAGAAAATCCGCTAAACTTTCATGGATGTGAAGATCCAACTTGGCCCAATAATCTAAACCGGCTCTGCGAACTTGTTTTTCGTCTAAAGAAAACATGATAGGTTTTACAATATGTAAAGAAGCTCCGGTGCAAGCGCAGGTTCTGGATATATTGCCGGTATTTTGAGGAATTTCAGGTTCTACAAGCACAATGTTGAAATGTTTCATGGCAGCTTGGTTTCTCCTTTTATGGAAACTGTTTTTTACATTTTAGCACAGGTAGAATAAGAATGCAAGTGCTTTTCTGTTACAAAACCCGGAGAATGCGGTACAGTCTGGCATGCGCGTCTGAGAAGCCTTCGTCATTTTTCAAGGTAATATTTGTCACAAAAAATTCTATTGTAATTTTACAAAAAGTATTGCATTTAGAGAAAAAATATAGTATTATATATTGTGTAATTATATGTGAAACATACATGGATTATAAAGATTAGACGGGAGGCTTTTTTGATGGCAGATGAAAATCAAGGCCCGGGTTTGTTTGATGTACCTGAGGATCCTTTATATATTCGTACGCCTCGTGTAAAATTGGTAGGAACAGCCATTGCATTTCTTTTTTTGATTATTGCGGTAGGCGCGGTTAGTTCTATTCCAATAGGCGGTATGCCGCTGATGTTGATCTTTGTAGCTCCGATTTGGGCTATTATTATTTATTGTATCGTTTTGTTTTCTAAGGTTTGGGCAGCCTATAAATACTCCAGAATTCTTTTGTGGAGTGCCTGCATTATTTGTCTTGCGTTGACATATGTGTTGACGTTTACCGTGTTCTTTGTCGGATAAAATCCGGTTCGGTACACATCTGTTATTGATAATTTATTGTTTTTTATAAAATGGAGGTATATAAAAAGATGGACTTTGATTTGTTGTATCCGAATCAAGAGCAAAGAGCAAAAAAAATGACCAACACCGCCTTTTATGAGAGTTTGGGCTTTGATCAGGGATTGTTCTTTGGCGCAGCTCGGCTTTTTGGTAAGATTAATGATGAAAACCGCATTTTGGAATATGTTACATCTGACGTTGACACTATAAAATATCGTCAAGAAGTTTTTGATGATTTTGCAAATAGTAAAGAGTTGCGTAACGGCATTGACAAAGTCATGCCGAAGATGAATGAGTTTTTGACTGCTAAATACAAACGGATCGAAGATGGCGATATCACCAGCAGTCTTTATAGTGTTTCAGAAGTAGATTTGTACTTTGAATGCTTAACTTCTTTGCAGAAAGTTTTGGCATCCGTGTCCGGAGAGATTAAGTCTCGGGCGTTGACAGGATTTACGAAATATCTTACCGATTTGGTAACGGATGAAAAATTTGTTCAAACGAAAAAGAATATTGATGCCTCGATGGAAGATGTTCGTGGAATCAAGAGTATTACGATTGGTGTCAATTTGGATGCGCAACTTCGTCCATTGGAAGCCGGTGTTGTTTCTGTTAATAAAGAAATTTATAAGTCCGGTAATGTTGTAGACAAGATGATGCGTTTGGACTTCAAAGACGACGGATTTTTCTGTGGAACTCCGCTGCAAAGAAGCACCAAAAACATGTCTCCGGAAGAAGTGAATGCTTTTTATGATGCGTTGAATTCTTCTCTGGAAACCATGTATAAAAACGGCGTTAAAAAATGGGGTCCCATGGTTAAAGAGTATCTGGAGAAGGATACAAAATTTGTGGATGAAATTTTTGAGCAGATGACCTTCTATGTTGCAGGAACTGCCATGTATGAAAAACTCAGAACGATGAAATTGCCTTTGTGCAAGCCGGAAATTCGTTCTAAAGAAGAAAATGCTTGTCATATCACAGGTGCATATAATCCTTTATTGGCTATTCGTGAGAATATGCACGGCGTGGTACGGAACAGTTTGGTATGTGATAAGTTCGGAAAGATTTATATTTTGACCGGCGCTACTAAGAGCGGAAAAACGTTCTTCACGGATTCTATCGGTATTTGTCAAGTTTTGTTGCAGTTGGGTATGTATTTACCGTGTGAATCTGCAACCATCAGTCCGGGAGATAATATTTTGGCACATTGTCCGCGTGATAAAGGGTTGGATAAGAGTTCTGCCAGAGTGGAAGAAGAGTGTCAGAAGATTGGGGACTTGGTAAAAGATCTCACTGCTTCCAGTTTGGTTATTATGGATGAACCGTTGGATTGCGCATCGAACGTTGAGGCTTCTTATATTGTTGGTCAGGTTGTTTTGAAAGCTGCAAAAGTGGGTGCAAGAGGCTTGTTCTCTACTTCATTGGTAGATATTGCAGAAGAAGCAGATGAAATTAACAATAAGGCAAACTCTGATACCAAAGTGGATACGTTGGTAACCAAGACGATTGAAGATAAACCGTCTTATCAGGTTGAGAGAGTAAAGCCGGAAGGTTCCAATGTTGCAAAGAGTTTGGCAAAGAGATACGGAATCGAAGCATAATAGATAAATATAGTAAAAAGGGCTGCATAAAGATGCAGCCCTTTTGTATTTCAGAGTTTTTCAAACAGAAGTTACTGTTTGATTCTGAATATGCTCCTGAGCAGACTGCGCCACAAACCGTGCGCTTTCACTACCACAACTTTCATAGATTTCTCATCCTTTCAAAAGGCCTTTGCGCGCGTCTGCCTTACGGCTGACAGACGTAGTATGCTGATCGCTGATATTACATTCTTATAATATGCATTTCTGTAAAAGCTGACACAAATGGAGGATGAAAAGAGGTTGTGTTCTTGTGTTTTTGCATTTTTGTCCAGAGATAATAAGGAATTGTTACAAATATATAAAAAAGCAAAAAAAAATTAGATTAGCCCTTGACAATCCAGTAAAAAAGTGGTAGTATTCATATAGTGTTTAGCACTCGTATGCTTTGAGTGCTAACAGGAGGCGAAATACATTGGATCTTGATAACAGAAAGCGATTGATTTTACAGGCTGTTATTGATTCTTATATTCGAACAGGAGAGCCTGTTGGATCAAAATTTTTGAGTCATTTAGACTTCTTAAAAGTTTCATCTGCAACGATTCGAAATGAAATGTCCGAACTCGAGCGCATGGGATATTTGACAAAACCGCATACATCGGCAGGACGAATCCCGTCTAATGATGGATATCGGTATTATGTTCGGACGTCTATGGATTCATATCGGTTGACGGATGAAGAGACCGAGCAGTTGATGCTGCCAAATGATTGTGCCGGATTGTACCAGACGGTTCATGCCGTGGCATCTCGTCTTGCAGAATTTTTGGGATTTACGGTGTTTGCCGTATCTCCGAGTTGTTCCGGAGGAGTTTATACTTTTGAAGTTCTTCCTGCAGGGAAACATGTTTGTGCTGTTTTAGCGATTAGTTCCGGGGGCGGAGTGAAGACGGCATTTGCAAAAACAGAAAAAGAGATTTGCATGGAAGATGCCCGTAAATTTGCTTCGATATTAAATGAGATTCTTTCAAAATTCCCGATTGAGCAGATAGGCAATGTGCGGATGATGTTGCTGTCTGGAGAGGTTGCAAGAGAGTGCCCTAATTGTGTTGGTTTGTTAGATGCTGTCAAACAGCTTGTTGAACAGCTGAAAAGTTATGAACTGATGGTATGCGGCAGTGAGAATTTATTCTCGTATCCGGAGTTTTCAGGAATTGAGGCGGCGAAATCCTATATTCATTTATTATCTGCACAAGAGCGTATTTTAGAGGCGCTTCTTTCCAGTGGCGGCAAGAGCGACAATCCGGATATCAAAATCGGGGATGAAAATCCTGTTTTTCGTAATCCGCATGCAAGTATGATTTCGATCGGAAGTGATTCTAAAATCCCGGTCGTTTTAGGGGTTATGGGACCGACTCGAATGAATTATGCAAGAACAGTTGCCGGATGTCGTTTTCTGATCAACACATTGAAAAATATTATAGATGAAGAATATTGAGAGGTAGCAAATATGGCAGAAGAAAGAAAGCCGGACGTTGCGGAAGAGCAAGTCGAAGCAGAATCGGCACCTGTAGAGACCATAGAACAGGATGAAAAGCAAGACAAAAAAGAAAAAAAAGACAAAAAAGAGAAGAAGGAGAAAAAATCGGCCCAGCAACAGCAGTTAGAGCAGTTGCAGGACAAATTCTTACGTTTGGCGGCGGATTTTGACAATTACAAAAAAAGAACAAACGCAGAAAAGGAAGCTTTACGAGCTGTTGTAGTCAGTGACACCGTGCAGATGATGTTGCCGATTTTAGACAATTTGGAACGGGCGGTTTTAGCGGCAGGTGATGAAGAATCTGCATTAAAAGACGGTGTGGTGATGGTGTTGAATCAAGCCAAAACCGGGTTTGAAAAGTTTGGTATTGAGGCATTTGGAGAACGAGGCGAAGCCTTTAATCCCGAAATGCACAATGCAATTATGACTTGTGAGGACGAACAGTTGCAGCCGGATACGATTGCAGAAGTTTTGCAAAAAGGCTATCGGATCGGGGATAAGATTATTCGGCATGCTCTTGTTAAAGTTGTTCAATAATGTCAATACTATAATATATCATTTAATAATAAGTTAGTAATATTGGGAGGCATCATTATGGGAAAAATTATTGGTATAGACTTAGGTACCACGAATTCATGCGTGGCGATTATGGAAGGCGGAGAACCGGTTGTTATTGCAAACGCCGAGGGTTCAAGAACGACTCCGTCTGTTGTTGCATTTTCTAAAACAGGTGAAAGAATGGTTGGTCAAGTAGCAAAACGGCAAGCTATTACCAACCCGGACAGAACCATTATTTCTATTAAGAGAAAAATGGGAACAGCCGAAAAAATAAAGATTGACGATAAAGAGTATACTCCGGAAATGGTTTCGGCCATGATTTTGCAAAAATTAAAGGCCGACGCCGAAGCCTATTTGGGTGAAAAAGTGACTCAGGCTGTTATTACAGTTCCTGCTTATTTTAATGACGCACAGCGTCAGGCTACTAAAAATGCCGGAACAATTGCCGGTTTGAATGTTGAAAGAATCGTCAATGAACCGACAGCTGCGGCGCTTGCATATGGTGTAGATAAGGAAGCCGAACAAAAGATTATGGTATATGACCTTGGCGGCGGAACTTTCGATGTTTCTATTTTGGAAATCGGAGACGGCGTATTTGAAGTTCTTTCTACTAATGGTAATACACGGCTGGGCGGCGACGACTTTGACGAGCGTATTATGAAGTACTTGGTAGATGAATTCAAAAAGTCAGACGGAATCGATTTGTCTGCAGATAAAATGGCGATGCAGCGGTTAAAGGAAGCTGCTGAAAAAGCAAAGATCGAACTTTCGGGTATGACCAGCGCCAACATCAACTTGCCGTTTATTACCGCGGATGCTACCGGTCCGAAACATATGGATGTAACACTGACCCGAGCAAAATTCAACGAGTTAACAGCAGATTTGGTAGAAGCAACGATGACGCCGGTGCGCAAAGCGTTGGATGATGCGGGACTGACGGTTGATAAAATCGATAAAATCCTGCTTGTTGGCGGTTCTTCCAGAATCCCGGCCGTACAGGAAGCGATTAAGAAGTTTACAGGCAAAGAACCTCATAAGGGCATCAATCCGGACGAATGCGTTGCAGTAGGTGCGGCAATTCAGGCCGGTATCCTGGGCGGCGACGTTGAAGGACTTGTTTTGTTGGATGTTACTCCGCTTTCTTTGGGTGTTGAGACCTATGGCGGTATTATGACAAAGATTATTGACAGAAACTCAACCATTCCTGTAAAGAAGAGTCAAATCTTTACAACTGCTGCGGATAATCAGACCTCTGTTGAAGTTCACGTTTTGCAGGGCGAACGTGAAATGGCGGCAGACAATAAAACATTAGGCAGATTTAATCTGGATAATATTCCGCCTGCCCGCAAACAGACTCCGCAAATCGAGGTAACGTTTGATATTGACGCAAACGGTATTGTAAACGTTTCTGCAAAAGATTTAGGTACCGGAAATGAGCAGCACATCACGATTACCGCATCGACCAATATGTCGAAAGAAGAAGTAGAAAAAGCAGTACAAGATGCAGAGAAGTTTGCGGCAGAAGACAAGAAGAAGAGAGAAGAAGTTGAGGCTCGTAACGAAGCGGAACAAATGTGCTATCAAATCGAAAAGAGCCTTGAAGATGCCGGAGATAAGGTTTCTGCCGAGGAAAAAGCTCCCATTACAGAACAGATTGCAGCTGTTCGTCAGGCTTTGAGCGGATCGGATATTGAAGCGATTAAAAAAGCCAAAGAAGAATTGCAGCAGCGGTTCTATAAGATTGCGGATAAGTTGTATCAGCAAGCACAACAAGCTCAAGGAGCTGCAGGTGCGCAAGCCGCAGGTGCTCAGTCGGATGGCACGGTAGAGGTTAACGACTATGAAGTGGATGCCGATAAGAAAGACGACAAGAAAGAATAAAGATTGAGTGATGTTTGGGGCTGTCTGCGGGCAGCCCCAAAAGGAGATTTTTTGAATGGCGGATAAAAGAGATTATTATGAGGTTTTAGGCGTTGGAAAATCGGCAAGCGAAGAAGAGTTAAAACGGGCTTATCGTAAACTTGCTAAACAATATCATCCGGATTTGCATCCGGGTGATAAAGAAGCTGAAAAGCACTTTAAAGAAGTGAATGAAGCGTATGCGGTTTTATCCGATAAGGAAAAACGCAGTCGTTATGATCAATTTGGGCATGCCGGAGTCGATCCGTCTTATGGCGGCGGCGGTGCGGGCAGTTATACAACCAATATTGACTTTGGAGATTTGGGCGATATTTTCGGAAGCTTTTTCGGAGGCGGATTTGGCGGTACCAGCCGGCGTCGTTCTTCTGCAATTCCCGGGGAAGATGTTTCTGCTCAGGTTACGTTAAGTTTTCAAGAAGCTGTCTTTGGCTGTCAAAAAACGGTAAATATTCGTCGTATGGAAAAATGTGATGAATGTGACGGAACAGGTGCTGCAAAAGGGACACAAGCCGAAACTTGTCCTACCTGTAAGGGCAGCGGCGTTGTCAGACAGGTCTCTCAGACGATGTTTGGCGCGATGCAGACCGAACGCCCCTGTTCGCAGTGCGGCGGAACTGGGAAAATTATCAAAGAGCCTTGTAAAAACTGCAGCGGAACCGGTCAAGTTCGCAAATCCAGAACGATTACGGTCAATATTCCGGCAGGTGTAAACAATGGGAATACGCTGTCCATGCGAGGAGAAGGCGGACAGGGTTTGAAAGGCGGGCCGAATGGAGATTTGCACATCGGGATCCGCGTAACACCACATCCGATTTTTACACGTAGAGAATTTGATATTTATTGTGATATTCCGATTACATTGATTCAAGCTACGCTTGGCAGCACCATCAAAATCCCGACGATTGACGGGGATTATATCGATTATCGCATTCCCGAAGGGACGCAGTCTCATACTGTTATTACGTTCCGCGGGAAGGGAGTTCCACGTTTAAATTCACGGGGACGTGGCGATATGTTGGTAACGCTGCTGGTGGAGATTCCTAAGAATTTGAATGCGAAACAGAAAGATATTTTAAAGCAATTTGAAGCAGAAACAACCGGTCGGTCGTATGAAAAAAATCGGTCGTTTTGGGATAAGGTTAAAGATCTTTTTAATTAAAAAGTAATAAAAGGAACCAGGTGTCTCTTTTAGAGATATTTGGTTCTTTTTATTTGTTAAATTTGACGGGAAAATGGTCTGATTGCACAAAAAACGCGCATTCGATTTAGTTAAGGGTTTACATGGATTTTATAGACAAACAAAGGGTTGTATGGTATAATATATTTGAAAACTTTGCAGATTTTTCTGCAAACTTTTATTATGTAGACGCATAAAATAGAAGTCAGATTGAAGAGGGGAGAACAATCGGGATATGGAAGCGTTTGATTTTTCGGTTGTGGATCAGATTATTGATAATCACGGGGCATCGCCGTCTGCGATCATTGCGGTATTGCAGGATGTTCAAGAACATTATCGTTATTTGCCAAAACCTGTTTTTGCTCGCATGGCTCAGCGGTTGGGAGTCAGCGAAACAAAGATTTACAGTGTTGCTACGTTTTATGAGAATTTTTCGTTGGAACCCAAAGGTAAATTCGTGATCCGGGTTTGTGACGGAACCGCCTGCCATGTTCGGAAATCCGTTCCGATTTTAAAGCGGTTAAGAGAGGAATTGAATCTTTCGGAGCAAAAGCGTACAACAGACGATCTGGCTTTTACAGTAGAAACGGTATCTTGCTTGGGTGCCTGCGGACTGGCGCCGGCATTGACGGTGAACGATGTGGTTCATCCTTCTATGACGCCGGAAAAGGCATCGGAATTGATTGCAAAATTAAAGGAGGAACTGTAGCATGCTAAACTCAAGACAGCAATTGGATGATTTGAGGGCTGTATACAGGCACTCTATCGAGCAGGAGAAAAAACGCATCTTGGTCTGCGGTGGAACCGGTTGTGTTTCCAGCGGTTCTTTGGATATTTTTGAAAGATTAAAACAACTCATGCAAGACCGCGGAATAGCATGTTCGGTGGAATTGCAAAAAGAACCTCACCAAGATAGTGTAGGATTAAAAAAGAGCGGATGTCACGGATTTTGTGAAATGGGGCCGTTAGTACGTATTGAGCCGTTCGGTTATTTGTATGTGAAGGTTCAGCTTTCAGATTGTGAAGAGATTGTAGACCGGACCATTTTGAAAGGTGAACATATTGAACGGTTGGCATATCAACGGGACGGCGTGATGTATCGTCGGCAGGAAGATATTCCGTTTTATAAAAAACAGACCCGAATGGTATTGGAACATTGCGGGCATATTGATGCAACGTCAATTTTAGAATATATCGGCATCGGTGGCTATGAGGCTTTTGAAAAGGCATTGTTTGATATGTCTGCCGATGATATTATTGCAGAGATTTCCGATTCGAATTTGCGCGGTCGTGGCGGCGGTGGATTTCCGACGGGGAAAAAATGGAGTCAGGTTCGTCGGAATCAGGCCGATAAAAAGTATATTGTATGTAATGGTGATGAGGGAGACCCCGGCGCTTTTATGGACCGGAGTATTATGGAAGGCGACCCACATCGAATGCTGGAAGGAATGATGATTGCCGGGATTGCGTGCGGTGCCGACGAGGGATATATCTATGTCCGAGCCGAATATCCGATGGCAGTTATGCGTCTGCGTACTGCTATTGAGCAGGCGGAGCAGCTGGGCTTATTAGGCGATCATATTTTAGGAACGGATTTTTGTTTTAGAATTCATATCAGCCGAGGCGCCGGTGCGTTTGTTTGTGGTGAAGGCAGTGCGCTGACTTCTTCTATCGAAGGTAAACGGGGGATGCCGCGTGTCAAACCTCCGCGCACGGTGGAACATGGTTTGTTTGATAAACCGACCGTTTTAAATAATGTAGAGACTTATGCCAATGTGCCGATCATTATCCGAAAAGGAGCTGACTGGTACAAAACCGTGGGCCCGGAAAACAGTCCTGGAACGAAAGCCTTTGCCCTGACGGGAAATATTGTGAATACCGGGTTGATTGAAGTTCCGATGGGGGCTACGTTGCGGGATGTCATTTTTGATATCGGCGGCGGAATGCGTGACGGCGGAACCTTTAAAGCGGTTCAGATCGGCGGTCCGTCCGGGGGCTGTCTGATTACGGCGGATCTGGATTTACCGTTAGATTTTGATAGTTTGAAAAAAGCCGGCGGCATGATCGGTTCCGGCGGCCTGGTAGTTATGGATGAAAAAACCTGTATGGTAGAAGTTGCACGGTTTTTTATGAATTTTACGCAAAACGAATCCTGCGGTAAGTGTGTGCCCTGCCGGGAGGGAACGAAGCGTATGTTGGAAATCTTGGAGCGAATTGTTGCCGGAGAAGGCCGTGATGGCGATATCGAATTGTTGGAAGAACTGGCGGATACGATTTCTTCAACGGCTCTGTGCGGTTTGGGAAAAACGGCTGCGCTGCCTGTCATCAGCACGATTAAAAATTTTAGGGCAGAGTATGAGGCTCATATTTATGATAAAAAATGTCCTGCCGGCGCTTGCCAGAAATTAAAGCGGATTTACATTGATCCGGATTTATGCCGTGGTTGTTCGAAGTGTTCCAGAGTCTGTCCTGTCAGTGCGATCAGCGGGCAGATAAAATCCGCCTTTGTAATAGATTCCGGCAAATGTATCAAGTGCGGAACATGTATTGATGCTTGTGCATTTCATGCGATTAAGGAGGGCTAAAGATGGATCAGACACAGATGATGACAATAGACGGGATGCCTGTTGCGATAAACGGAGAAAAAAATTTACTGGAACTGATTCGCAAAGTAGGGGTCAAGATGCCTACCTTTTGTTACCATTCGGATTTGTCTGTATATGGCGCTTGCCGGATGTGCATGGTAGAAAATGAGCGTGGCGGATTGGAAGCGGCTTGCTCTACGCCGCCTCGTCCCGGGATGAATATTCGTACTAATACCGAGCGGCTCAGAAAATACCGTAAGATGATCTTGGAACTTTTACTTGCCGACCATTGCAGGGATTGTACGACATGCTCCAACAATGGACATTGTAAATTACAAAGTCTGGCGATTCGATTTAATATCAGCGATGTTCGGTTTCCGAATACATCTCCTAAACCCCGAGTAGACGATTCGTCGGTTTGTATCACGCGCGATGCCAGCAAGTGCATTCTTTGCGGGGACTGTGTGCGGGTTTGTGACGAGATTCAGGCTGTCGGTGCGATTGATTTTATCAATCGAGGATCAAAGATGTATATCGGAACGGCGTTTAATAAACCGTTGCCCGAGACAGGGTGCGTGGGGTGCGGACAATGCTCGTTGGCCTGTCCGACCGGTGCGATTGTGGTAAAAAATCATGTAGAACAGGTTTGGAAATTGTTGGATGATCCTGCGGTACGAGTCTCTGTTCAGGTAGCTCCCGCTGTTCGGGTTGCGATTGGGCGTGAATTCGGACTCAGTGACGGTGAAGATTGTATGGGGAAAGTGGTTACGGCTCTGCGTCATATGGGATTTGATGAGGTATATGACACCTCGACAGCGGCAGATTTAACCGTTATGGAAGAAGCTGCTGAATTTGTACAGAAATTTTCAGAAGGAAAAACCGCTCAAATGCCGTTGTTTACATCCTGTTGTCCGGCTTGGATACAGTTTTGTGAGAAAAAGCATCCGGATATTTTACCATATCTTTCTACTTGTCGATCTCCTATGCAAATGTTTGCGTCGGTGCTTCGAGCACATAACGAAACAAAGAAAGACGGCGTTTGTTATAAGCATGTAGCAGTTATGCCGTGTACGGCAAAGAAATTTGAGGCACAGCGGGAGGAATTTCGTAAAAACGGATTGTCGAACGTAGATTATGTGATTACGACACAGGAACTGATTCAGATGATTAAAGAATCCGGTATTTTGTTCTCGGATATTGAACCGGATGGATTAGATATGCCGTTTGCTTTAAAATCCGGAGGAGGCGTGATTTTTGGCGTAAGCGGCGGTGTTACGGAAGCTGTTTTACGGCGCATTTCAGAAGATAAATCGGCAAAAGCGATGCGTGAAATTGCCTTTCAGGGCGTTCGCGGATTAAAGGGAGTGAAACATGCCGAAGTAACCGTCGATGGGAAACTTGTTCAGATAGCGGTAGTCAGTGGGCTAAGAAATGCCGAAAATCTGATCGAGAAGATAAAAAACAAACAAGTGCATTATGACTTTGTTGAGGTGATGGCTTGTCCTGGCGGCTGTATTTGCGGCGGTGGGCAGCCGTTCGTTCCCAAAAAGTCTAAACAGCGCAGAAGCGACGGTCTTTATAATACGGATAAGGTCAGCAGTATGAAGTCTCCGGACGAAAATCCGGTGATGAAAGAACTGTATGCCGGATTATTGAAAGGCAGAACGCACGAATTGCTGCATGTGGATTATTTAAAGCGTCAGCAATAGATATCTGATTTTTTAGGGTTGGCAATGATGAAAATAAGGGGGGCTATTTATGTATTGCAAACATTGCGGCGCCGCAGTATCGGAACAGGATCGGTATTGTCCTTATTGCGGGTCTGCGATTGCAATTGATTATTCGGCACAAGCCAATGTGGGAAGTGTTATAAATTCTGGTCCAAGCGTTTATGTGGGTGTTCCGGACCAGCATTTGTCCAAATGCTTTCCGAATGGATTAAATCCTTCTCAGTATATAGCAGCGCAGAAGTTAGGATTTTATAAGTTTATTATCTATTTTCAACTTTTTGCTGCCATGGCGTTTTATTTTTTTATGGCAATTCTTATGTTTACCGGAGCGTATTGGCCTATTCTGGGAGGTGTATCTTCACAAGATATTTATTCTTTCTATCCGGATATGATCATTGCCGATTATGTGTATGGCATTTTGTTGATTGTTTTGGGTATTTATGCGATTTGCGTGAGATTTTGGCTATCCCAATTCAGGTCTTATGCTTTGATGACTTATGTGATGTTGTATGGAGCTGCTACGATTCTTAGTTTTTTATATATCGTATGTCAGTACTTATGTACAAACGGAATGGTGGATCCTGTTGCATATTGGTCATCCGTCTTGCCGTCTATAGTATCGTCTTTGATTTCTGCTGTGGTATGGATCACAATCTCGTGTATTTATTTTAATAAACGAAAATCATTATTTGTTTATTGAAAACCTTATTGAAAACCTCTCGGATCTTAAGATGAAAAGAAAAGGCTCTCTGTTTCTCAGAGAGCCTTTTTGTGGTATAATATGCGCAGAAAGTCTTGCTTTGCAAGCCTTAGGGCTTTCGCCCGGAGCGCATTTCATGCGCCTGCGTTATTGACGGCTTCGCAAAAATGCCTTTGCAAGCAAGCATTTTTGTTTCATGGTATAATGCCTTTATCTTTTGAAAAAAATAAGGCCGCAAACCTTTTATAATGAGGTTTGCGGCTTTTATTGTTGCTTTGTTACTGTTCGGCTTTATCCGTATTTTCCGATTTTTCTTCAGAAGAAGTCGGATTGTCCTTCGTCTGAGACTCTTTTTGAGCGTCGTCGAATGTTGATGATAATTCTTCTCCAGCCAAGATCTTTTTGAATTCTGCTTCGGATAATTTTTCGCGTTCAATCAAATAAGAGGCTACTTTTTCAAGCTGTACCTTGTGTTCGGTCAAAATCTGAGTCGCTTTGGCGTAAGCGTCGTCCAGCAGTTTTTTGATTTCGCTGTCGATCAGAGATTCCAGTGCTTCGGATGCGTCCTGATGTGCAGCTAAGTCTCTCCCCAGGAATACCTCGTTATGGTCAGAACCAAAAGACATCGGTCCCACTTTATCAGACATACCGTATCGGGTTACCATATTGCGGGCAATTTGAGTTGCGCGCTGAATATCATTGGATGCTCCGGTTGATACATCATGTAAACAGATTTCTTCAGCCACTCGGCCGCCCAGCAGACCAACCAGTTCGTCCAGCATTTCATTTTTAGAAGAGTAATTTTTTTCTTCCTTTGGCACATAGTAGGTATAGCCGCCTGCCAGACCTCGTGGAATAATTGAAATTTCATGCACCGGATCGGTGTATTCAAGGAAAGTAGACGCGATTGCGTGTCCGGATTCATGAATGGCTGTAATTTTTTTGTCTTTTTCAGACATGCGGGCCGACTTTTTCTCTACGCCGACAATAACTTTCAAAATGGCGTCATCCACGTCTGCAGAAGAAATTTTATCATGTTTTCTTCTGGCCGCAAGCAGCGCAGCTTCATTTAAAATGTTGGCCAAATCAGCAGGTGAAAACCCTGCGGTGGATTTTGCAATGTGTGCAAAGCTGACATCGTCACCAATTTTCTTGTTCTTTGCATGAATTTTCAAAATAGCTTCCCGTGCTTTTACATCCGGCAGATGAATCACAATTTGCCGGTCAAAACGGCCTGGCCGCAATAATGCACTGTCCAGTACGTCTGGACGGTTTGTGGCTGCCATGACGATGACGCCTTCATTTTCTTCAAATCCGTCCATTTCAACAAGTAACTGGTTCAATGTTTGTTCGCGTTCGTCGTGTCCGCCGCCGAGACCTGCGCCTCTTTGACGGCCTACCGCATCAATTTCATCGATAAAGATGATACAAGGGGCATTCTTTTTGGCTTGTTCAAACGTGTCTCTGACACGCGACGCACCTACACCAACATACAGCTCTACAAAATCAGAGCCTGAAATAGAGAAAAACGGAACGCCGGCTTCTCCGGAAGTGGCTTTTGCCAAATAGGTTTTACCGGTTCCCGGTGCGCCTACCATTAAAATACCTCGGGGAATTTTAGCGCCGATCTCTGTGAATTTCTGTGGATTTTTTAAGAAATCCACCACTTCAATCAATTCTTCTTTTTCTTCCTCTGCTCCGGCAACGTCTTTGAACATGACTTTCTTCTTGGAATCAGAGCCTAATTTTAATCGGGCTTTTCCAAAGCTCATTGCGCCTTTTGCGCCGCCGCCGTTCATTTGGTTGATCATCATGATGACAAAGAAAATCATGATTCCGCCAAACAGAACATAGGGGATAATAGATAACCAAATAGGCGTTTGACCTGCCGGAATCGTGTCAAATTCCATATTGTATGTGGATTGCCCTGTTTCAGCATCCACGGTTTTGATGTAGGGATCAACGTCTTCCAAAAACAGAGCAACGCTGTACAGTTCAAAAGATTGTTCTTTGGTCCCGTCGATTTCTTCTTTGAGTTGGAGTTTCAAGGTCGTGTTGTCAATGACAAACGATTCAACCTTTCCGTCTTTAAATTCGTTGATAATATCGGTATATTTCAGCTTTCGTGTAGATGTTCCGGACATCAACAACATCACTACCAGCGCCAGTATTAAGATCAACGCCGCATAAATGCCAAAACTTCTGTATTTTTTCATTTGTCCACCTCTTTTACTTGTTTGTGTCCGGTTCGATAATCGCTATGTAAGGAAGGTTTCTGTAACGTTCTCCATAGTCGAGTCCGTATCCGACAATAAATTTATCTTCAATACGCATTCCGCAATAATCCAGTCGTACTTCTGCTTTTCTGCGTTCCGGTTTGTCCAGCAGTGTGCAGACTTTTAAAGATTTTGGTTTTCGGGTATTAAGCAGTTGAATCAATTTAGATAAGGTATAGCCGCTGTCTAAAATATCTTCAACAATAATGATATCATAATCAGAAGCATTGATATTCAGGTCCATATTGATTTTTACATTTCCGGTCGAAGCTGTTCCTTTTCCGTAACTGGATACAGACATAAAATCGATGGCCAGCGGCATATCAATTTTTCGCATTAAATCTGTCATAAAAACGGTAGAACCTTTTAAGATTCCTACCAATAACAAATTGGAATCCGGTTTGTTTTTATAATCGGCTTCGATTTCTTTTGCAATCCGGCAAACAGCCTGCTGAATTTGCTGCTCGGATATGTACGTTGTAAGTTTATCTGCCATATCATACTCCTATATCATTGATACTTCTATATTATATATGCTTTTATCATGTAAATTTCAAACTAAATGTAACTTTTTTATCAATTCTTAATTTTTTATGTTTTTATTTGGTTTTTCTGGAAAAAACAGATACTTTATAGCCTTCTGAGTCCGCGGAACAGCATTCATCAGAGCCAAAACCAAAGACATAAATTACCTTACCCTGATATTCAATGACCGGGATTTGCGAACGCAGTTCACGCGGCACTTTACTGTCGATAAAAAGTTTTTTGAGTGTTTTGGTTCCTCTGCGTCGTAGTTTTATGGTGTCGGCCTGTTTGGGGGAGCGAACATATAAATCTGTAATATATTCTTTGGGGATATCTGCCTTAGTAGGGGTATAATCCAAAAGTAAGATTCGGTTGTCATCTAAGATATTAGGCCCTGCAAATAGCTTTCGGCATGCGATTGGAGAAAGCGGGGGATCGTTGTCGGACCGGATACGGAGCATGTCGTAACACCGTTGTACTTTGAGATTTTGACCGATATCTGTTTCGGCGCAAGAAGATTTTCCTCGGATTATTTGAATAATTTGCCGGGTAATCGGATAAGAAATCTGAACTCCCCGTTGTGCTGTGTAATCACGTACAACTCTGGATAATACCGCATCATGTGCTTTGCGTAATTTCTTAATATGCAGCTGCCCGTTTTCCGAAGCTTGCTTGAAGAGTTTTGCTGCCTGCTCGTTTAAAAAATAGTCATCCGTTTGAGCGATTTGTGAAAAACGATTGATTGTTTGATTGAGGTTAGGATTGATTTGCCTGAGTTGGGGCAATATGTCATTGCGCAATTTGTTTCGAGTACAACAATTCTCAAAATTAGTTTGATCCAGTGCAAACGGAACCTGGTTTTGGTTACAGTAGGTTTCCGTTGCAGATTTTGGAATCTGAATAAAAGGACGAATCAAAACAGCGCCGTTCGGCGTTAACCTTTTGGGCTGAATGGTTCTTGCCGTGCCGCATCCCCGCAGCAGGTCGAGAAAAAAAGTTTCTGTGCTGTCATCTGCGTTGTGGGCCGTTGCAATATGTGAAAATTGATGTTGGGTGCGAATTTGCTCAAAAAAGGCATACCGAACGGTTCGGGCATATTGCTCGATAGATGTTCCGGGTGATTTTGTTTGCCGGATATTGGCTTGGTGTGCATAAAACGGAACCCGATTTATCCGGCAATATTCCTGTACCATTTGTTGCTCTGCATCGGCTTGCGCGCGCAGACCGTGATGAATATGTGCTACAACAATCGGATATTGCGGTAGGTTTTTGATTAAAAAGTGCAGCAATGCCATCGAGTCCGGTCCACCTGATACGGCGGCAACAATACCGGTGCAATGATCGAATAAGCCATGATTTTGAATCGTTTGAAAAACAGTTTTTTCAAACTGAGCTGTGTTTTTGTTTTTCATCAATCTACCTATTATTTATTTTTGAGGTTCATCCGGAATCGCATTGGGCGGCAAAGACCTGTCAATAGAATTAAAGCGTGTATGGCTGCCATCCCAGTGTACGTCGAAGTGACCTGTTTTACCATGTCTGTTCTTGCTGATCCAAAGCGTACAAATACCTTTTTTAGGGGTGTTGGGCGCGTAAGTTTCCGGACGGTCCAGAAAAATAACAACGTCAGCATCCTGCTCAATGGATCCGGAATCTCGAAGGTCGGAAAGTTGCGGTGTTTTATCTTCACGGCTGGTGATGCCGCGGCTCAACTGCGATAAAAGAATGACCGGAACGTGCAGTTCTTTTGCCATCAATTTGATAGACCGCGTATAGTCTGCAATTTCTTGAACACGGTTTTGACTAACACCGGAGCCCATCAACTGCAGATAGTCAATGACAACCAACCCGAGATTTTTTTCTCTTCGGAGTTTTGCTTTCATCTCGGCAACAGTGATTGTAGAAGTTTCATCAAATTTAAAACTTGTACCCGCTAATCGCTTACAGCAAAATTCCCATAAATCACTCCACTGATTATCGTTGATCGTTCCCTTTTGCAATGCGTCATGGTCAATGCCGCACGCCGTAGAGATGACACGACGTGCTAACTGTTCTTTAGACATTTCTAAAGAAAAGAACACAACCGTCTTTTTCGGATTAAACTGATTGGAGATGGCTATATTGTAAGCAACATTCAGCGCAAAAGAAGTTTTTCCGACACCGGGACGTGCTGCAAGAATAACCAAATCGCTTTTATTAAGACCCCCGACAAAGGTGTCAAAATCGCTGATGCCTACTTTAATCGCATCAAATTTGCCGGTTGTGTCATTTTTCATTTCCTGGATTCTGTTAAATTCCTGTCGTACCAGATGTTGTAAGGTTTCCAGCTCTCCGCTGTTTTCATTGGATTCCAAGTCGAACAGCTTTTGTGATGCGATATCGAGAACTTTTTCAGGATTCTCGTTCTCATAACACATCTTTCCGACTTGTTCGCAAATTTCAATCGTTTTGCGCAGCGTATATTTTTCTTTAACAACCCGAATATAGTATTCTGTTTTGGACACAACAGAAGCAGTCTCGGCAAGCGAGACTAAATACATCTTATCTTCTTCTGTTCGAAAATCTCCGTTATCCCGTAAAATTTCAAGTAGCCGAAGCGGTTCAATGGGTTCTGATAAATTAAACAGCTCACTCATTGCGCTAAAAATTACCTTATGTCGGTCAATGTAGAAGCTGTCCGGTGTCAGAATCCCCGCAACTTTAGAAAAAGTTTCAGGGTTAATTAAAATTTTCCCTAAAACAGCTTGTTCCGCTTCTAAACTGTAGGGGAGTTTTCGTTGTTCTTCCAATGCAGAATAATCAACTGCAGGTTTATTTTCAGCCATTTATCCTTATCCTTCAACAACTTTTATGTGAATTTGTGCAGAAATTTCGGGATAGAGCTTCACATCTGCCCGATAAGTTCCAAACGCCTTAATAGGTTCCGATAAAAGGATTTTTTTCTTATCAATTTCGATTCCTTTTTGTGCCTGCAGTTCAGCCGCAATTTCTTTGGAGGTGATGGTGCCAAACAATTTTCCTCCGGCGCCTGCTTTTGCTTTGAGTGTAACAATCTGATCTTTTAAGGCATCGCATTTTTTCTGTGCGGCTGCTTTTTCTTCTGCTTTATGAAAAGCCTTTGCTTCGTTTTGTGTATTCATTTGATTGATATTAGCCTCGTTGGCCTCTACCGCTAATTTTTTAGGAAATAAAAAGTTACGTGCATATCCGTCACTTACTTTAACCATTTGTCCCGCTTTTCCAAGCGCTTTGACATCTTGTTGTAAGATTACGTTCATTGTCAATCACCTTTCTGTGTGAAAATTTGTTTGTAGAAAATATTCGTCAATGGCCTTTTGTAATTTTTTCACAGCCTCATCAAGACTGATATTTTTAAGTTGAACACCTGCCATGGTTTGGTGTCCGCCTCCGCCCAGTTTTTCCATAATCAACTGTACGTTAACAGCCCCAAAGGAACGGCCTGAAATATTAACAATTCCTTGTTTGTCTGCAAATAATGTAAATGCCGCTTGAACTCCTTCGATGTTTAGCATCTCATCAGCAGCCTGAGAGGCTGCAATTTTAAATTGTGGCCCTTGATCACCTTTCCATACGGCAATCGCTGCTGTTTTTTTGTACAAAACAGCGCTTTCCACTAATTTTGTGCGCTGCATATATGTTTGCATGTCTGTTTGGAAAAGTTTTTTGATTTGAACAGTATTAGCACCCATCTTCCGTAAGAACGAAGATGCCTCAAAGGTTTGCCGGTTGGTGCGGATTGAAAAACTTTTGGTATCCAGGTATATTCCGCTCAGCATGGCCTCTGCTTCGACCGCCGGAATGCGATTGATATTCATGTATTGAATCAATTCTGCAACCATTTCACATGTGCTGGATGCATAGGGTTCATGGAAAAAGATATCTGCATTTTCAATAAAATCTGCCGCTTTGCGGTGATGGTCTACAACCATAATTTTTGAGGCGTAATCCAACAATTTGGGCATCGTCGTATAGTCTTTGCGATGGGTGTCCACAACGCAGACAAGCGTTTTGGGTCCGGCCATAATCAGGGCCTGCTCTGCGGACACAAACAAGGAGGATATCTGTTTATCAGGAATCAGTGTTTCGTAAAGCTGATTGGCCATACTGTTTGTGATATCGTATACGATTCCGACCTTTTTCCCGGTTTCTAAGCCGATTCTTGCCATACCTACACAGGCGCCAAGACTGTCAAAATCTGACATCTGGTGACCCATAACCAATAAGGTGTCTGTTTGCTTTAACAGTTCCCCAAAAGCTCCGGCTACAACTCGAGATTTTACCTTAGAACGTTTTTCAATGCCTTTTGATGTTCCGCCAAAAAATTCAAATCCGTCCGGAGTTTTGATGACAGCCTGGTCGCCACCTCGGCTCAATGCCATGTCTAAAGCCAGGCGTGCCTGTTCATCACAGTCGGATAAACTTTTTGAACTTAGTCCGATACCGATAGAAATCGTTGGGGCAATTCCAGCAGCAATTTCAAGGGTTCTAACTTGATCTAAAATCGAAAAGCGCTCATCGGTAAAAATAGATAAATCTTCATTTTTGAAAATAAACAGATAAGATTCTTTATCTATTTTTCTTAAAACGCCATTCACGGATTGTGCCCATTGATCAATCATATTATCGATGGATAAAGTGGCCACACTTCGCTCAGAATCTTTAGAGTTTTGAAACAGCTCATCATAATTATCAATCAGGATATGTGCAATGACCGTTTTTTGTCTGTTATATTTTTGCTGTAATTGTTGCAGTTGCGTCATGTCAATAAAATACAGTACATACATTTCCCGATTATTGATAATGCTGCAGTCCATATATACGGTAAAATATTTTCCGGAAAAATAAATTTTCGATTGTCTTCGAGTCAATAATCGACTGTCAATTTTATTGACATTTTTTAACTTAATAATTTCATTCTCATCTGCAACAGAAAGGAAACTGTCATTGTACCATAAAACGGTTCCGTTTTTGTTTGAAATCAAAATAGGAATAGGGTACTCCGTGAGTCTTCTTTGGGAAGTAAGGTCCAGCATGGAAATAATATCGTTTGATAATTTTTTTGCTGAATGGGTTGAAAAGTATAGGTAGAGTTCATACATCAAAATGTATGCGCCGGATACAATCAGAAAAATCCGAGCGGTTGTATTAAAATCAGTTACACATAAAAAAATGGCTAATGTGATAATAAGAATGTAGTGAAGCCGTCGGACGACATGTTCGAAAATTTTGTTTTTCATAGTACGTCCCCTCCATCCAGATGTTTTCTAACATCGTAGTAGGCATCAAGTGTTCCCAGTAAAGCCAGAAAAGAAAAGAACAGGGAAATAAAAATGCCGATCACTAGAATTGCTAAAATGATCAATATTCTAACCCATCGTGAAAGGCCCGTTCGTCTTTGTAAAACATGATAGACTAAAGATAATCCGGCAAAACTAAGTGCAACACCTAAAATGGTAACAAAGATATAGATAATCAGCGAAAATGCAGTTGTTCCGGAGGTGACATTTAGCATAAAGTAAAATAAGAGACTGATTACATATAACACGGCCCCTGTTTTACTGATTCGTACTTGTCCGAAATCTTGCATAAAAGAGGTGTCCATTTTTAGACTGGACAGTACTTTTTTCATCCAGAAATAATCAATAAAGGTAACTGCCATTGCAATAATTCCTAAAATAATAGGCATCTGATAGGTTAAACTGGTAAAAACAGAATTTGCAAATCCTTCTTTGCCCATTGCAAGCAAGGCTTGGAAAGTCGTTTGGTTCTGCTGCAAATTCGCGTAAACAGAAATTGCATTATAGATATCACTTGAAATTTGATTAATGCTCTCTTTAAAAGGTTCCAATGCGTCTTGTACAGAAAAGGACGGGCTGACCTCCATAATATAGGCACAAGTAATTAATAGGGCCATGATTCCTACTGTCAACAGAGACAATAAAATCATATCGTTCAGCGTTCCTTTTTTTCGGTACATCATGCCCAAAACTGTTCCGATCGGAACAAAAAGCATGATATAAATCAGTGCTTGGGCAATGCTACCGGTTACAAAAAGCATGCCGATAAAAACAAATACAGAAATGAGCGGGACAATAGCAGACTTATTGGTAGCCAGCGACACGGCAAAATACATACTTGCAACAATCAGCGCAGGCAAATACAGCACTGGGAGGAAAAATACCAGTGCCATACACGCAAAAGAAATAGAAGGAAATAGCCATGTCTGAAATTTTTTCATTGCGGGCTCCTTGAATCAGAGATCCTGTTAAATACAAATACCCTTTTTTCTACGGTTTAAAAAAGGTTTTTAGCTTTAAGATCTACATTAAAATGTTTCACGATATATTATATCATAATTTTTTGTATTTGAAAAGAGTTTTTGTGAAAAAATCGGCAGAATTCGTTTTTTATGCATGGAGTATTTTGCTCTTTGTTTTTTTGATATACAGTAATGATTTTTTTCTTGCAAAAAACCCGGATTTATGTTAACATAAACAAGAGGAAAAGGAGGAAAAATCGATGGATTTATTTGCTTCTGAATTAAATCGGCAGCACGATCAACCCATGTATCGGCAAATTTATGAAAAAATTGCCGAACGGATTATTTGCGGAAAATTGTGTTTTGGCGAAAAGCTGCCTTCTAAAAAACGGTTGGCTCAGCAACTGGGTGTGAGTGTGATTACGGTTCAGACGGCATATGATATGCTGAGTGATGAAGGGTATATTCAGTCTCGTCCACGTTCCGGATTTTATGTTTGCCGAGTAGATCCATTATTAACGTCCGGCCGGTCTCCGCAAAAGCACAGGCATCAGCAAGAACCAGCCTTTCGATTTGATTTGCGAATGAATGCAGTGGATGCGTCTATCTTTCCGTTTAAGCAGTGGGCTGGGTTTATGCGCGAATCTATTTTAGACGGGCAAGACTTCTTAGTTGTCGGAGATACTCGGGGAGATCTGGAACTTCGTGAAAGTATTTGCCGGTATTTGAATACGGTTCGTGGCGTACAGTGTAATGAGCGTCAGGTATTGGTAGGAGCTGGAATTGAATCGTTGTTAGTCATGTTATGCCAGATATTTGATGCCGCTCGATTTGCAGTGGAAGAACCGTGTTATCCGAAAGTTCGAACTGTTTTGCGGAATTGCTCGAAAGATTTTTCCAGTATTGCTTTAGATGAGGAGGGGATTTGCATTGCTGATTTGGAACGTTCCGGTGCCGATATCGTTTATGTGACACCTTCTCATCAATTCCCAACAGGAATTACTATGCCCATAGGTCGCCGGATGGACCTGTTAAACTGGGCATATCGAGGTTCGAAGCAGGGGGAAAAGAGATATATCATTGAAGATGACTTCGGCGGTGAGTTTGATTTGGACGGGCGGCCGGTTCGCTGCTTGCAAGGTTTGGATCAAAACGCCAGTGTGATTTATATCGGATCTTTTTCTCGTGTATTAGCTCCTTCTGTTCGCGTGTCTTACATGGTGCTTCCGTTTGATTTGCTTGAGATTACGGAGCGCAAATTCCGTTCTTATTCTTCTACCGTGTCTCGTTTTGAACAACAGGCGCTCAGCCGTTTTTTAGACAGCGATTGTTTTTTGCGGCACGTGCGAAAAACACGTCACGCTTTGCGTCATAAGCGCGATGTGTTGCTAGAACTTTTGGAGCGGATACCTGTTCAATCCAGACCGGTTTGCCGACGAGAATCCGTTAGTTCTCATGCTGTTTTGCGATTACAAAAGAAAAATGCAGAAGCTTTTTGTCGCCAAGCTGCCGAGCGAGGGGTTCGCGTGATTCGGATGTCGGATTTTTACGCAAATCCTCGAAATGCAGACGGATCGGAAATTTTATTGGGAATTGCCGCGCCTTCGGAGCAAGATAT